>NZ_JAMYNW010000006.1:0-358940 GCF_040319365.1 Mesorhizobium sp. M0923 | reverse complement strand
CCGCTCGGCCGTCAGCTCCGGCCGGTTCAGGTAGCCACGCGCAACCCCCGCCCCGCCGATATAGAGCTCGCCCACCGCCCCGAACGGCACCGGCGCACCATGAGCGTCCAGCAGGTAGATCCGCGTGTTCGCAATCGGACGGCCGATGGGAATCGAGGCCAGCCCCCCGACAGCGTCTGATATTGCGAATGTGGCACATCCAACCGTCGCTTCTGTCGGACCATAATGATTGATCAGACGCACGTTCGGGAAATGCTCTTGCCAAAACTGCATGTCTGCCGGGATCAAGGCCTCCCCACCGACCATGAGCGCTCTGGTCGGGGCTGGTCCCTTGTCGGCTTCAAGCCGCTTGTTCAGCAGGCTTAAATGCGAAGGCGTCAGCTTGATTAGATCATAGGTCTGACCATCCTCTAAACCAGCAAGCGCATGTATTTGGGCAATGGGGTTGACAAGACGAAGCTTGGCGCCCGCCAACAAAGGCCCGAACAAGGTCGTAACGCCAGCATCAAAGCTGAACGACAGCAGCATGGGCGAACCGTTGCCGGTTTCTTCGTAATGGCTGCGATCCGACCAATGCAAATAGTTGACCAGACTTCCATGCTCGACCATGACGCCCTTTGGGGTTCCGGTTGAGCCAGAGGTGTAGATCACATAGGCGAGATGGCGCGCGGTGAGGCCAAGGGCGCGCGGCTCGGGATCGCAGGCCGGCAGCTCGGCCCAGGTGGGAGTGGCCGTCTCCAGATCGACCACCGTCACATCGACAAGCGCCTCAGGGCCGAGCGCCGCGCGTCCGGCCGCATCGCAAACTAGCAGCCGCGGCGCGGCATCCGCGAGGACCTGCCGCAGCCGCGCGCAGGGATAGGCCGGGTCCAGCGGCAGATAGGCGCCGCCGGCCTTCAGGATCGCCAAGACACCCACCACCATCGCCAGGCTGCGCTCCAGGCAGATCGCCACTGGCTGATCCGGCTTCACCCCGAGCGCGATCAGATGATGGGCCAGCCGGTTGGCCCGGGCGTTGAGTTCGCCATAGGAGAGCGCCTCGTCCTCATGGACCACCGCCACCGCCTCCGGCGCCTGGCGCACCTGTTGCTCGAACAGCTCGTGGATGAAAAGATCCGACGGATAGGCCGCCGCCGTCCGGTTCAGATCCTCCAAAAGGTAGGTCCGCTCCTCGGGCGACAGCAGTTCAATCCGGCCGACCGGCAGCCCGGCATCGGCAACCACAGCGCACAACAGATTCTGCAAATGCTGCGTCATGCGGTCGATCTGCTCCGGTGCCAATCGACTTGCATCAAAGTGCCATCGAAAGCTCCCATCCAGAGCGCAAAGCTCGAATGTCAGCAAATCACCGGATAGGGTTGTCTCAGAACTCGCGTTCGAAGCTAGATCGCCAGCGGCAGAACAACTATCTGCTGTAATCGTGATGCCAAGCGGCCAGGGCCGGTGCGACCGTAGCGCCTCCACACCTCGCAATGTCGGGCAGCGCGCGATAAGATCCCGGGCAAAGCTAGCGTGCGCCCTCAGCTGAGCGAATTCGGCCGCCACCGCTTTGCGCATTTCCTCAAAATCATGTGCAAGATCAATGGTAACTTCCATCGGCACGACAGAGGCGATAAGCACCTCCACCGCTTTCAAACCGGCTTGCGATCTATCCGATGCAGGCGTCCATCCCAGTTGAAGCTCTGTTTCTCCCGCGATACGGGCGAGATAGATCAGCCAAGCCGTTACCAGGTATTCCGTGCGATCATGTGGCGCCAGTTTAGCCAAAGCACTTGGAATGAACCACGAGCTCGACTGCCATCTGTGCGGCGCTTCAGCCACGGACGCCGATAGAAAAGGAAGCTGCAATATTTTAAACTGCTCAAGCCGCTGTCGCCAAAAATCCTCTGAAGGCGCCAGCTTTTCATGGGCGGCAGTTATGCTCCGCGCCTGATCACCGCTCAAAATTGGAAGGCGATAACCTTCATCCAGATTGAAGTTCCTGGCGAGTGCTCGCGCGTCCAGCAGCTGACCATCGGGGCCGCCAAAGCAAACATCAACATCCTGCGCACCCGTCGCCACACGCCAGTGGCCGGAGTGGATTTCAAGCAGGGAACCCGCCGGAAGGCCCGAGCGTCGAGGCAACACCTCCAAGCGCCTGACTATGACAACGTCATCACCCACGAAAGCCTTGGGCAGACACAATCGATTGGGATTATACGGCCCAAAGTCTAGTGCACGGGTCATCGCTGACAAATCTCGCGCGGATCGATCCCATCGCAGACAGCCTGCCGCATCTGGGCGTCGACGTCTCGGAAAATAGCTTCTGTCGACTAGCGCCTGCGGACGAGCAGTAAGCTTTCCCTTCGCCAAGCCAGTTAAAAGCTCGCGGAAGCCCTCGACCGCGGCTTCATGACATCTGAGGTTCAAGCTCAACGCCGTGTCGGTGGGCGCAATTAACACTTGGCGCCTAACCACCAGCTCACCCGCATTAACACCATCATCGATACGATGCCACGTGATGGCATACTCGCTCTCCTGGGCCAGCAGCGCCCAGGACGTCGCGTGAGTTCCTGCATATCGTGGCAGTGGACCGTCGTGGTAATTGAAAGCACCTTGTCGGGCTCGCCCAAACATGTCCGGTGGCAATATAAGCGGATTGGCAACGGAGAAAATGCAATCCACCGGCTCGGCCTTCAAACGAGAGCAGAGCTCGTCAACACTCGCAATACAGGGGATATTGGCGCGAGCCGCCCACTCTGCGAATATAGCGTCGCCACACAGCGCCGCGCCAATGAGGTGGCCCATCTCCATTGCCAGCTGCGCGCACCTGACTGCGAGCGTACCACGGCCAACAAACACGCTAGAGGAGATTGATTGGGCTGCAGGGCCTTGCCCAGTCCAATCGCCTGTTTCGTAAGCGCTTGCGCGCTTCGGTGAAGACTGACGTGCCATCTTCACCCCTCGGCCAGTCCATCCACTAAGCTGGGCAGTTCCCGCCCTAACCGCCGCGCCACATAGCGGCCTAAACCTGTCACACTGGTTCGGATTTGCTCGGGAGTAACCGCGCTGAATGCTAATCGAATCCGGCAGTCTTGAGAGTTATCCAACGCAAAGAAGCTCATCGGCATAACAATGACATTGTCACACCTTGCACACTCGTCCACGCTGTCCGCGCCAAACCGGAAAGGAAGGTCAAGAGACAGGAAGAAGCCGCCAGAGGGTCGATTCCATCGAATCTGCTCCGGGAAAGGCGAAAACACACTGTCCAGCTGACGCAACATGACGTCGCGATTTGAACGATACCAATCCAGCGCGGGGCGAATCCAGCCACGCAAGCTTACTGCCTGCTCGATCAAGAGTCCCGCTACAATCGCTTGTGTAATATGGCTTGTATTGAGGGTAATGAAACTCTTGAGCTGGACCAGGTTTTCCCAAAGTGCCCGGCAAGCGCGCGCGTCTCCAAATATTGTATCGGGCAGTGTCGCAGCTCCCACGCGGAGAGCTGGGCTCAAGGTCTTGGAGAATGTGGACAGGTAAATAACACTTCCTGCCTCATCCAAAGCGGCCATCGGAGGGATCTCATCACCTTCATACCGAAATAGCCGATATGGATTGTCCTCCAGAACGATAATCCGATTTCTTGCGCACACTTGAAGGATATCGCATCGTGAGGCCTTATCGAGGACGCGCCCGGTCGGATTGTCAAAATCGGGAATGAGGTATAGAGCGCGGGCCCTCCGACCATTCCGGCGCAATTGTAGGACGGCGAGTTCGACTGCCTCTGCAACGCAAGGCGCTGAGTTGGACAATGCTGTAACGGCGACCCTTGCGGCCTTACCTGCACCGGTCGCACCAATATACGTGGGATTGCAGACTAGGAGCACATCCGCAGCTTCAGGGCACAGCGCGGCGAGGCAGAGTGCGAGCGCTTCCTGGCATCCTGAGGTGATCAGTACGCGATCCGCCCTCGCGGGAACCCCCTCATCAGACCGGACCTGTTGCGCAACGAGCTCGCCGATAATGCCGGCGGTTCGTCCATACTGCAGCAAGTGCGACAATAATTGCCCGCCCCCGTGACCGCCAGCTGAATAGCGTTCATATACCACTAGCGCATTCAACAGCACCTGGGGGTCGAGCTTGTCGAAGAACCGCTCACTCGGTCTGCCAGACGCCAGCGAGACTGCCGAGGGAAACGTGCTCGAGACTTCGTTCAAAAATTTCATAACTGAACATTGCGATCTGTGATCCAACATCGAACCCTGCGTAGGACTATCGGCGGGCTGAGGACCACACCAGTCTCAGAGCGACGACATCATTGAGGCCCAAGGGCTCACGCATTTTCACGGCTTATTCGCCAGAATGATCAAACTGATCAAAAAGGCACCCATCGTTTGATTGATGAATCCATCCTGCGCGCCTGAGTGCATGTCTTCGAAGCTGAGCCGCCTCTCAAAGCGAGAGGACTCGGATCCTATGAAGTTGGCAAACTGCGTCCACGCACACCTAGAGCTGACCGGATTTTTGGTAGTCATGAGACGATTTCTCCTCAACCGCGACCCAGATACACCATGACCGTGCAAGTGCCGTGCCAAAGGAAAATCATGCCAAAACAATTAAGTGGCGCTACTAAGATGACTAGTGTCCGACATTGTCGGACATTGGACGCCAGCATCTGAGGAAGGCTCGAGTTTGTCGCGCGCGTGCGGGTTGTCGGACAGGACGCTGCCAGGTTCAGGCCAGAAGCTCTAAAGGGGTCAGAACAAGATTAGTGCGAAATCGTACGTTTAGCTGAGAAACTCTTCTCCAGATCGGTGCTCGTTCCCAAAATTGCGCTCTAGGTAGCATTTCCTGCCTAATATTCGGTACAGGCGGTAAACTACGGAAAACATGCACAATTTCGGTTAGCGTACGATTTCTCACTAATCTTGTTCTGACCCCATAGAGGTGGGAGCATGAGGAACTGTGGGGCAGTCACGTTGCGGCCGATCAAACGGGCACTTTCCGTGGCGCGGTTCCGGCCCGTTCAGAGAGCCTCCGCCACCAACCGCCCCACAGTTCCTCATGCTCTCCGGATCTGGTGGCACGACACGTAAACGACAACTCCTGAGGCGATCATACCTTGCGCTCCGCGCGCATGATCCTGACCAGACGATCGGGATCCCACCGCTTCAAAGCGCGTGAACCTGACCGGCTTGACCTGCCCCCTGTCAGCGGCGAAACCGCTCCAGACGCCAGCGCCTGTTTTTTCCGTTGGCATGTTAAATGCAAGTCATCGACAAACGCGCTCACACTGAGCAGAAATTGTCCCACGACCACGCAAAAATGGACCATTCCCGTACGCGAGGCTACTCATGTGTAATCAGGCTGTTAGCAAGCTTATGGCTTGATCATTAAATTGGCTGCGTCACCTAAACAGAAGGACTCAAAAAAATGACTTATCCCGTGGGTTCGCCGTCTGATGGCTCTCTGAAAGTATCTATCGAGGCAAATGGCCATCATGACCCTCGATTACACAGCATTGATCACATAGCTTTGGCGGTTCATAAACTAGATGACGCTATCCACCTGTTTCAAGATGTCCTTGGCTTCAAGCTTAGGCGGCGTTTGCATATAAAGGGTAAGAAGACTGGGATGGTGTGTGCGGACATGGTTCGGAACGACATGTGCTTTGTACTTTGCCAAGGCACAGAGCCAGAGTCGCAGGTGTCTCAACTTGTCCAAAATTACGGGGTAGGTCTAGCTCATGTTGCATTAGCTGTCGACGATGTGTCGGCGGCGGTCAATACGCTTAGAGCGCGGGGATTGTCGTTCGACACGACCATTATTGAGGGACCTGGCCTAACACAAGCATTCTCTTCTCGATGCCCTAATACGGGGATAAGCTTTGAACTCATCCATCGGAACGGAGAGGAAGCATTTCTTGAAAACAACGTACAAGAGCTTTTCGAGCAACTTGAGCAGGCTGGAAAATACTGATCGAAGAGGTGTGGTCCCCTCGGTTTCTATAGCGATGCTGGTGATCCGACTTCAGGCGCGCCCGCCGGCCTACCAGGGTCCCGCAAGACTGATCGAAGGTGGCATTCCGACAAAAGCGATCGTAGCCTAGTCGCCGTCTCCAAATGCGCCGATCACCTCACTCTCTACAGACTGCCAAAAATCTGCAAGCGGCGAGACATCGCTCTCGACCGTTTGACACTCGCGGACTGGACCGGCCGTGCCGCCTGCACCTGCGCCCCGAGTGACCTGAATGCGCTCAAAGCGATGGTGCTTTCGCGCGAAGCGGAAAATGCCTATCTGCGCCAGATCATCAGAGGATTGCAGCGCCAGCGGGCCGACGCGCCGAAACACTTACTGAAGATCAGCTTCTCCTCGGGCTTAAAGAAGCCGAACAGGTCGAGGCGAACGAACTGGACGAAAAGGAAAGCGTCACCTGATCTGCGCCAGGCACGGTGACCTGATGTGGTGGACGGCCTCCGCTCCCGGCATCGCAATGTGCCAAAGTGTGGCTGTCGAAAGTCACATGAGGGAGAGCCGTCCATGGAGAAGATTACCACAATTGGTCTGGTATCGCCAAGCAGGTGTTTCAGGTCCACGGGGTCAATGGCGCTGATGCTGTCGTTGTCCGTCGCAAGCTTCGCCGCGATGATGTCGCTGGGTTCTTCAAAGCATTGCCGCCGTGCCTAATCGGCATCGAGGCTTGCGCGACGGGGCACCACTGGGCTCGGGTTCTTATGTCACTGGGTCACGACGTTCGGCTGATGCCTGCATCCTACGTCAAGCCATATGTAAAGTGAAGCGGCAGAAGAATGATGCGACGGATGCCGAGGCGATCTGCGAGGCGGTGGCCCGGCCGACGATGCGCTTCGTTCCGGTGAAGAGCGAGGAGCAACAGAGCGTACTGATGCTGCATCGGGTCCGCGAGCTCTTGATCCGGCAACGGACAATGCTGGTGAACGCCTTGCGCGGCCACCTGGCGGAGTTCGGCATCGTACCCGCCAGGGTGTTGCTGGCGTCGGAATGCTGATCGCGTTGGTTGAAGATGATGATCACGATCTCATCTCGCCGCTTGCGCAGTCGGCGCTTCTTCCGCTGATCGGGCAATTGCGGGAAGTGCACGAGAAGGTCAGCGAGATGGATCGCCAGATTCATGCCTGGCATCGCTCGAATGAACTGAGCCGACGCCTGGAGACAGTTCCGGGAATGGGCCCGATCACTGCAAGCGCTATCGCCGCAACCGTGACAGACGTAGCGCTCTTCAAATCCGGCCGGCAGCTGGCGGCCTGGATAGGTCTGGTGCCGCGGCAGAACTCATCGGGCGGCAAGGACCGTCTCGGCAGGATTAGCAAGCAGGGCGATCCTTATCTCCGCCGCCTTCTCGTGGTCGGTGCCCATGCCGTACGCCGCTTCAGCCGAACAGGAAAAGCGCCATCAACTCGCTGGGCGGCCGATCTTCTGATGAAGAAGCCATACAACGTCGTCGCCGTCGCCCTGGCGAACAAAATGGCGCGGGTCGTTTGGGCGCTAATGATGTCCGGACGACGCTTTGAGGCTTCGGCCGCCGTTTGAGCAGTCGAGAAGGATTGCCGAGATTGGTGAGGCGCTGATGGTGTGATGACGGACGGTCGAGCCGGGATCGGACAAACCCGCTCAGTGGGTGCCGCTTAAAAGCGCGTTGACCTTTCTGGGATCCGATCAGCGGACTTCATCAGGGCCAGCGGCAACAATAGGCCGCACTCAAAGGCCGAATACATGCCTGCATCCGACCAATCTGGCAGCAACGTCAGAAAGCCCTTGCCTGCGGAGGCCAATGGTATGGACCCCGCCCTCCAGGCGAGGTGAAATCTCGAACGCCAACTGCAACGAAGGAGGATGTCATGCAGATCGTTCGAATAGGCCTGGATCTAGCGAAATACGTCTTCGAGGTTCACGGTGTCGACTGCCACGGGAAAGTCGTCGTGCGCAAAACGCTACGCCGCGATGCGGTAGCCCCCTTCTTCGCCAATCTGCCACGATGTCTGGTCGGCATGGAAGCCTCGAACGGAGCGCATTATTGGGCAAGGGTGCTTTCCGATCTCGGCCATGAGGTTCGGCTGATCAGCCCTCAGTTCGTGACGCCATACGTCAAGTCCAACAAGAACGATCGGAATGACGCTGAAGCGATTTGCGAAGCCGTAGGCCGCCCGACGATGCGTTTTGTTCCGCCGAAATCAGCCGATCAATTGGCGATTCAAGCGGTTCATCGCATTCGCAGCCGTCTGGTTGCAGATCGGGTCAAGCTCGTTAATCAGGTTCGTGGACTTCTAGCCGAGCATGGAGTGGTCATTGCCCGCGACATCCCACGGCTGCGCCGGGCCCTTGCTGAAATTACGGGGGGCAGCGACGATGGTCTCAATGAATTGGTGCGGGTGCTGATCCGAGAAGTGCAAACGGAGTTGGCCGAACTGGACCAACGCATTGCATCTTATGATCGGCGGGTTCGGGAGCTCTTTCGCAACAGCGCACTATGTCAACGGCTTGGAAAGATCGAAGGTATCGGCCCTGTGACCGCGACAGCCTTGATCGCTGCCGTAGGTGATCGAACTTGCTTCAAGAACGGCCGCCAGTTTGCGGCATGGCTCGGTCTCGTGCCGAAACAACGATCCAGTGGAGGGCGAGCCCGCCTGTTCGGTATCAGCAAGCGCGGCGATCGCTATCTGCGCACATTGATGATCCATGGCGCTCGCGCTGCGCTCGGCAAAGCAGCGGGCAAGCAGGATCCTCGAAGCCTTTGGCTTAGTAAGTTGCGGCAAAGGCGGCATCCCAATGTCGCGGCTGTCGCGCTCGCCAATAAGAATGCGAGGATCGTGTGGGCCATGCTCTCGGGCGGCACAGTCTACGAGCACGCACCATCGGTGAAAGCAGCTTAAGGCGAAGCGGCAAACGAAGGAATAACAGAAGGAGGTCTCACCCCAGCAATTGCAGCAAAATGGCAGGAGATGGTGAAACGGTCATTCCGTCGCTTCCCGAACCTGGTGTGTGGACCGGCTTGGCTTCGGCCAATGTCTAGGGGCCGATGAGGTGGAAGCCCGCGAAAATCCATCGGGGCTCGCGGCGACGACGTTGTCCAGCCGCATCAGGAAGCCGGATATACGTCAGCAGTTGTGACCGACGATCTTGATCTAGCCGACCTGTTGCAATCGGGCGGGGTCCATATACGTCCATACATGCCACTGAACTTTCATCCAGCGGCGATTATCCTCGGCCGTTTCTGTTACGCCGTGGCGCGCGTTGAGCAATCGGCGAAGACGCAGCGTACCTCCACCGCCCGGATCGCCACGGTATCGCCTTTAGGGGGTCAGAACAAGATTAGTGAGAAATCGTACGCTAACCGAAATTGTGCATGTTTCCGTAGTTTACCGCCTGTACCGAATATCAGTTTTTAGGCAGGAAATGCTACCTAGAGCGCAATTTTGGGAACGAGCACCGATCTGGAGAAGAGTTTCTCAGCTAAACGTACGATTTCGCACTAATCTTGTTCTGACCCCGGGTTACATCCATGCCACGCACCCGCTGGATGTCTGCCAGATCGATCACACGCTTACCGACATCAACTTCGTTGAGGTCGTCGACGGTGGTGGAACCTTCATCGGCCGCGCATATCTTACGATTGTTACCGACGTGGCGACGCGCTGCATTCTCGGCTTCTGCCTCACCCTTGAGAAGCCGTCGGCGCTGTCGGTCGCGCTCTGCCTCGCGCAGGCCATGTGTCCAAAGGAGGCATGGTTGGCCACGCTCGACATCGAGCACGGGTGGCCGATGTTCGGTCGACCGCGGATGCTTGTGACCGACTCCGCCAAGGAATTCAAAGGACATGCCTTCCAGCGTGGGTGCGAGGACTACGGAATTCGCATCCGCTACCGCGATCGCGGTCGCGTCCATCAGGGTGGTGTGGTCGAAAGGCTGCTCGGGAAGCTCAATGCCGTTCTCGCGACGCAGCCCGGCTCGACAGGCAGATCCGTGGCGGACCGCGACGAATATCCCGCAGAGCGACGAGCCCGTCTAAGCTTCGCCGATCTCGAGCGATGCCTCGCACTCGCGGTGATCGATCATAACCTGCAGGAAAACGCGAAGACGCTGAAGGTGCCGGCCAGAGAGTGGGAGCGCCGGGCGCGCAATCTCCCGCGCTTCGACGATGATGCCATGCGGGTCCTGCTGGCATTCATGCCCGGGAGGGAGCGACGCATCTCGCCGCAAGGCGTCAGCATGTTCGCCCTCGACTACTATTCGCCCTGGCTGGGCGGCCTCGTCCCGCAACGAGACCGCCTGGGAAGGCTCGAGCTCCGATACGATCCTCGCGACATCAGCCACGTCTATATCCGGGATCCGGAGACGAGGGAGTTCCGGTCCGTGGGGCGGCGCGACGGAATGCTCGCTCCGATGACGTTGTGGGAGCGCGAAGCTGACCGCTCGCAGCGGCGCGCCGCAAACGCGCGAACGGATGTCGAAAAGGTGACGCTCCGCCGACGGATCGCGGAGATCGCCGGTGGACAGAAGCCGTCGAAGATCGAGCTGCGCAATGCCGTGCGCAAAACCCACGCGGCAGTGGCGCCCAAGCCCTATGATGCGATGCGTCCGGCGACGCCGGCGCCTGCCGAGCATCCCGGACGCCAGAAACGCCGTCTGCCGGTCGAGGAATGGTGACGTGGCGGACCATCTGCTCGACCAGGTTCGCCCGTATCTCAACCGCAGCACGGAAGAGCGTATCTGCTACATCCAGGCGCCGCGATGGATCGGACATCAGGTTGCGGTCCAGGCGCATGAACGCCTTGCCGAGCTGATGGGTCGGCCGCCGGCGTTGCGGACCCGAGGCCTGATGTTGGTCGGGCCCTATGCCAACGGCAAGACGATGATCGCGGAACGGTTTGCGGTAGAGCACCTGAAAACGTCCGAGCGGCAAAGAGTGTGGGGTGGTGCAGACGCGCGAGGGCGCCGGCCTTGCCCATTTCTATATAAGCGTCCTGCAGGCATTGCGCGCGCCGACCGGCAGTAGCCGGGATGTCGGCCGCAAGGCCGAGCAGATCGACCATCTGCTCGACAGCCTGAAGCCAAGGATCTTGATCTTCGACGAATTCCACAATGCTCTTCGCGGCCGGGCCCGCGACGTCGAGGCCGTGCTTGCCTTCCTGAGACGGATCGGGCGCCAGTTCGACATTCCGCCGGTTCTGATCGGGGAGGTCGCTGTCTACGATTTCATCAACCAGACCGCCGAAATGGCGACCCGGTTCGATTTGCACGCGGTGCCGCGCTGGGAATATGGCGAGGAGTTCCTCGCGCTGCTCGACAGCCTCGAAGCCGCCTTGCCACTCGCTCGCGTTTCCGATCTCTCGGATGAACCGATGGCGCGGATGATCTTCCAGCTTTCCAAGGGACTGATCGGCGAGACCGTGGCGATCGTCTCGGCGGCGGCCTTGGCCGCGGTGAGGTCTGGTACGGAGCGGATCACGAGATCTGGGCTCGAGGCGCTGAACTACAGTCCGGTCTCGAAGCGCAGCCGGGCGCCGGTGCGCGATTGCCTGTTGTGAACGGTGACGCGACCGGCGCGGGCTTCGCCATCGAGATCCGCGAGCGATACGGCGACGTCGCTCGGGATCGGTGGCCCGTGTCCGTTGACCCGCTTCCGGATGAGCTGCTGTCGAGCTGGCTCCACCGCCTTGCGATCGCCAACGGAATCGCGCCGCGGGCGTTCGCCGGCGTCCTCGGGCTTGGCGACGGGATGTGGTCGCCCCGCCTCGACCTTCTGCTTCCGCTTGAGATTGCGGCTCTGCTCCTTGATCAGTCAGGCGTTCCGCATGAAGCAATCTCACCGATGGCGACGACTGGCTGCGCGTTTACGCCGCTCCTGCTGCCGCTGCGCGAGAACGCCCACCGGAACCGTTCAACCTGGATGCAGTATTGTCCCCGGTGCCTTGCCGACGACGATGCGCCGTATTTTCGCCGGCGGTGGCGACTGGCGACGCGGATCTCCTGCTTCGTGCATGGTTGCGGTCTTCGAGATCGATGTCCCGCCTGCCGCCACGGGATCGCCACCTTTGACCAGGTCGACCTTGTGCCACAGCATTTCTGCGCACGATGCGTCTTCGATCTGCGCGGCGCTACGAAGGTGCCGATCAAAACGGCGGCCCGGCGCCTGGAGCGTGCGGTAGACGACATCTGCAGGGTTGAGGCGATCAAAGGATCGCCGGCGACCAGCGATTTGGTTCCGCGTCTCCTGCGCGCGCCGAAGGCCATCGATGCGGGCCCGGCAAAGAGCCTGACAAGCCTGTCGACATCAGCGCGCATCCGTTGTTTCGAGTTGCTTGCGGCCGGACCATTGGATTGGCTGGTCGCCGGCCAGGATGCTGTTGCGGCGCACCGGCGCCGGAGCATACTGGCCGCAGGCGGCCATGACGGATTGATTGCCGGCCTCGCCGACTTCCTGGCCAAACATCAGAAGCGGCCGAGATCCGATCGCCCGACACAGCCGAGTGCTGGTCTTGCCGATTTGCTGACCGCCTATCTGCGCGTGGCGGGCGATCGGACCGCGTCAAAGCTCCATCGCGACCTTCCAGCTCAGCGAGCCTGAGATCGGCGCCGGGTCCTCTACTCGTCCAGGACGACGTCGGCGGCGTCATCGCCGCCAACCGAAAACCCCGGCATGATGTCGCCGGCCAGCAGCTTGTCCTTCGACAGCAGCCCGGCATCCTCGAGCGCCTCGAAGTCCGGCAGGTCGCGCAACGTGTCGAGACCGAATTCGAGCAGGAATGCTTTGGTCGTGACATAGGTGTAAGGCGCGCCCGGCGTCGGGCTGCGCGGGCCGGAGGCAATCAGCTTCGCGCCGCGCAGGTGGCCGATCAGGTCGCGAGAAATCTCCTTGCCAAAAAACGACGACAGTTCGGCGCGCGTGATCGGCTGGAAGTAGGCGATTGCATTCAGCACCAGCACCTCCGACTGCGTGAGATCACCCGCGCGTTCATTGCCGCCAACGGCCGTGCCAAATGCACTGCGGATGGCGTCGGCGTAGGCCGGCCGCGTCAGATGCCGAAAACCGCCGGCGACGGCGACCAGGTCGTAGGGGCGGCCGCGCAGGTCCTCGCGGATGTCGTCGATGAGGAGATCGATGCTGCAGCTTTTGCCGACGACGCGCGCCAGCATTTCGCGTGTCACTGGCGGCAAAAATGGTCGCCTCGACGCGGTTCATCCATTCCCGCCAGCGCACCTCTGCCGGCAGATGGTCAAGCTCCCGATCAAACAAATGGTCATTGGAACGGCGGTCGCCGGGCCGATCGTCATCTGACCGGCCTTTGCCTCGTCTGGCGCGCGCGCCCTCCACCATCGGCTACAGCCCGTAGATGCGGAATGTGGCGCGGCCCGACAGCTCGCGCACGGCGCCGAGACCGACCAGTCGGTCGAACAGGCGGCGCAGGCCGCGGTCGCTCATCCCGGTGCTTTTGTCCCCGCGCCAGGCGACGAGCGCATCGTCGTTCAGCAAATGGTCGACGACAAGGTCCGCACCCTTCGCCCTGAGCTTCGGCGCGACGGCAAGCAGCCGTTCGGCGCGGCGGCCGAGCTCGGCCGACAGGTCGATGGCCCGCAGCGCGGCCCGCGCCTGCGCCACGAGCAGGCCCTGCACTCTCTCCCTGCCCGGCACCTGGTTCCTCTCCGTCAGGCTGGTTGTTTTCGGTCGCACGCCACGCGTGCTCCCGCCCGATGCAGGCTGCGTTCCGAGCAGCGGCACCGCATGTGGCCATCCCAACCTTTGCGCGAGCAGGGCGTCGGCGAGCCAAGAGTCAAGATGGCGTCCGAAGCCGTGGCGCGCAGTAGCCGCGAACGCGCCGGTCAGAATCCCGACCACCCCTTCGCTGGTGGAGAGCTGCCGAAGCTCGTCCGCCAGATCGCTGACTGCTTCGTCGTCGCCGGCGTCGCCAAGCTCTTCCTGCACGGCGGCAAGGCCTGCCTCCGTCAGCAAATCATCCGTGGGTCGCGCCGCCAGCAGACGCCAGGCGAGCAGAAAAGACCCGGCGGGCCCGACATCGTCGCCCGGGCGAGTGAGGAGCAAAGAATCGCGCAGTGCGGCCTCGTCTTCGGTGCGCCCCGCCTGCCGCGCCATCGCCGCGGCCGCCGCGAGCGCCAGGCGCTGCCGCCAGGCGCCGGCCCATTTTCCGCCCCGGCGCACCACGGCATCGAGCGCGCCGATCGCGGCTCCAAAGGCGATCGCGGCATCTTCAACGGTTTGCGCCGTCTCGACTGCCTTGCGCAGCCAGGACGGCACCGGTGCCGCATGCACGATCGGCTGGGGGCCGAGCGGCAGGCCATGAAGGACAGGAGACGGTTTGGGGCGAAGAATCATCCTCGGCAGCATGACTAACGGAGGCGCTTTTGGCAACGAAGATGCCGATAAACCGCCGCGCTTGTCGATGTCCTTTTATGTCCGGTAAGCTTGCCTTATCGGACATATGCGCCTAGCCTGCCAAATCATGGAAAATCCCCCGGCCAAAGCCACTGAAAACGACCTCTCGGACGCGGACGATCTCGACGGCGATCTGCCCGACATCGTCGATCTGGTCATGGATATGGGCGCCTCACCCCCCGCCCCGCGGGCGCCGTCGCGGCTGGAAGCCCTCGTCGAGACCGCGACGGCCTACGCCAACGCCGCCAGCTCCGACAACACGCGGGACGCCTACGCCAAGGACTGGCGGCATTTCATCTCCTGGTGCCGTCGGGAAGGCTTCGACCCGACGCCGCCCTCGAGCCAGGTCATCGGCCTCTATATCGGCGCCTGTGCCTCAGGCACCGCTGCCGGCGATCCGAAACGCGGCCTGCCCTCGCTCTCCGTGGCGACAATCGAGCGGCGTCTCTCCGGCCTCGCCTGGAACTTTACCCAGCGCGGCGTGCCAATGGATCGCGCCGATCGGCATATTGCCACCGTGCTCGCTGGTATTCGCCGCAAGCACGCCAAGCCGCCGCGGCAGAAGGAAGCCGTGCTCGGAGACGACATCAAGGCGATGGTCAATACGCTCGGTCATGACCTGCGCGGCCTGCGCGACCGGGCGATCCTGCTGCTCGGCTTTGCCGGCGGCCTGCGGCGGTCCGAGATCGTCGGTCTCGACGTCGTCCGCGACGACGACAGCGACGGTGCCGGCTGGATCGAGATTTTTCCCGACCAGGGCGTTTTGGTGACGCTGCGCGGCAAGACCGGCTGGCGCGAGGTTGAGGTCGGCCTCGGCGCATCCGACCAGACCTGCCCGGTCGCCGCGCTCGAGAGCTGGATCCGTTTCGGCCGTATCGCGAGAGGCCCGCTCTTCCGCCGCATCTTCAAGGACAACAAGACCGTCGATGTCGAGCGGCTCTCCGACAAGCATGTCGCCCGCCTGGTCAAGCAGACCGCACTCGCCGCCGGCGTCCGCTCCGATCTTCCGGAAGGGGAACGTGCGCTGCTGTTTGCAGGGCACTCGCTGCGCGCCGGCCTTGCCTCTTCGGCCGACATCGAGGAACGCTACGTGCAGAAGCAGCTCGGCCACGCCTCGGCCGAGATGACCCGCAAATATCAGCGCCGTCGCGATCGGTTCCGGACCAATCTCACCAAGGCCAGCGGTCTTTGAATGGCCCCTCCCCTCCCCCGATTGAAGCGGCTACGCGACGGTTGGAGGGGCAGGATTTCCAGCTTAGAGTTTCAATTGAAATCGGGAAGTAAAACCGACAAGCGGACTTGCAGGCGACTTTCTCCCGCGCGTTGATCACGTCGATAAGTCCCCCTTATCGACAGTGATTGATCTCGCCGCCCAAATCAGCCAGAATCGTCCTCCAGATGCCCGCTGGAAACGGCCCGCGCGAGCCGAGAAGCAAGGCGCGGCTTTTTACCGCGCAAAAAGGGCGCCCGGCATGAGCGAAGAAAAACCCGTCCGCCTGCCCGACCCCGCTTCCGTCGAAATCGTGCTCGCATCTCTGGAGGCGCAGTCGGCCGACGCCGAGCTCGCTACTGCCCTCAACACGGCCTTTCCGGGGTTTGCCTTCACCGTCGTGACGATCGACGATCCCTATTGGTGCAACCCTCACGCTGTTGTCGCTGCCGACGGCACGCGCCACGGCGACCACCGTGCCTGGATCGAGAGGGGGCTGGCCGAACTCAACGGCGATCTCACCGCCTTCTGGAACCGGCATCGCGCGGACGGGACAAAATTCGCCGAATGGCGCGGCGCCAGCGCCTTCGCCTTTGCACCGACCGGGCCAGGCGTCGCCGACTTCGTGCAACTCTCGCTCGGCCGCGAGATCGAGGTCCTGGCCGGCCCCGTAGTTGATGCCGACTACCGCCCCAACAGCGTCGACCATCTCTTCGAGCCGACCTGGGTTTCTCGCGACTCCGCTGCTGAGGCGCAGCAGCTCGCAGGACCAGTCTACCGGCTGCGCGGCCGCGCCGGCGGCGGCGTCGCCCACATGAGGAGTTTCCTGGCGCGCCGGGCGCGCATCGACAAGGAACAGCGCGAGGCAAGCCGTCCCGAGCTGGAAAACCGCATCATCCATCAGGTCGGCCCCCACGGCACGCGCGACACCGCGTTTTTAGACGCCAATCCGGACTGGTTCGATTTCGTGCCGCGCGAGAACCGCTTTTTTGCCGACTGGGAGCGGTCGAGCGCTTGCGCCCGCCGCATTTTTGACCATTGGGCCTTCGACATCCACGATCTTGAGCATCGTGGCCGGCGCGAGATCGGTTTTATCCCGCTGCCGCTCAAAATGCCCGCCGAGAAGCTGTTATTGGAAGAAGGCATTTCGGTGCACCGCCTGATGGCGCGGACCGAGGCGATCGACGCCGAGATTGGCCTGCCCTTCGCCTGGTTCTTCCTGATGACCCACGGCTACTGGGTCGATCCGGACGTCGGCGAGGCGATCGCTGAAGGCCTGCGCCAAGGACGGGTGCGTTTGCCCCATCGAGACGCCGCAGTGCTGCTCGCCTGGGCCGACCGGCGCTATCTGTTCTGAGCGGTCGCCATGGATGCACGCCTGCCAAAGCCCGTACCCGACCCAAGAATCCGGCGTGCGGAGGCGCTCGCCGCGCTGGATTCGGTGCTGCCCTTCGACCGCCGCGACCGCTTGGCCGAGCTACTCTCCGACGACGATGTCGAGACGCTGCGCCACCTGGCGAAGGAAGGTTATCGGCGACAACTCTCTGCGCGCGCTTGCCTCCGACCTCGCCTATCTCGAGGCCTGGTGCCAGGCCGCCGTGGATTCTTCTCTGCCCTGGCCGGCGCCGGAGCCGCTTTTGATAAAATTCGTCGCGCATCACCTGTGGGATTTTTCCAAGCGCGAGACCGATCCGAGCCACGGCATGCCCGAAGACGTGTCGCAAAGCCTGCGCGCGCAAGACCTGTTGCGGAAAATTGGCCCGCACGCGCCGAACACGGTGCGCCGATGGCTGGCCAGCTGGTCGACGCTGACGCAATGGCGCGGCCTCAAGGCAAGTTCAACGCACCGGGTTTGCGCAGCGCCCTAAAACTCGCTGTCCGCGCCAGTCCGCGGCCGCGCGGTCGCAAGAGTCAGAAATCAGTGACAGCCGACATTCTGGGCGCGGTGCTCAAAACTTGCGTCGGCGAGCGCCTGCCAGACTTGCGCGACCGCGCCCTGCTGCTCGTCGCCTTCGCCTCGGGCGGCCGCCGCCGCAGCGAGGTTTCGTCCCTGCGCGTCGAGCAGATCGTTGCGCAGGATCCGGTCCCGGCCGATCCGAAGGATCCTGAAAGCCCAACATTGCCTTGCCTGAAAATCCAGCTCGGCCGAACGGCATTCCGCTGTCCGAAGCCATGCAGCAGTCGCAGCACCGCTCCGTGCAACAGGCATCGCGCCATTACCACGACGTCGAGCGCCAATTGGGACGCGCCGCGCGGCTGATCGTCTGATCGGCCTCGGGCTCACTGGTCCCAGCCGCGCTGTTCGGCTCAAAACGATCCCACTGCGCTGCACATGGCCGCTGAGCCGCGAAATCGCGCTTCCCGGGTGCCGGGGAACTTGCTCAGCGGGGCCCTGACGTTGCAAGGATCAAACGTGTCGTAGCGCGAACGCAGTACCCATCGCGCACCTTGATCTTAGCCCAAATAGGCTAAACAAATCCTTAAACCCGGGAGTGCGCATTGATGGAAACCAGGATCATCGACAGCCGGGATGATTTCGCGCAATGGGCGATCGATCGGGCCAATGCGATCCTGACGGATCAGGGTTCGGAACTCGCCACCGCCGTCCGCAACGGAAGCGAAGCCCAAATCAATGAGACAGCACAGGCGTTCGGCCAGGCGATTGTCGATGCGCTGCTTGAGGCGTTCGACGGCCTCGCAGGCGACGAATGAGCCGCAGGCCACATGACTGCTGGCGATGGAAACGGCGGCCGGCACGCGGGCTCACAGATCCATCCAGCCTCGGCCGGCAGAGGAGTAAAGGCCCTTTGCGGGCCAACCGCTGCGCTGGCCTGGCCTCCTCGGCCGAGATCGACGAGCTATGTTCAGAAGCAGCTTGGCCATCCCTCCAAGATGATCCGCAAATACCAACTTCGACGCGACCGGTTCCGGGTCAACTTCGGCGGCAGGGCTCTGAAAAGCCCTCCCCCTCCCCCGTTTGAAGTCGTAAGGTGGAAACTGCCGTTCGAGAGTTTTACTAGCGCATCAATTAAAATCGGAAAGTAATACCCAGCATCAGCGGATAGCTGCAATCCCTGTGTGCGTGGCGGCTTATTCCTTGCAAAACCGGAACTTTACTCCATGATTGCAATGATGATCGAGCGGCGCATCACGACTGAACTCACGGAGCTATTGGACAGCATGCCCGCCGTGGCGCTGCTTGGACCACGCCAGGTTGGCAAGACCACGCGCGCTCGAAATAGCCGAACGGCGACCTTCTATCTATCTCGACCTCGAATCCGACGCCGACCGCGCCCGGCTCACGGAGCCGGAACTATATCTGGCCGACCATGAAGATAAGCTGGTCATCTTGGATGAGGTCCACCGGCTACCGAACCTGTTCCAAAACCTGCGAGGACTAATCGACCGCGGCCGCCGCGTTGGGCGAAAAGCCGGCCGCTTCTTGCTCCTGGGATCGGCATCGATCCACCCTAAGCAATTTCTACCGAACAGCTGCGGGTGCGGAGATCGACTTGCTACTAACGCTGCCGGGCCAGCGCCTCTGGGCCATCGAAATCAAGCGTAGCCTGACGCCAAAGGTCGAAAAAGGGTTCCATCAGGCCTGCGAGGACCTTGCTCCGGAGCAGCGCTTCGTCGTCTTTCCAGGATCGGAGCGATTTCCGCTCCAGCATGGCATCGAAGCAGTGCCCCTGCAGGATATGGGCAGGGCGTTGCTTGACGAAGCATGATGCAGAAGTTCTGGCATTCCGGTCAGGGCGAGGCTCAAGCTCCCACCTTCACTGCGAAAGCTGCAGAGCGAAAACCCAGATCGCGGCGTGCTTCGGTCTACACAGTGGCACCCGCTGGCGCCTATTCGGCGCTTCTCTGTAGGCTCTTCTGCAAAACGGACCCGCTCACTCGCGCCGTCGTATGACCTGCTCATCTCGACGTCCGCGACCGTCCGTGTTGCTGACGGATTTCGCGTCGGCGGGCCGCCGTCACAGCGAAATTGCTGCTCTCCGGGTCGAACAGCTGGTCGAGAAAGAGTCCCGCTAAGGCACCCGACGGCGAAAAACTGCCCTGCCTGTCGATGAGGCACCGCACCAAGACGACACAGGCCGACAGCGACGCTTTGGTGCTGCTTGCCGGCCGGCTGGTGACTGCGCTGTAGTCGTCGCTCGAGCGCGCCGGGCATTGCCCAGCACAGGCGGCGACAACGCACTGGACTAAACTTATGGTTCAAGCCCGGGAGGCTGGGTTCGTGCAGAGAGTGCGGCGGTGCCGGTACGGGCGCCAGCGGTTTTAGTCACCTTTTCGTTGAAAGAACGGAGAGTTGGCCGCGGCCAACTTTGCATTCGACCACGACAGAGGCACTATTGGGGCCAAACGATTCGCACGAAAGAAGCAGTTGGCCGCGGCCAACTTTGACCGTGGTTCGCGGGAAACCGTTGAATCATAAGGGTTCTTGGCATGGTTACCGAATCATGCCATTTTCGATACGGTTTTTTAGCAATTCCTGCCTAAAAAGCGCATCGAAAGGGGAAATCGATGTTGCATAATCAAAACGTATCGACGGCCATGTCTTCCGACGCGCGGATTTCTCATCATGCGCGCCAGCTGTCTATGCAGCTGCAGTTACTACGAGAGCGCCTGTTTCCGCCGTCTTCCCAGAAAATGTTGAAGACGTTCACCTCTGGCGAAGCCGCTCATCTCGTCGGGGTGTCAGACGGCTACCTACGGCAGCTTTCAATAGATGGCAAAGGCCCTTCACCCGAGGTGTCCCAGACTGGACGACGGTCGTACTCTCTCGCCCAAATTCATGAGTTGCGGCAGTACATGGCTTCTATCAAGCCGAAGGATGCACTCGCTTACCTTCCGTGGCGGCGGAGCGGCGAAAAGCTTCAGACGATTGCCGTCGCCAATTTTAAGGGCGGCAGTGCGAAGACAACGACATCCATCTACCTGGCACAATATCTTGCCCTGCATGGGTATCGTGTTCTCGCGGTTGATCTCGACCCGCAGGCTTCGTTGTCGTCGATGCTCGGTGTTCAGCCGGAGTTCGATCTAGAGGAAGGCGAAACCCTCTATGGTGCGATCCGCTACGACGAGAAACGGCGGCCGCTGAAGGAAATAATCAGAAAAACGTACTTCGCTGGCCTCGACCTCGTTCCCGGAAACTTGGAACTGATGGAGTTCGAGCACGAAACCCCCACTGCGCTGATGGCGCGGAAGACAAGCAACTACGAGATATTCTTCCGACGGGTCGGCATGGCGTTGGCCGAAGTCGAAGCCGATTACGACGTTGTGGTGATCGACTGTCCGCCGCAGCTCGGATACCTGACGCTTGGTGCGGTTTGCGCGGCGACATCGCTTCTGATCACCGTCCATCCTCAGATGGTCGACGTGGCGTCAATGTCGCAGTTTCTGCTGATGACTTCCGACCTTCTGTCGGTCGTCCGGAATGCAGGCGGCGATCTGAACCATGATTTCATCCGCTATGTCATAACGCGCCATGAGCCGCACGACGGTCCGCAGGCACAGATCGTTGCCCTGCTGAGAAGTCTGTTCGGGGACGAGGTTTTGGCCGCGACAGTCCTGAAATCGACGGCGATCGCCGATGCCGGGCTCACGAAACAGACACTCTATGAAATCGAACGAGGACAAGTCCGCCGCTCGACATTCGACCGGGCAATCGAATCCCTTGATGCAGTCAACGGAGAAATCCTCGATGGCATTGAAAAGGCATGGGGGCGGTCATGAGCAGACGAGACGTTCTGAGCGGAATATTCGCCGATACGACGCGAGAGTTGGCCGCGGCCAACTTGTCCAAAGCGACGGACGGCGGTCGTGTTCTGGCAGGTCCCGTAAGGACGATGGGGCTTGCCCTCGACCGCATGGATCAGGAAGCCAGAGAACTTCAGGAAGCCTTGAAGTCCGGCGAGAGGGTCGTCGAACTTGATCCCGAACTCATTGACGGCTCATTCGTGCGTGACCGCCTCGACGGCGAGATAACCGCAACAGACGATATTGTGAGGTCGATCGAGGAAAACGGCCAGGAAGTGCCCATCCTCGTCCGGCAGCACCCCGATATCGAAGGACGATATCAGGTTGCCTATGGCCATAGGAGGCTTCGTGCTATCCGACTCCTGAGGCGGAAGGTAAGGGCGGTTGTCAGGCCATTATCGGACAATGAACTCGTCGTCGCTCAAGGCATCGAAAACACTGCGAGAAAGGACCTTTCTTACATCGAGAGAGCGGTCTTTGCCTCAAGCCTCGAAGCACGCGGCTTCGGCCGCGATCTGATCATGCAGGCGTTGAGCACTGACAAGACGGAACTGTCGAAACTGTTGTCTGTCGCCAAGAGCATTCCGGACAGCCTAGTCAAAGCCATCGGTACCGCACCCTCTATGGGCCGCCGCAGGTGGATGGATATCGCCGAAAAGATCACTGATCCCAAAGCGCTGGAAGCCGCTAGAAATGCCATCGACAGGCCCGAATTCGAGGCCTTGGGATCGGACGAACGCTTCATGATGGTTCTTGCGGAGGTTTCGAAAAAGCCGCAGCGAGAACAGACAGTCAGCCAGTGGAAACCGAACGGCGGCAAGGTCGCGGCAAAGATCAAGGACACCGGGGCGGCCTATACGCTCTCCCTCAAGACCTCCGGAGCCGATGAGGGCTTCGGCGCATATCTGACAGGACGGCTGGATGATCTCTATGCCGACTGGCAGACAAACAGGAAACGGAAACAGGAGTAAACCGCAAAAGAAAAAGGCCCCCGAACGTCACCGTCGCGGAAGCCCTTCTCATCCTTTAGCAAGCTGAGAATCACATTTTCGCGAATCACTGTCAAGAGTCTAGGCGTCGATTCGGCGAGCAAATTTCTTTTGCCTAATTGAAGGCGAAGGAAGAAATGGAAACGGGTATTGCAACGACGCCCTTTGGGCGGCGCCGGATGTCGCTTGCCTTGTTGGCAGCGCAAAACGACTCACGTGAAATCCCCAAGAACAGGGTCGTTGAGAAATGGCAGATCTACCGCGACCTGTGCGAGGGCAAGAGCATCGTCGGCATCGGCGATCGCGCCCTGGCCGTCCTGAATGCGCTGCTATCATTCTATCCTGACAGCGAGCTGAGTGAGGAAAACGGCCTCATCGTCTTTCCCTCGAACGCACAGCTGTCCCTCAGGGCGCACGGCATGCCCGAGCCCACAGTCAGGCGGCACCTGGCGGCCCTTGTGGACTGCGGGCTGATCATCCGTCGGGACAGCCCGAACGGCAAGCGTTACGCCCGCAAGGGCCGGGGAGGGGAGATTGAGGAAGCATTTGGCTTCTCCCTGGCGCCGCTGCTGGCCCGTGCCGACGAGTTCGAAGCGGCGGCTGAGCGTGTTCGCGCCGGCAACAGGGCGCTTAGGCTTATGCGCGAGCGGATCACCTTACACCGCCGTGACATCCACAAGCTGATCGAGGCGGCCGTTGACGAAGACGTGCCGGGCGACTGGGCAGGCCTGTGGAAGCGTTTCCGCGGCATTGTGGAGGCAATTCCGCGCCGAGCCTCCATCGTCGAGCTTGAGCCGATCGTGGGCGATCTGGCTGCATTGCGTGACGATGTGGATAAGCTGCTGGAAATTCATATGAAATCCACGAATCCGAGCGGCAATGACTCTCAAAATGAGCGGCAGCAAACTGATTCAAATACCGACTCTATATTTGAATTTGAACCTGCTTTAGAGAAAAGCGGGGCGGCGGCCGAGCCAAGGACGAGGACCGCAGAGGCGCCGAAAACCTACCCGCTGGGGATGGTGCTGAAGGCCTGCCCCGAAATTGCGGATTATGCCGTCGACGGGATCGGCAATTGGCGCGATCTCATGATAACCGCCGCCCAGGTGCGGGGATATCTGGGTGTTTCGCCGTCAGCGTATGAGGAAGCCTGCCATGCGATGGGTCAGGAGACCGCGGCGATGGTGATCGCCTGCATTCTGCAAAGGGCACAGCACATCAATTCCGCCGGCGGCTATCTTCGGGCGCTGACTGATAAGGCCAAGGCGGGGGCGTTTTCGGTCGGGCCGATGCTGATGGCGGCGCTCAAGGCCAACGGCGCCACAGCAAGGATGACGGGATGATGATCGCCAAATCCCGCAGCTTATCGCTTTGCGCCCAGCTCAAGCGCGAATTACGATGGCCGGCTGACACATGTGGAAAGCCCGGAAAACCCGTATATTCCGGAAGAAATGAGTTCAGCCGATGACCACCACCGTCACCGCCGTCTCGAAAAACTTCGGCGCCTATCAGGATGCCGCGGTTCACGACCCTGTCATCATCACCAATAACGGCCGGCCTCGCACCGTGCTGCTGGCTTACGAGGATTTTGTCCGGCTGTCGAAGCGCGACCGGCGGGTCGATCTGACCGCGGAACTCAGCGCCGAAATCGCCGCTGTCGAAGCCGTCGAAATGGAGCCGGGGCCTTGACCATCTCAACGGCGAGCTTCCTCCGGCAAAGGTCTGACGGATGGAAGGACGCCCTCCGGCTCTTTCCAGCGCTTGGCTGGTCTTGCCAAACCTGACGCGGTCCGCGCAGCGACACGGTGGCCAGCAATCCGGCGCTGCGCCCAATCATCCTTGCAATTGTGGAGTGCGACTCCTATTTTGCGAGGAAGAATCGAAGCTCACGCCGCCTCGGCTGCTGCGGTCGAGCGTTCCAGCATGGCGATCAGATTATCCGGCAGCACCGCCTCTTCTGAGGGCGGGTGCGGTATGGTTGTTTGCGCCTGCCGGCCATGACGGTTGCGATATGTTTGTTCTTGCCCAACGCGCATTTCCGGGTTTTGATCGACGCGGGAGAGCATCTCCTCTAGAAAGATCAAAACGAAAGGCGGTTTATCGTTCGTTTTTAACTATCGACGGGCACGGCGGCTTTCGGCCATTTTCGTTGCCAGAAGCGCCGCGATGATTCATGCTGTCGACGATGATTCTGCGCCCGAAACTGCTTCGACATACACCTGTGGCCGTCACCGGCGCAGCCCCGGCTGCGCTGGCCACTCCCGTGCCGACCTGGCTGCGCGCCGCGGCGGCCGGTCCGGACTCGGTTGAAGATGCTGCGTTTGCCGCGGCCGCGGCGCTGACCGCCCTCGACGCGGTGGTGCGCCGGCAGGAGCGATGGGCCGGCGCCTGGCGGCAGCGCCTGGCACTCGGCGCAGCGGCGGCAACGGCCAAACGCGCCGGCCGGGTCGAGGACGAGGCGGCGCTCCGCGACGCGCTGCTGCTCACCCGTCCCGGCGACGACGTTGGACCCGCCGGCCGTATGCTGCTTGCCTGGCGAACGCTGGCATCGCGTCCCGTCGCGGCGTTGGTCAGCGAGGGGGTATTGGTCGATGTCGCCGCGGATCTAGGGAGCGCGCTTGACGTGGGGGCGGCCGGCCAAATCGGTAACGAAATCCAGGCGACGGCTGGCGCGGTCGGTAATGCAGTCGCTGGCGCGATCGACGCGATCGCCGTGCTCGAGCGTCATCACAGTCGCGCCGCGCGTGAGCTTGGACCGTGGCTTGCCGACGCTGTTCTGGCCGACCGGCTAGGGTGGGCGCATGCGGTGCCCCTGTTCGGCTTGCACCCGGTGGCGGGCGGTCGTCGGTCACCCCATGCCGAACGGCAATCCGGTCGGCCGTCCCGGCAACGCATTTGGGCGGCTTATGCGCAGGCGGCGCTGCAGGCGATGGATCTTGCGGCCGAGCTCGGCCGCCGCGCCGACCGCCTGCTGGCTGTCGCCCCAAAACTGCGGGCGAAAGGGGCGGACACTGTCGTCGAGAAGCTGCTGTCCGACGACGCGATCGTCGCATCCTCAAAGATCGCCGGCATGAGCGACCGCGGCCTGCGCCGCCTGTTCGACCGGCTGATCGAACTTGGCGCCGTGCGCGAGCTGTCCGGCCGTCCGACCTTCCGCATCTACGGGCTGTGAGACCATGGAGCAGGCGAGGGGGAGAAGGGCGAAGGAGCGATCAGATGGTCACCTGTTTGACCGCGAACTGGATCACCTGCCGCCAGAAGTACGTTGGCGCGAATGGATGAACCGCGTCGAAGCAACCATCTTCGCCGCCAGCGAACCGGTCAGCCGCGAGGTGCTTACCCGCATCGTCGGCAAGACCTGCAGCATCGACCTTTTGATCGACGACATCCGGGAGGAGCTGCGGGGCCGGCCTTACGATCTGGTCGCGGTCGCCAGCGGCTGGAAGCACCTGACGCGGCCGGCCTATGCCGACGCCATCCGTACGGCCGTAGGCTCTGGCGAACGCGCCGTCGACCTCACGCAATCCGAAGTGCTGGTCTTGATGTGCATTGCCTTCTTTCAGCCGATCACGCGCGCCGAACTCTCGTCATTCTTCGGCAAGGAGATCAGCCGCGACCTGATCGGCAATTTGCGCTCCTTCGGCCTGATCGCCTCCGGCCCGCGAAGCCCGACGCCCGGCGCCCCCTATACCTATGTGACGACGAAACAGTTCCTGCTGGAATTCGGGCTTGAAACCTTGCGCGACCTTCCCGACTTCGAGGCTCTCGAGGATGCGGGGCTGCTGTCGAAGGAAAAGCTTCTGGCGGGCGACATCATGCCGGGGTTTTCCGCCCCCGGCGAGAGTGATGCCGACGCCGACGAATAGAACACCTGTGCCTGGCCGGACGACCGCCATCGTCACCGCAACTTCTCGAGCGATATGACGGCAAGATCGATTTTTCCCACGAGGTCCCTCAACGGCGCACAATCCGGATAGTGTTGCATCAGGATGGACTGTGCGAGGCGGAGGTCCTCGATGTGTTGTTCACCCGCTTTTGACGTTCCTCCGGCGGAATTCTCTCCGTAGTAGAGGTCGAAAAACACCGCATCGGGCATGGCCGCCCGATCGTGTTCGCATTGAACCCAGTCATCAAGCTCGCTTCGGACTGCATCAACGCGCTTGTAGACGCCCGCGCTCGCTCGCATGTCGGTCAGCACACCCTTCAGCAGGGTGCCTGTCTTGGCATGCGCGTCCACAGGCATCGCCGCCTTCGGACGCCGGCGCCGTTTGCCGCTGAGCGGCAGCCGGTACTCGACAGTGGTATTGGGACCGCGTGGCGCGGTAGCTTTTCGTTGGACGTTTCTCGCGAGCTTCGCCTCGGCCTCAGCCTTCTCTCCCGGAGTCACAAAAGGAGCGTGACCGTCGATGGCGACCCGGTCACAATTCGCGGGCACGATCGGTGAAGGGCCTTTGGAAAGCGCCTTGAGAAGCCCATCAAGCGAATATCCTTTCGACGCATCGGCATACAGGTAAAGGTCACAGCCTCCCGGATAGTACATCCCCGCCCATTCCGGCCTTGCGAGCGACCAGTTGTGTCGCCGCGCCCAGGCGTCACGCTCTTTCGACGCGACACTCCCTGCGTAAGGTTCGTCGACCCCGACGTGATGTTTTGCGACGGGATCGTACCAGGCACTTCCATGATCACGTCCAGGCAGGCGGGCCGAATATACCGCGCCGGCTTCCACGTCTGCCTTGGATGGCTGCAGGCCCGTGATGTCCATGAACTGCAGTACCCTCGCAGCCCCGCAAGCGATATCCAGAGCCGCGCGCGCCGAGTCTGGTCGATACTTATCGACCACATGGTCTGAGGCACGACGCCGGAAACGACCGAGTTGGTGAGCATATCGATACTGAGACGGCTTGATCAGTTCATCAAGCGGCTTTGAAATGAATACCCCGATCGTCTCACGGCCGGATGTTCTTGTTTGGCCATCTTCCCAGAAGGTGGAGATATAGACCACATTCCGCGCCAGGCTGGCTTCAGCTGAACGATCGCCCAACGATCGGCGTGCATGCTGAAAATTGCCAAAGCCCGATACTTGAGATGCCGTGTCGAGGGCTTTGCTGTGCGGGATTGAATCTCGCTTTGAGATCGCCTTGGCAAGGCGCTTTATGCCCTCAATCGAGGACGGCTGAATATCTGTCTTGGACATGCCAGTTCTCCTGGCTCGTTGGGAAGTGTCGCCCGTCAACCACCTCGCGAGCCCGAACATGACATGAACGGGAGCGTCAGTATCGGCAGGGCTGTCAACAGCTTCGCAACGACGGGCGGCGCGCTCCTGCCAGAAGCGCCGAATCGTAGAATACGATTGATTTCTTTTCGTGAGAAGTCTCTGGCCCACACCCCAATCGAGCAAAGTGCATGCGCCAGTTGTCGCCGACATTCGCTCGCCAAGGAGCCTGACAAGCCTATCGGCTTCGGCGCGCATCCGCTGCTTCAACAGGCTGGCGACGGGGCCTCTGGACTGGCTCGCCGGCAACGAGGACGATGCCGTCGCGCATTTCTTTCGAGCCGAAGCGGCCCCCTGCGAAATAGCCGGAAGTCTTCCGGGGCGCTGCATGGTGATGAACAGGCGGGCAGCTCGCCTGCGAACAGGAAAACGCCAAACGAATTCGATACAAAATGCCCGTTTAGATTGCGATCAATCCGCACCGCCATTAGAATCCGTGAAGATTGGGGAGGATCAAATGGCGCTGGCGCCCATCATCGTCGGATGCCTGACGATCGATGATGCGCTCACCGTCGTTCGGTCTTCATCTATAGTTCGGCCCGCATCGAAAGGAGCCGCTTCGCAGCTTCCCCTTCCTGGCTCGAACCGCTCGTCGCCGCTGTCATCGCCGCCGCCTATCTCGGCTATGAAGTCTGGCTCATGGGGTACTAATCGAAAGAATCCAATGCGCATCGTCGTCCGCAACAGCCCCGGCCATCCACTTGCCCCCATCACTGAGCGGGAAGCGATGGCGCTGCGCGCTTGGTACGGCAATTCCAGCAACAAAGACGATGATCGCATCGCCCTTACCGCCATCAAACGCGCCAAGACTATGGACGGCTGGATCGAATGCGACTGTGTTTCCAGCCAATTCAAGCCGCTGCTCGCGCCGATTCAGCAGGAAAAAACCTTCACGCTGCGCCGCCTCACACCAAAGGACGGAGATCCGCATCAACATGGAGATCGGCCAAACCATGCCGACACGTGTCCCTTCCATGTCGATCAGGATGATACCCCTGCCCTCTTCGACCAGGGATACAACATCAGACCACTGCCCAAAACCGAGCGCACCTATGTTGATGCTCTGCCTGCTATCCCCGACCGGCTTGCCGATCGCGACGCGTCGGCGCCGGGGCGGTCCGTTGAACGCAACGACAGGCCCTCTAAGCTCGGCGTCATCCTCTGGAGGCTGATTGGCAAAGCCGGCGTGAACGTGATCCCGCCTCTGCAGGATCGGCCGGAATTCGCTCTCAGCCCTCAGCTCTCCAAACTTCGCCATGCCGCACGCGAGCTCAAGGTCTTGCGCACCTGGACGCTCGGCGCGCTCATGTCCACTTGGGCGGCAGACTACTTTGACCCATACAGCCGCTGGCAGGCGCTGCTCGACAAATCACGCCCCGACTGGCCCGAAGCCTTGCGCCGCACCGGCTTCATGCTGCTCTTTTCGCCGACCGTCTCAGCCAAGGCCGTCTCGCCTGCCTCGAACGCGCGCAAGATCGAGATCCACTCCAAAGTGCGCCAGCCGCTGCGAGGCGATCCCGCAAGCCGCGGTCCGTTCCTCACCATCCTCAATGCCGATTTTCAGGAGAATGACCAAGGCCCGATCAGGGCAATTCAGGGCTATGCGCAGCCAGTCTACAACGGCGATACACTGTTTCCCGTCGAATCTGGCTTCGAACGCGACGTTTCACACATGCTGTTCTGGTTGCAGCGCTCCCTCTTTGAAGCCGCGCCGCAACTGCGCATCAGGATCACCAAACCGCTGTTTGCATGGGAAACGCCTTCGGGACTATGCCGCCCCGACTTCGTGCTGGAGACAGCCTATGGCAACTATGACCCAGTGAACCTTATCGTCGAGGCCTTCGGCATGGACACCGAAGAATACAAGGCCGCGAAGGAAAAAACGCTCCCTCGGATGCGCGAGATCGGGCCTGTCTTCGAAATCCGGCCGGCTGATATTTCGCAAGCGAACGCCGAAGAGACCGGCAAGAGGCTGCTATATTGGGTGCTCGAGCATTCCCGGCATTCGACGCGGGCGCCGCGTCAAATATCGACGGAACGAAATGCGACTACACACGGCTCTTGAATTCGCGAGGGCATCCCGCCGCTTAAGACGGAATACGTGGTGAAGGTGTAACGGCTACGTCATCCTCGCCATTTTTTGCCATAAAGCATCTTTGCGCGCATGAGCACCATAAACATATCCTTGCCCGATAACCTCAAAACCTTCGTCGACCAACAGGTCTCCGAACGAGGATACGGCACAAGCAGCGAGTACGTTCGAGAATTGATCCGGCGTGATCGGGATCGCGAACAGTTGCGCGACCTGCTCATGGACGGTGCATCATCGCCGCCGACCGAGCCAATCGACGACCGCTACTTCGAAAACCTGCGGGATCGCCGCTCCAAAGCGTGACGGCGAAGCTGGTTATTCCGCGCGAGCAAGCGCGCAAGGACGTTGCAGCGCCTTAGAGTACCGACACCTCGTGCCCGGTCAAATTGCGTACTTCACCCTCGAGCGACATAAGACAAAGCCTGAACCCCCCAACTCCGGGTCCGCACAAGAATGGATCCGCCTGCACGCCGACATTCTGTTCGTCTCAACAAACCCGAAATGTGGCAAAAAAATCCAGTTCGCGGGCGTAATTTGGAATCATCTTCGTCGCAACCGAGCGAAAACAGGGCCAAAACAGGTCTGTTCAGCGATCTCCTCCCAAGCCGCTGGACAGAGTTCCCTCCAAGGCTTTGACGCTTCCTTCGCCGGGCCGTATTCGAGTCCGGCTTTTTCTTCCCTGCCGCAGGCGGTGCACTCAAGCGTCGACGCTGGCGGCCATTACTAATGATACACGGCGGCCGTGCTGGAGGAAGCAGTTCGAGACGCGACGGGCCAGACGGCGTCGCCATCGAAGCCTTGATACGAAGACCATGCAAGAAAAAGACATTCCGGTGTTTGTACGATCAATTGTCGATCTCGGCTGCAACATCTGTGCAATCGGCCACTTCGGATATGTCTTCGGCGATGTTGATTTACCGCCAGCCCAACGCGAGGCCATCCAGCCACAGCTGCGACGGATTGCCGAAATCTGCGGCGAACGCGATTATCTCGTGGCAGAAGTAATCGCATACCTGTGGTCGATCGGACGCTATGTCGAGATTGGGCCGCAGACAGGGGCTAATGATGGCAGTCGATCGTCGTCGAACTGCTCCGGCTTCAGGTAACGATGCAGACGTTCGACGCGAACGCAGATCCCAGCGAGCCGTTCGCGCGCATCGAGCGGCGCGCAAAGCGCCGATACCCGGTTCCAGCGGAGAAGGTGCGCAGTTCGCCAGTTTCCCGGGATTGCGGCCGGGCCTTCGTTGTTGGAAGATCCCAGGTTTCCGCCAACTACCAAGCTGGCGCGAGTCGATCCCGGCACCCAAAATTGCACTGCGCTACAATTCGCCGTTCGACAATCGACGGTTCAGTGGCTATCCTGACAACGTCTTATTCGTTCAAGCTAAACAGGTGATGCAGTGTCAGACTGCTTCGATCCCAGGCGCCTGATGTTCGGTATTCCACTCGGCCTGTTCTACTTCATCTTCACCGCATCGTTCATCCCCTTCATCCTACACCCCACCGCCGCGATCGGCGTGTGGACCGTGACATTCCTGTTCCTCTACGCCTGCGTTCGCCACGCCATGGATAAGCATCCCAAAGAGGTCGCTCGCTTCGACGAAGACATCGCCAACGGCACGCCGCCTCTCTGAACGGACCTCGACACAGTCGACAACGCCCACACCGCAGTCATCTGAAGGGGAACGAGGTGCAGTTCCAATCCGATTTTCAAACCCTGCCGTCTCACAAGGCCGCAGCGCGGGAGATCATCGCCACAACGACAAAACAGGACGCCCTCTTTCCGGTCGGTCGTATGTTCTGCGGCAGCAATGAAGAGCGGCATCTGCAATTGGAAAGGCAGCTTTTCTCGATAACGGACGACTTTCTATACGCCTGCATTACGTATGGCGACGGCCTCGAGAACAAGCCATTCAGCGGTTTTACCCGGGTCAAGGGCTTGGGCTATGCGTTCCTGGCCTTTTTTGCTCAACGGGCTTTTGGTATCCATCGCTTCCCATTTTTTTCTGACCGGAATCTGTGCGACTATCTGACTGACAAACAAAAGAAAACGGTCATTGATGTCATCCAAATGCTCTCCCCCGAGCGGGTGAACGCAATTTGTGACGAGCTTCTCGACATCCATCAGCACGCGCAAAACCTGCTCAAAGAGAAAGGGATTGGCGAAGTTCATCTGACCCGGAAGATTATTGACCGCGGTGATTGCGCCACCTCCCGCGAAAACTATGCCCAGACAATCATGACCCTCAAAAAGGCAGCGCAGGCCGTGGGCGTTGACAAAGTCCAATTCGAGATGGATGTGCTGAATTCCTGGGGAGACGATAGCGGGTATTCCTTTTACCCGATCCTTCTGCGCCAACGCCTGCCGGCCCAGGACATCTTGTACTTCAGCAATATGATCGCCAGCCGCGACGCGTCAGCAGGGGATCATCGCATCGCCGTGGAAGAGGCAGAGTGGGTCGTTGTCAATCGCTCTCCCACCGGCGTCGTTGACTTTCACGTGGATGATATTGTTTTCGATGAGAGCGTGTACGAGGACTCGAGAAACTGGAGCCGAGAAAGGTATGCCAAGTTTCTCGAAAATTATTCGCCATTTCCCTTCCGATACGCCCACCGAATTGATGAGCGTCACGCTTCCCCTGGCTTCGGCTGGCGCCTCACAAGGAAGGGGCGCCTGGGATACCTTCTAAAAGCGCTTTCTCCATTGAATTAGTCGCCCTCTGGTGATCCAGGCCGGAAAGGGGCAAGCCGCTGCGCGGCCGCGCTCAGCTCCGCTAAGGCTCGGCATCCGCTTCGCGGATGCGCTTGCCCAGCTTCGTCGAGCCCCGAAACGGGTCTCGCCCCGTCCGGGCTACGATCGCTCTCGCGACGCCCAGGTTGCGCCCGGTCACAAACCTTATGCGCCAAGCATCGCCCCCGCCTGGCCGGCAGAAGGTGGCCGGGCGAGCTCCTCCTTTCAAGAGTAAGAGAAAGCACCGGCCCGGTCGAACGGGCCTGAGTGGGAGAGAGAGGCTTTCCCCGGTCCCGTGACCGGAGAAAGCGTCATGACCAGCAAATCCCGCAAGCGTCCCACCACCGTGCGCCGTCCGGACAAGGACGTCTATCAGCGCATCACCGACAAGATCGTCGAGCAGCTCGAGGCCGGCGTTCGGCCCTGGCACCAGCCATGGGGCGCCAACGGTACGCCGACACGGCCGCTGCGCCACAATGGCGTGCCCTATCGCGGCATCAACACCGTTCTGCTCTGGATGGAGGCGACGGCTAATGGGTACACCTCCCCCTACTGGATGACCTATCGCCAGGCCCAGGCAATGGGTGGACAGGTCAGAAAGGGAGAAACCTCAACACTCGTCGTCTATGCCGGTGCAATCGAAAAGACCGAGGAAGGCGAAAACGGCGAGGAAATCGAGCAACGCATCCCCTTCCTGAAAGGCTATTGCGTCTTCAACTGCGACCAGATCGACAACCTGCCGGCGCAGTTCACCCCCGCGCCAATCGAGCCGCTCTCGCCGATGGAGCGCTATATCAGCGCCGACGCCTTCTTCGCCAATACCGGCGCCAAGATCCGTCACGGCGGCAACAAGGCCTACTACAATCTTACTGACGACCTCATCGGAATGCCCGTCTTCGAGGCGTTCGAGTCGCCGGACTCTTACGTTTCGTGCGTCGCCCACGAGATCGCACATTGGACGCGCCACCCGACACGCCTCGACCGTGATTTCGGCCGCAAGACATGGGGTGACGAAGGCTACGCGATCGAAGAATGCGTCGCCGAAATTTCGAGTGCGATGATTTGCGCGGATCTCGGCGTCGAGGATGAACCGCGCGAGGATCACGCCGCCTACATTGGCGGCTGGATCAAAGTTTTAAAGAACGAGAAGCGGGTCATTTTCCAGGCCGCCGCTCACGCCGAACGCGCCGTCGCCTACCTGCACAGCCTGCAGCCCGACGCCGCCACCAAGGACGATGCGCCGCGCGCCGCGGCCGGCTGATCTCCACCCCCGCTTCACCTGCCGACACCGCGAAAGGTTATGATCATGGCCGAGACCATGCCGAGGAAATTCACCGTCTGCGCGGCCTTTTATGAGAGCGACTGCCGCGCCACAATCACCATCGCGGCCGAGGATTTCACGGAGGCCTGCGAAAAGGCGATCTCCGCGATCGACAACGGTGATATCGACACCGACCGCAAGACGTGGGAACCCACGCCGACCTTCGTCTATGGCGTAGTCGAGGGCGACGGTGACCCTTGGGACGGAATGCAAAACGTCCCCTTGCGCTTCACTGAGGACAACATCCACCTCCCTCAGCACCATGGCGATGCGATTGCCTTTGCGGAACAGATCGCTCGCCTCGAGACCTGGGGCGATTGGAGAGCCGCCAAGTGCTTTGGCAGCTGCTGACAGGGCAGGTGGCGGTCCGCGATCCCGCAGGTACCTTGAGTGCATGGGGCGAAGCGGGAATTCATGCCGTGCTCGCCTCGGATGGAGAGGCTCGAGCATTTCTCGTCGCCCTGGCCGTCCGTTTGCAAAAGGGTATGGAAGACGGGGACGACTGGGCGTTGGATTGGGAAGCAGGGGCACACAAGTTCCTCGACCTGGTAACGCGTTGGGAATGCCACATCGATCCGAGTACTGCCACAGGCATCCTGCCGGTTATCACTTCATGGGCCAAAGTCGATGACACCTCTGCCTACATGGTCCGCACGGCGGAAATTCTGATGCGTAAGGATGCTGACGCATGGAACGGGCTGTTGAAACAGATCACCAGCATGTCCTTTGCCGACCTACCATGGACCTCCCTGGAATATGTAGCTTCACACCTTGGCGAGGTGACTGAGGAGCATAAAGCGGCGCTGACAAGCCAAATGAACGCGATCATCAATGCCGATGCCGTCGATGCGGAGGCTGCGGAAAAATACTCAAGATTCATCGCCACCGCGAAAAGCTCTGAATGGGCAACCGCTCCTCTCCAGGGGCATGTAAAGGCGACGAGAACCCGCGTATTGGCGATGCACACCCGCCCTGATTACCTGTCGGCGATATACCCTGCCGCTCGAATGCTGCTGGAATATGCCCCCAAGGCCCAAGCTGGAGCGTTTCTTAAGCAGCTCTTTGAGCAGGCTGCAGGAGCCCCTGAAGCCTATCCAATTCTGCACCGCGAGATGGTGGGGTATTGGCCTGAGGAGAACGACCGTACTGGGGCGTATGAACCGGGGAATCTCGCCAGCCGTGCTATTCAATTTATCAGAGAGAACCCTGCAGTTTCTGGCTCCGGTGACGTACTCAGATCTATTGTGGACATGGAAGGGCGTGGCCTGCTTCCTGAAAGTTCGCGCGGGGATATATCCGGAGCGGTCGCAATTCTCTGGCGCCATTCACCCTCCTCCGTGGTGGCCTGCATCAAAGACATAGGAACGTTCATGACACCTGGGGACGTGCAGAAGCTGCTGATCGGGAAGCAGCCGGCCGATCCTAATGCCGACGGCCTTCAGGCGATCGTCGATGTTCTTGCTGAGGGCGCAGACGAACAACGATGTCTGTCTATCGGGAGGGAGATTCTTTCGGTTCCGGCGAAACAGATTGATGATAGACCAGACGGTGCTCTCACCTTCTGGCTGTCGTCGCTGGGCGGCAAGGAGGTGGGGGTTCTTAGGACCTTACTGGAGGATCAAGGCCTCAATGAAGACCAGAGGGAGCGGGTCCTAAACTTCTCGCTGACGGAGCGGGCACGGGTGGGCCTGGACTTCTTCATCGAGATCGTTCCGCTTGTCCTGGCGAAAGCGACGGAAGCAAAGCCGCTAGCCCTCATGGTCAAAGGGATCGATAATGTCGTCTCGCTAGCTCGTACCAGCGACCAGCGAAGCTCGCTCGGGTCGGCGCTTATCCCAACTTTGCCTAATCTTCCCAAAGAAACCCTGATCGTGGTCGCTCGGTCCATCAACCGTCTCGGAGGCAAGGGCTTGCTGGAACGAAATACAGATGTTCTGGGAAAGATGGATGCCGAGCAGTTGGAGATGCTGTCCAACGAATTCAAAGATTCGAAGCTTCTGACCCAATATGCACGTGATAGAGGAAATGAAGCGGCCGAATAGCCACTTCGCCGACATCGACTCGACAGAATCTACGCTGACCACCTTTCCGGACCGGATAATTGAGTTGTCGGCCAGCCGAGCCGAAGCGCCCGACGGATACTCCAGATAGGAAAGCATGCCTCGGGCCGTATTTTGGAACAGTCTACGGGGGTGTCATAGTTGATGCGTCCCGATGCCGTCCTTTTTATGAATGGCTCGCCAACTACCAGAGCTAACGGCCATTCGCCGGGAGCCCGAGGGCGTCGGCTAGCGGCAGCCGGCGATCGTGTCGTGCAGTTTTCCGTCAGACAGGTTCATCTCGAATCCGAAGAAGACTGGCGCATCGGGAATCTTCATTCGAGCGCCTACTCTTCGGGCCGAGGCGAAGCGGGCGAGTTGGGCAGCATCGAGGGAGAATTCGGCTTTAGCAAAACGCGCTGTTGGTGTCGGGACCGCGTGCCAGGCGGGCGTGAATTCCTGCCCGTCCGCGAGCACGGTGAGCTGGTGCTCGAGCCCTGCTACCAGCTTTAAGTCCGGTGGCTGCAGGAAGGCTACAAATACCATTCGCCCGTTATTGCAGGCGGCGACAATTTTGTTTTCCCCCCAATAGCTTTGCTGCCAGAGCAGGAGGTAATACACACCGTCTGCATTCTTGTACTCGGCACTCTGGTCATAGACGTTCTCATTCACCACCCGCAGCGCGTTTAGCTCGCTGTGGTCGATCCAGTGAATGTCTTCCGGAAAGGTCTGGGACATGACCGAGAACAGCGAGGGGTCGACCCGGACCTCACGGAGATATTCTGTTACGTCGGCAGCAAGTAGTTGCGCGACCGAGGCTGTCTCAGCCGAGTTCAGGTTGCTGTCGTCCCGGAAGGAAAACTGGTGGACGCCAATGTGGCTCGCTGGATCAAGGAAGCGATAGGTCGCGCCCAGGTAGATTAGAACGCAGGCGCTGGCGCAGTCTCCTGGCCCCGACAAAGGCTCACCCTCGATTCCGACTTGTGAGGTTATCGTGACTGGGAGGATCGTCGGCAACTTGTTGAGCAAGCGGCCAATCTTTAGAGCTTCGGCAACTGAGCCGCCCGGAGAACTGATGGTCACGTGGAGCGCAGCACTCGGGCTTTTGAGGTCGAGGACGCGGATCGCGTTCCAAAGCTTCTCTGCGTCGCCGGTCTCGACAGGCCCAGACAAATAGACGCTGCTACTTGCGCCAAACGGGCCCATGTCGCGGGTCTTGACCGAGACATCGAGAGCGTACGCCGGCGCCGCGGCAGTGATCCCGAAGGCCGCGAGCGCGGCCGCTATCAAACCCCTAACCATCCGACCCCGTCATTCGACACCCACGTACAGTCTCCTCTATACGGATTCCGATCGTGTAGGGAATGGGGCTTGGGCATCATTGGCATCTGGAAACGAGCGCGGCGCCGCAGGCGCAGCTTTCCCAGTTCGGCTTACGTGATTCCGGTTCAATGATCCATGTGGCAATGGAACCAGCGCGACCACCGCATATACCTTGAGTTGTGTTCTGACGGGGCTGCGGGACCTTGGTGAAGTCTCATGTGGCGATGGCTGCCCAGAATGGAACTTTATGTGGCGACGGTTGGAATGCCGTTGGCGACCGCTTGAAAATCACCAACGATTTCAATACAGGTGGGTGGAGGCTTACCAGGCAACGAAGAACCGGCGGCGAAAAGCCCGAAACGCTCGACCGCATGATGCTGTGCTCAGCGACTGGTCCTGGCCGGCAATCGTGGTGTGCCGCAAGATTCCTCTCGCCAGCACTGGCTATGCAGACTCTACGGCAACTGCATCGTCAACGAGACGCTGCCCTCCCTCGCCTGGGTGCTCAAAGGCGCGAAATCCGGTCCCAATGCGTCTCCACCGCACCCGGTCTGGATCGAGGCGCAGCACACCGGCCGGCGCATTGTCAAGCTGATCGGCTACGATTGCGGCCGCGCCGACCTACGGCGCTCCCGCAATCTTCCCGATTCCGACGCCGATTTCGACTATGTCTATCCGCTCCAGCTCCTCGGATGGGAACGCCACGACTGCGTTCGCGCGATCACCGAGATCCTCGGCGCCGACATGGTTCCCATCAAGTCGGCGTGCTTCTTCTGCCCGGCATCGAAGCAATGGGAACTCTATTGGCTCGCGCGTTGCTCCTCGAACGAAACGCACTCACCGGCCGACATAGCCGCTTTGACGCCGTGGAATTCGGTGCATCCTGGGACCAGCTCGTGCAAAGCGCCGAGCGCTTTCCAAGCTCATCCACAACTGTCGGTCTCGGCCGCAATTTCGCATGGAGCCAGTGGGCACGGGTCAATGGCGTCGTCGATGACGCTTTCCGGGTCAGACGCGACAATGCCGATCGAACGCGCTTCATCGCCCAGGCAGACCAGTTGCGCAACGCGGACAATGCCCTCGATGCTCGCTCCGCCGCCCGATCCGTGGCGTTTCGTCTTGCCCATCTTAGCTAACATCCCTAATATACAGAAAATCATTGTCAGGAGCATGTCACCATGCGCAGCTTTTCCCTCACCGATCTCAGCAACAAATCCGGCGAGGTGGTTGAAGCCGCCTACACCGGGCCTGTCGACATCACCCGCCGAGGCAAAAGGAAGTTTGTCCTCATGACCGCAGACCAATATGACCGTCTCCGCAAGGCCGAGGATCCTCGCAAGGTTTACGCCGCTGGCGAAACTCCTCCGGAAATAGCCGCTCTCTTCGAAGCCGAGGCAGGTCGCCTTTCGAGGGGGGAAGGATATGACGACTAAAGGGAACAAACTGCTCAAAGCCGGCAACGTTGTCGATTTCCCCTATCTCTGGAAATGGCAAGCTGAACTTGGCGAAGTTGACGGTCGCAAGGATCGGCCCATCTGTGTCCTGTTCGCAGCCCTCAACCTCAGGGACGGTTTGACCCACCTGGCCCTGATCGCCATTTCGAGCGAACCTCCCCGCCACGGACAGCAAGCCATCGAAATTCCAGAGACGGAATGCCGGCGAGCCAGGCTCGCCGATTGGAAGCAGGGTTGGGTGACCATCAGCGAGTACAACTACGATATTGCCGAGAAATCCTGCTGTTTCGACACGAACCAGGAGCCGATCGGCCGCTTCGGCAAGCGTTTTATGCAACGTCTCGCCACTGCCGCCGCACCGCTATTCCGACAGGGCGGCGCCAAAGTGGATCGCAGATAGCCCGCGATGAAACTCGCCGGCGAGCATCAGCCCGTATTCACAGGAGATGTCCTTCATGGCCTCGGTAAACGGGACAAGCTCGGGATGCTGGGGCCGACCACGTCCATGCCAAGCGCCTCCTCGACCCGAACTACCCCGCCCGAACCTTGAAGTGTGCATCAAGCGCAAGCCGCGGCGGCCCGTGCTGGCGAAGCAGCGGACCGCGTTCGTCTTCGACACCTACTGAAGCGTTCCTCTGCTCCAGCGCGAGGAGCATCGCTGATCAATCGCCGCAAGAAGTTGACTTCCTTCTTGCCGAATTACGTATGTTCTGTATAATGCGGATTTTACAGACTTGGAGGTCGAGATGAAGGAATTTTCGTTTTCGGATCTGAGCCGTCGGTCCGGCGACGTCCTGGACGCCGCCATGGCCGAGACAGTGTCCCTGGTGAAGCGCGGCAAGGCGAAGGTGGTGATGATGCCAACGGCGGAGTACGAGCGCCTGACGGCGGTGCGTAGGCGGGGCCAGAACGCGTTCACGCTCGCCACCGCCCCCAACGAAGACATCGATGACCTGATGACAGGGTTTCAGCAGATTCTCGACGACGCCAGAAAGCCCGGCGAATGAAGCGGGGAGAAGTCTACCGCTTCCACTACCTCTGGGGGCACGAGGCTGCCCGCGGCGAAGAGAGCGGCCGGAAAATACGGCGCGTCTGCCTGATGATGGAGGTCAACGGGTGGCTCTACCTGTTCCCGATCTCCGGGCAGGCGCCGCAGCCGCGGGAGCCGGGCGAGGAACGGCTCTACGAGATCATTCCGGAAACCGAGCGCCACAGGGTCGGCCTCGGGGCCGAAGCCGAGAAGGTGAGCCACCTGATCCTGGATGATTACAACAAGGTCAAGCTGGACGAGCTCTACGACTTCGAAAGCGTCACGCCTGTCGGTTCCTTTAGCCCGCGCTTTCTCGAAAAAGTCGCCCGGCGCTTCATCAACGCCATGCGCGATAGGCGGCCGATCGCCGGCCTCACGCGGCGCTGATCCATCCGGACACAGCAAAGGCGGGTCCAGGGATGACCCGCCTTTGCTGCAAGCGTCCCAACGGAAAATTAGATTGCTTTTATGCTTAGAACCATACGGCAGCCTGCCTCAAGCGGCAATCGCCCCGCCCGGTGTGGCCCGATAGAGTAAGAGGCAGGGGAGCCCGGGTGACCGGGCTCCGAAAGAGGAGAGAGTTTCTCCCGCCCGGCTCATCAGGACCCATGCCATGACCAATCCCACCATCGCCATGATCCCCCTCAACAAGCTATCCCTCAGCCCGCTCAATGTCCGCAAGACGGCTGCGAGCCAAGAGGAAGACAACGAGCTTTATGCCAGCATCAAAGCCAACGGCATCAAGCAGAACCTCCTCATTCACAAATCCGGTAACGCCTATCACGTCCATGCCGGCGGCCGCCGGCTCACCATGCTCGAGCGCTTGCTCGCCGAAGGGGAGATCAGCGCCGACAAGGAAATCCCCTGCATCATCGAGACCAAGAAGCAGGCCGAGGAAACCTCCCTCATCGAAAATTTCGTTCGGGCCGGCATGCACCCGGCCGACGAGGCCGAGGCGTTCAACGCCCTTGAGAAGAAGGGCTGGTCTCGCGAAGAAATCGCCAACCGCTTCGGCGTCACCCTCAACTTCATCGATCGCCGCATGAAGCTCGCTCGCGTCTCTCCCGTCATCATCGAGGCGTTTCGCGCCAACAAAATGACACTCGAATGCGTGCAGGCCTTCTCCATCACCGACGATCACGGCCGACAGAACGAAGTGTGGGAAGAATACACGAACAGCCCCTACGCGGCCTATCCGAGCAACATCAAGTCGGCCCTGACGCAGCGCACCTATCACGGCAATTCCAAACTTGCCCGCTTCGTCGGCGTCGAGGCCTACCAGGCCGCCGGCGGCACGGTGCTTCGTGACCTCTTCTCAGACAACAACAGCGTCCATCTCGCCGATAGCGATCTGCTCGAAAAACTTGCCGGCGAAAAGCTGCAGGCGACAGCCGACGAACTCGCCAAGGAATGGAAATGGGTCGCAGTTGAACTCGAAGTCACCTATGACGCCTTCCGCGCCTTCGGTCGCGTCTATCCGGAGCCGGTCGAACCGGATCCGGCACTTGTCAAGGAATTCGAGGACCTCGAAACTCGTCTCGAGGCGTTTTCGAACGAGTATAACGAGGGGACCTGGACGGACGAACTGCAGGCTGAGGAAGACGCCGCTTCCGAGCGCCTTGAAGAAATCCGGACGATCATTGCCAACAGCGCCACCTTCACGGCCGAACAGAAGGCGATCGCCGGTGTTGTCGTCACCGTTGATCATGGTGGTGATCTGCGCACCGAGGCCGGTCTTGTCCGCCCCGAAGACCTCCCAAAAAAGAAGTCTGTCTCGGATGAAGACGAAGGCGACAGCACCGGTCCGGACATTCAGCTGCCGGTCTCGACCCGCACGACCGATGCGAACAATGATCCGGCAACTGACGCCCGCAAGCAGCAAGGCGTCTCGCTGTCGCTTGCTGAGGAGCTGCGCGCCACGCGTCATCAGATTTTGCAGGCACATCTCGCCGCTGACTTCGCCACCGCCTTTGACGTTATGCTCTATTCGATGTGCTTCCGCACGCTGCGCAACTCGTCCTCCCGCTCGACGCCAGTCAATGTGTCGATCACGCACGCCGAAACTTGGCGCAACCGCGATGCCATCAAGGATACCGTCGCCGCCCGCATGCTTCAGGCGACCCGCGACGGGCTCAACGTCGAATGGCTATCACTCGCAAGCCCGCACGACTTCGAAGCCATGTGCGCCCTGCCCGACGCCGACAAACAGGCTCTTTTCGCCTGGTGCTCGGCACATGGCGTCATCCAGCAGCTCGCAACCGACACCGACGCCAATCCGGTCATCGAGGTTATCGGTCACCGCATGGCAATTGATGCCGCCGCTTGCTGGAGGCCCACGGCTGCAAACTATTGGGGCAAGACCAAGAAGGACCACGCCATCAAGGTCGCACGCGAGCTCATTGATGACCGGTGGGCAGACGACAAGGCCAAGGACAAGAAGCCGGTGATCGCCGCCAGCATGGAGCAGGCTTTCAGCGAGGATCCGCGCGCCGCAGCCGGCCTCACCCCTGACACGGCCGCGAAAACCTCCACCTGGCTGCCCGACGGCATGGCCTTCACCGGCTCCTTCACCGAGCGGGCTCCGGCTCCGGATTATTCGTCGCACGATTACGATGACGATGATCTCGACACGAAAGACAACGAAGACCGGGCAACCGACGTCGATAAAGCTGGCGACGCCGATCCCGAGGACGAGCTTCAGGAACACGAGCAGGATTTCGACGAAGACGGCGATATTCCCGCTTTCCTGAAAGAAAACGCGGCCTGACCGCTTGCCTCCGACCCAATCGACACCACGGCCCGGCTCACACCGGGCCGTTTTCGCATCAACATCAACGGAGCAATATCATGCGACTGACTTTCCCCGCGGACAAATTGCGCGACCTGCTCGCGGCAGCCGAATCCCGCTGGCCTTTGGGCCTGCGTCCTCGATGGGGCGTCGAGGATCCCGCCGGCTTCTGGCTGGTCGGCGATCAGGGCGTCTACCTCATGCATAACGGTAAGGCGACCGATGGCAAGCAGATCATCGTCTACGCCCGGGAGTGCAATCCCGACTCCATGCCCTTCGATCAGTGGTGGGCTGCCAAACAGGCCTCCTTCGGCGGTGATGACGGTTGCGAATTCATCGACGCCGCTGTCGTGCGCGATGCCATTGCCGCCAATAGTCCGCTTGTCTTCGAGTTCACCGAAACCACGATTTCAGTTTTCACCGAACAACCCCGGCATTGACCGGCTTCCTCGTTGGAGCATGACCATGAACGCAAATTCACTGTCGTCGAGAACGCCGGATATATCGGCGAGACAGACATAACATCCTTCCCGACATTGCGCGAAGCCATCGGTTGGCGGGATCGGCACTATGAGCCCGACGAGTTGGAAACGCTTCACGTCCAGATCGCTTGCGATCTGCCCGACGGGTCCCGAACCTACGAATACTAGAGATTGGAGAGAGAGCATCAGCCGACATAATGCTACTGTCACCAAGGGCGGAAAGTCCGATCCCGAAGCCGTCATCGGCTACGATCCGCCCTTGCGGACCTTTTTCCTGCAGGCGTTTCCCGACGAGGAAACGGACATGTGCGAACTATGGCTTGGAACACTCCTCGAAGAGTTTCCATCGCTAGAAGACATTGTCACCGCTGCGCGCGCACAAGGCTATGACCTTTCCGGTCTCTCGCGCGAAGCCATCGTTTCCATGATCAAGGAATCAAGCAAACCGACACCGCCGAGCATCGGCGAACAACTCGGCATAGTCCGATAAACCTCATGGGTTCCTGCCGTCGGTTCCACAGGGCCGCCCTTCTGGTCAAAGGGCGGCCCTTTTGTCCGTGACGGGTTCTTTAGACCGCGTGACAGGCACGCGGCCGCTCGTCGCGGAGCACGCACCCATGACCGACTATACCCCTTACATTGAAAAAGCCCTTGCCACCGAAGGCGGACACTTGTCGATCGGCCGCGGCGGCTTCTCCCTGCACTACGGCCACGGCTGGCTCAGCGGCTATGATTGCGAAACCGTCAAGGCGGAAGCCATCGCCGCAGGGTTGCCCGTCTACGACAGCCGCAAACTCGATTTCGGCGTCGTTGCGAAACTTGCCTGCAGCGGGCCAATGATCGCCGTCGGTCGCGCGCCCGATTCCCCGCCCTGGAACAGCCTCTCTTTCGTTCCGCTCTATCACGTTATGGATGCCTACCGGCGCGAAGGCGCTGAAATCCATCACATGCCGCCCACACCGCTCGATTCCGGCCCAGATGGCTGATGGAGCGCTGCGATGAGAGCCATCCGGACGCCAAGAGCGAACCTCCTGCGCACGGAGGAGGCTGCCGTATCAACTGCCGGCATCTGAAGATCATCGATCGCCAGATTCTCCGCGCCGCCGAACGCATGACAATCAGGGACCGGAAAAAGGTCCGTCAGTGCGGTCGCCATGCTTCCACCTGGACCCCGGCCGATGAGCGCCACTATCGCGACTGCATCGACACGATGTTCGAAAGCAGACGTACCGAAGTCCTCGATCGCTCGATTGGCCGGAGGCGGGTGGCGGGGCGTGTATTTAGCCTGCTATTCCTCCTCGTCCCGCAAGGCCGCCTCGTAGTCCTGGCCGCCATAATAAACGCCGAGGATATTCAGGTCGTCCGCTACCTCAAACAGAACCGTCACACGCCGGCGAAACCCAAACGTTCGCATGCCCGGCCGAAGATCGTCGCGTCGCGTGCCTCGGTGCGGAAAGGTTTGCAGGTTTTCGCAATAGTCCACGATGGAATCGACACATCGCGCCGCCACAGTGGGCGACCCTACCTCAGCGATTTGGTTTCCATCTCGTCAAGCTGTTGCAGGGCTTCTGGGGTGAAATGAATCTTATGGGTCACGCGGAGGCGGGCCGCTTGCGCTTGTCGGCGAGGTGCTGGCGCACCTGGCTCACGCTGAGCGCCCGGCTCGGATCGGCCTTCAGCTTGTCGTAGGCGGCAACGCCTTCCGTGCGCATCCAGTTCTCGAGGGCCTTGTCGCGCGCCTGCAAGGCGCGCAGACCGTCGCGGATAACCTCGCTCTCGCTGGCATACTCGCCCGACGAAACCATTGTTTTGACCATCTGCGCCATTTCGTTCGGCAACGTGACGCTGAACTGTTGTGTGCTGCGCATGGGAAATCTCCCATCATCAATCGCGCTCAATAGGATTGAACACTATCCTACAAGGAGGCGATCGGAAACCGCGCTACCCCTCGTCATCGATAAGTGCGCTCATCGCCCGCTCGATCTCTCCGGCAAGCGTGATCTCGTGGCGGTCGGCATAGACGTATTAGCGTATCAACGTGAATACGGCTCGATCGGCGGCAAGCCATGCTCGCCAAGCAGGCCTAATCGGCCCGAAGCTGCGAAAAGGGCCAACTCTGCGAGCCCACTAAACTTTACCTTGGCCCGCCTTCTGTCGGAGCGATCACGCAGGCGGCCATCATGGTCGCTTCGCTTGAAGCCACCTATTCCAGACCAGGCGTTACGCCCGACGAAACGGGCGCCTGACGGCGCCCTCCTCCCCACGCGATATCGAGAGCAAGAGGCAGGCCGGAAAGAGGTCGGACCGGCGCGGTCGAAAAGAGAGCGCCCGCCGGTTCCCCTTCATCCCGCTCTCCGGAGGCCTGCCCCATGTCAGCGATAGCCCTGCTACCGCGCGCGCCGGCGCGTGACGCCGCGTTGGACGAAGCGCTTGCCAGATACGATGCAAATTTGGCCGCGTATCGTGTCCTCTCCGCCAAGATGCGTTCCCCAAACCGCGCCGCGCTATTCGAAGCGCTCGCCGCAGCGCGCATCTCTCTCATTATCGTCGCCGTCGACCCAGACGACGATGACGGCCGCATCGAGCAATTAGCGCTCATTTCCGACGATCGATCAACGCGGCTCCCCCAGGGACCCATCACCCTCTCAATTCCGCAATGGGGATTGCCGGACCCTATCCCCCTCGAGCTGTCAATCCCTCATGCGATCGAGCGCATGGCCTATGACTGCCTGGAGCAGGCTTACGGCACTTGCGAGGTCGATCCCTCCAGCCCGGACAAACTCGTTTTCAACGTTGCGGCCCGTTCGATCGTGCTCGTGCCCCGCCATGGAGGAAAAGCCAATGCCTGATGTCATCGAGACCACAGTGTATCGCCTCGACGAACTGTCCGACGCGGCCAAGGAAATCGCGCGCGCCTGGTACAGGGAGAACGGCTTCGATTATGACTGGTTCGAATTCGTCTATGATGATTTCGAGACCATCTGCGCCATCCTCGGCATTCGCCTCAAGACCCGTCCCGTTCAACTGATGAGCGGACAATCGCGATCGGATCCCCGTATCTGGTTCTCTGGCTTCTGGAGCCAGGGCGACGGCGCCTGTTTCGAGGCGTACTACGCCTATGCCAAGGACTGCGTCCACAAAATCCGCGCTCACGCGCCGCTCGACGAAAGACTGCACCGCATCGCCGACACCCTGCAACGCGTGCAGCGTCGAAATTTCTATCAGCTCAAAGCGGAAACTGTGCATCGTGGCCACTATTACCACGAATATTGCATGTCCGTTTCGGTCGAGCGCGACAGCCCGACCTATCAGGACGTCGCCGGCGATGCAGAGGATGTGATTATCGAAGCGTTGCGGGACCTGGCGCGCTGGCTCTACCGCCAGCTCGAGCAGGAATACGACAACATCTCGTCTGATGAAGCCGTGGACGAGACCATCATCGCCAACGGCTACACCTTCACTGCGACAGGCCGACGCTTCGGCTGAGAGTTAGAGGCAGGCCGGGAAGGGCAAGCCTTCCCGCGGCCAAAGAGAGCCGCCGGGAGCTTTCCCTGAAACCCGGAGGCCTTCATGAACGTCCCCTTCAGCCATATCGGCTCCATTCCCCTCAACGCTCAGCTCGCTGCCGCCCCGCTCCTCGCGGCGGCGCGCGCCCTTCTTCCCTTTCTCGAAACCGGCAAGGCCATCACGACGGACATGCTGCGCAATGCCGTCGAATCCGCCTATGGCGACACAGACGCCAATGGTGCATGGGTCTGGAAGGACGCCTACGAAGCGCTCGAATGCGCGCAGATCCTCTTCATGCTCAAATACGGCTCGCGCATTCGCCGTCAGGCAGCCGATCCGGCCGCCGAACTGGCGATGGTTGAGCGGATCTCCGCGCTTGTTCCCACTCAAACCCGCCGTTCCGAGGAATCGCAGCGCCTGCAGCAATTCTCGACGCCGCTGCCCCTTGCCTTCGTCGCTGCCCATGCCGCCGGTCTCTCGGCCGATGATCTCGTCCTCGAGCCGTCCGCCGGCACGGGCACGCTCGCCTGCTTCGCACGCATCGCAGGCTCCGATCTTGCTCTCAACGAACTTGCTGACGATCGCGCGCAGCTCCTCGGCGACATTTTCGAGGCAGATGTCACCCGTCACGACGCCGCCACCATCCATGACCGGCTCGATGCCTCGCTTTCCCCCACAATCGTGCTGATGAACCCGCCGTTTTCGGCCGCGCCGAACGTCGAAGGCCGATTCCGTGCCGCGACCATGCAGCACGTCCGCTCCGCGCTCGCTCGCCTTTCCGTTGGCGGGCGCCTTGTCATGATCTCAGGTTCGAACTTCGCCCCTGGCTCCAGCCAATGGGGTGATTTCTTCCGGTCGATCGAGGACCGCGCCACCATTCACTTCAGCTCTGCGATCTCAGGCCGGGTCTACGCCAGTCACGGCACCACCTTCGAAACCCGTCTCACCGTGATCGACAAGGGGGCCAACTCCGGAGCGGCTGCCGCGCTGCATACGCAGCCAGCCGTTTCGTGCGCTGAGCTGCTGACGCGCGTCGCCAACGGCGTTCCCGCCCGCAGCCTCGCCATCACCCCATCCGCTGTATCGCTCCGGACGACAAAGCCGGCTGTGACCATCATGGCCTTGCGCGACAAGGCACGCGCCCAGGCCCGTGCGGCGGCAGCAGAAGCAGCTCGACACCCTCTCGACAAGGCCGAAGTCGGAGACGTCGTCTATGAGCCTCGCGCCGACAGTTCCGACACACCGACGCAGCCGGCCGGCCTCTACGAGCCCTATCGCGTTCAGGCTATAAATATTGTCGGCGCCGTCGCACATCCGACCGCTCTCGTTCAATCGGCCGCAATGGCGTCGATTGCGCCTCCTCTCCCCTATTATCGGCCGACCTTGCCGAAATCCCTCATTGCAACCGGGGCTCTTTCCGATGCCCAGATCGAGAGCGTGGTCTATGCCGGCGAGGCGCACAGCGCGCACCTGTCGGGCACCTACACAGTCAATGACACATATGACCAGCTGAAGGCCGCGCCCGAAGACGCCGACAACGCCTTCAGGGTCCGCCGTGGCTGGTATCTCGGGGACGGAACCGGGTGCGGCAAGGGTCGCCAGGTCGCCGGCGTGATCATGGACAACTTTCTCAAGGGTCGCCGGCGTGCCGTGTGGATCTCCAAATCCGACAAGCTGATCGAGGATGCCGTCCGCGACTGGACCGCTATTGGCGGCGCTGCATCCGACATCGTGCCGCTCGCCCGCTTTCGCCAGGGCGCGCCCATCAAGCTCGAGCAGGGCATTCTCTTTGTCACCTACGCCACAATGCGGACTGCCGAACGTCAGGACGGCGACGGCAACTTGAAGGCAAGCCGCCTCCAGCAGCTGATCGACTGGCTTGGCCAGGATTTCGACGGCGTGATCGCATTCGATGAAGCCCATGCAATGGCCAATGCCGCCGGCGACAAGGGCGAACGCGGCGAAAAGAAACCCTCCGAGCAGGGCCTTGCCGGCCTTCGCCTACAGAACGCCGTCCCCGACGCTCGCGTCTTTTACGTCTCAGCCACCGGAGCGACAACCGTTTCCAACCTGGCCTATGCCAGCCGCCTCGGCCTTTGGGCCACTGGCGACTTTCCCTTCGCATCCCGTGCCGATTTCGTCGGCGCCATGGAATCTGGCGGTATCGCCGCCATGGAGGTGATCTCGCGCGATCTCAAGGCCCTTGGCCTCTACATCGCCCGCTCAATCTCCTTCGAAGGCGTCGAATATGAAATGCTCGTCCACGAGCTCACGGATGCGCAGCGTGCGATCTATGACGACTATGCCGGTGTATTCCAGGTCATCCACCAGAATCTGGAACAGGCGCTTCTTGCCTCCGGCATCACATCGGATGAAGGCACCCTTAACAGGCAGGCGAAATCAGCGGCTCGCAGCGCCTTCGAAAGCAACAAGCAGCGCTTCTTCAATCATCTTATCACGGCCATGAAGTGCCCGTCACTGATCAAGGCTATCGAAGAGGACCTTGCCTCCGGTCACTCGGCTGTGATCCAGATCGTCTCGACAAGCGAAGCCCTGCTCGATCGTCGGCTTGCAGAAATCCCGGCCTCGGAATGGAACGATTTGTCGCTCGACATCACGCCCCGCGAGTATGTCATCGACTACCTCGCCCATTCCTTCCCGACGCAGCTTTTCGAGCCTTACACTGACGAGGACGGAAATCTCCGCTCAAAGCCTGCTCTCGATGCAGACGGCAACCCCATCCAGTGCCGCGAAGCTCTCGAACGACGCGACCGCCTGATTGAACATCTTTGCGCTCTCCCCCCAGTACACGGCGCGCTCGACCAGGTTCTCTGGCATTTCGGAAAAGACCGCGTCGCCGAGGTAACCGGCCGCACGCGCCGCATCGTCCGGACATCTGATGGTCGTCTCGCCGTCGAACGCCGCCCAGGGTCCGCAAATCTCAGCGAGGCGCGGGTCTTCATGGATGATGCCAAGCGTATCCTCGTCTTCTCCGACGCCGGCGGTACCGGCCGCTCCTATCATGCGGACCTCACCGTAAAAAATCAGCGGTTGCGCGTACACTACCTTCTCGAACCCGGCTGGCGCGCTGACAACGCCATCCAGGGCCTCGGGCGCACTCACCGGACCAATCAGGCGCAACCGCCGCTCTTCCGGCCCTGCGCCACCAACGTCAAGGGTGAGAAGCGCTTCCTTTCCACCATTGCCCGTCGGCTCGATACCCTCGGTGCGATCACCAAGGGTCAGCGCCAGACTGGGGGGCAAGGCATGTTCCGGCCCGAAGACAATCTGGAAAGCCCCTATGCGCGCGCAGCGCTGCGGCAGTTCTTCTCCAATCTCGTTCGCGGCAAGGTCGATGCCTGCTCATTGACCTACTTCATCGACATGACCGCCCTGAACATCGTCGATTCTGCAGGTTGCCTGCTCGACGAGTTGCCGCCGATCTCGCAATTCCTCAATCGTTGCCTCGCGCTCACGATCGACATGCAGAATGCCATCTTTGAGACATTCGAAATGCTGCTCGACAAGATCATCGATGACGCGCTGCGCGCTGGCACTCTCGATGTCGGCCTCGAAACACTCACCGCGGAGCGCTTCGATGTCATCGAACGCCGAGTCATCCATCAGCATGTGGCCAGCGGCGCGACCACACTGGCGCTGAGCATCAACGAGACGACCCGGAACAAGCCGTTCTTGCTCGACACGGTTCGTCAGATCGCCGCTTCGGATCGTTCGGCCAGTTTGCTGGTCAATGCGAAGTCCGGTCGCGCCGCATTGATGCAATCGGCCCCGAGCGTCATGGATGAAGATGGAACGCCAATCCGTCGCGTGCAGCTCACTCGGCCCATGCATCGCGAAAAGCTTTTCGAGGCGGAACTAGAGCTTTCACACTGGAATCCGGCGACCGACGCCGAATTCGAGCACGCCTGGTCGGACGAGGTGTCGCAGATACCTCAGTTTTCGACGCGTCGCCTCACGCTGATCTCCGGCCTTCTGTTGCCAATCTGGAACAGGATTCCCGACGAAAACTGCCGTGTCTATCGCCTCGAAACCAATGAAGGCGAACGCATCCTCGGCCGACTGGTGACGACGGACCAGCTTTCATCGGTCTACCGCTCACTTGGCATCGACGCCACCGTGGATATGACGCCGGCCGAAATGCTCGAAGCCGTCATGGAACGCGGTGCTACGGTCGATATTTCCGGCGGTCTCACCCTGAAACGCTCCCGCGTCATGGGTGAGCTTCGCCTTGAAATCACCGGCCATTCCGCTTCGGCGCTGCCCGCGCTCAAGGCTCTCGGTTGCTTCACTGAGATCATTTCATGGTCAACCCGGCTGTTCATACCCGCCAACAATCCGGGCGTGCTCGACAGACTGCTTGAGCGCTACCGGATGGTCGACCATTCGGAGGTAGCATGATGAACAATGCCTCCGAAATCTCACGCGCCCTCGCCGAGCACGCCGAAGAATTCTGCCGGTCCTGGCTCCCTGCCGGTCGAAAGATCGGCAATTACTGGATCGTCGGCAACAAGCATGGCGATCCCGGGCAAAGCCTTGCCGTGCGACTGAATCAATCGGCCGGCCGCCGCCCCGGCCTTTGGACGGACCACGCCACCGGCGAGTATGGCGATCTTCTCGATATCATCGGGGAGCAACTGCCCTTGCCTACATGGGGAGCCGTCTTTTGCGAAGCCCGGCGCTTTCTCGGACGGCCCGATATCGGTTCAGTGCAGCGCGCCGTTGCGCACAACGGCAACACATCGGACTCGGATCGTTCCCTCGCAGCACGCAAGCTGTTTGCCATCGGGCGCCCGGTGCAAGACACGCTTGCGGAGCGTTATTTGCGCTACCGTGGTATCGCCCGCTTCGGACCGGCACTGCGGTATCATCACGCCGTCTACTTCCGCGACGAAACCGGACAAAGCCGTCAGCTTCCTGCCCTGCTTGCCGCGATCACCGACAATGCAGGCCTGGTCACTGGTTGCTCTCGAACATGGCTGGACCCATTGCAGCCGCGCCTCGCATCGATCGCAGCGCCCAAGCGCGTGATCGGCAACCTTGCAGGCCATGCCGTGCGGTTTCAGCACGGCTCCGGGTCCGTCGATCTCATTGCCGGCGAAGGCATGGAGACGGTGCTTTCCATAGGCACGGCCTTTCCACTCCTTCCCCTCGCTTCCTGCCTGACGGCAACGCATCTCGGCCAGTTCATGCCACCAGCGCACATCAAACGTCTCTGGATCGCCCGCGATAATGATAACGCCGGCGTGCAGGCCGCGCAGCTGCTTCGTCAGCGTTCCGAAGATCTCGGGATCGCTGTTTTCGACCTATTGCCGGTGCGCAACGACTTCAACGACGATCTTCGCGAAGACGGTCTCATCGCACTTCGAGCCCGGCTGCAAGCCGCCTTCGACAATGCCCGTATCCTCGATCTGGCGAAGGTCTGAAAGGAAACAGGCGCGGCGGGAACCGGCCCGGTAAAGCAGTGGGCCGCACGGCCTGGATGAGTTCGCGACATAACCCTCCGGGTCGGGCGCAGAGGCGCCCTCGACCGCCCCGCAACGCCGCCACCTGCAAAAAATTCCCCGCCGGGCAAGCCCGGCTCCTCGCGCAACAATTTTTTGCGTGACGGCGTCCTTCGCTGCGCTGCGGCCCTTCGGGTGCGCGGCGGTCTCCTGAGGGTTGATATCGCCTCATCCCAGGCCGAGCTGGCCACAACAAAAGGACCGAACCATGTCGCAGCACCTTGCTCCCACGTCCAGCCCAACCGCCGCCCTCCTCGACGAACTCGCGCTCTACGGCGTCCGCCCCCACTCCGACGAACCCGACTTCCGTCCCCTCCCCGATGCAGACGCCGTTGAAGGAGGCGTCGCGACCATGGTCGACGCGATCCAGTCGATCTTCTCCGGAACCCGCCTCGAGGACGAAGCCGAAGAAGTGCTCTGGTCCGTCGTCAACCTCTTTCATCGCCGCCTCTCCCACACGCAGAAGCGCCTTGACGACAACGAAGGCCGTCAACGCACCGCGCTTGCCGAACAGGACGGCTCCGAGGTGAAGAGCGTCGAACTGGAAAGGCTGGTCGCGGAAGGCTTCTCGCTCACCGAATGCCGCAACGCCTTCGAGGCGATGCGCGATGTCGCCGCCGAACACTACCGCGTTGAAACCGGTTCCGCTTGGCTGCCTCGCACTGGTTCCAAGGTCTCGCACCGCGCCCTGACCGCCGCCGTCATCGATAGCCGCAACTTCATTTCCGCCAAGCGCCGTTCCGAGATCGAAACCCATTGCCCGGCCGGAACGCGCATTGCCTTCACTGGCGGCGACTATCAGGACTATGACGCCATCTGGCAGGTGCTCGACCAGACCCGCGAAAAGTACCCGGACATGATCCTGCTGCACGGCGGCACACCGTCCGGCGCTGAACTCATCGCCGCCAAATGGGCCGACGCCCGTAGCGTCACTCAGGTGGCCTTCAAGCCCGATTGGAAGGCGAATCGCAAGGCTGCCCCCTTCAAGCGCAACGATGCCCTGCTCGACACGATGCCGATCGGCGTCATCGCCTGCCCGGGCACTGGCATCACCGAGAACCTGGTCGACAAGGCTCGCGCCCTCGGTATCCCGGTTAAGCGCATCGGCAACAGGAAGGCGTCGTGATCGACGCCCTCCTACAATCGCCGGGGCTATCAATGCCCCGGCTAAGCCACAGCCAAGCCGTCGATCTCCTGGCCGATGGCCATATCGCCCTCCGGCTCCTCTTTGTCATCGGCGTCTTCATCGGGCGGTGGAGGTTCAAGGTCAAGAACGCATTCCGCACACATCAGCCGGACATTGGGCTTCGCCCACGCATTCAGACCGCATGACGGACAGGTATAGCATGTCTTGCTCGCCGCCTTCTTGCGACGCGCCGCCTGCTTTTTCGCGTCGTCCCACAACTCGACATAGAGCGCGTCGAAGCCTTCCTTCTCCAGCTTGGCAAAAACGGTCCGGAAAGGTCCTCCCTGTGCAATGTAGTGCGTGACACGCTGCCAGGTCTTTTTGCCGCCAGGCTCTCCGGTCGATGACGGAGCGAGCCCCACGGAATGCATTTTCTCCGCCCATTCGCGGTTGTGATAGCCGCCGCGCGACGGCTTGCCGAAATGGTGCTGCCACAGATGCACCATCTCATGCGCGAGTCGAAAGGCTCTGTTCTGTCGTGCGAACGCTGAACTGCGAGGGGTTCAGCGCGATTCAGTCGGTCACGAGCGCGCCGTCCTTCGAGCCGAAACGACCGCCGGCGAAATAGCCGTAGGCCTTTTTCACCCGCGGCATGGTTATGAGGCACGACGGCACGTCCCCGAAATTCCGCATTGAACACCGCATAGGCATGCTCGAGCCCGTTATAGGTTTTCTTCGTCGGATTGATCTTCATCATGAGGCCAAATTGTTTCGTACGATACAATTCGGGCGTTTGAGGTCCCAGCAAGCCCCGCGCTTTCGGCCATATGGTTCAAGCGGACTCCAGTCGCAAGGATCCCAGATCGGGGAGACATCGCCATGCTTCAGGCCATGGCCGTCGCAACGATGCTGGCGAGGCTGATTCACGGGAAACACGGAATGAGCAGGATTCTGCGAACCGGCGCAGGGGCGGAAGGCAGACACAGTCGCGCAGATCGATCGCCAGCGAAATGCGACCCCCTTTGAACCGTGACCTGTGCCCGGACAGCATGGTGCTTCGGCCACACACCGGCCGCTAGCTGAGATCGGCGAAAGCCGGGCCCGTCCTACGGCCCTTCCGTTGAGAGGCAAACACGAGGAGCGGAGACAACGTTCTCCGTGTCTAATCCGAATTCATCCCCAGTGACGCCCCTTATTCGAACCGCCGCCGTCGGCCGGGTCAACCCACGCCTGACCCTAAAGGGCAAGCCAGCGGGGGGTTCCCCATAATCGCTGCGCGATCACGGCGCGCAGGCGCGCCGCCCTTCGGGTGGGTGATCCCCCTCCCCCGCTGGCACAGGCATGGGTCAAGCTCCGGGATAAATCCCGTCGTGACCAGTCCGCCGTCTGGCGCTTTGTCATGGGGCGTTCACGGGAATGATCCCGATCAGCTAAGGAGAACCGCAATGTCCGCCACCATCGCTCGCCTCACCGCCAACGAAAAAGGCTTCACCGGCACCCTCGCCACCCTCGCGATCCGCTGCCCGATTTCGATCGTCGAAAACGCCAAGCGCAGCGACGAAAGCCAGGAACCCGACTACCGCGTGGTCGCATCCCGCAACGGCTTCGAACTCGGCGCAGCCTGGGTCCGCACCTCGCAGCGCACCGGAGCCGAATACATCTCCGTCTCGCTTCGCGCCCCCGAGTTCGGCACCCTCTACGCCAACATCGCACCGGCCCCCGGTGGCAAGGAAGGCGAATACGTCATGATCTGGAACCCGCCGGCGAACTAATCGGCCCGCTCTGTAAAAACCCCCGCCCGCAAGGGCGGGGGTTTCTGCGTCGGTGCCCCTCAAACAACCGAAAGGAGTGCTCGCAATGCCCGTCAACAGGCTGCAAAACGTTGAAAATCATGGCAGAAATGTCTATATTGAGCGCCGAAAGAGAGGCGCCATGCTCGACAATGTTCCCGACATCATCACCACGCGCGAACAAGCCGACGCGGTGATCAATGCCTTCTTCCAGACCGGCGACCTCGACGTGTTTTCGCGTCATCGTCAGGCAATGCTCGATGACGACGATCGCGGCAGCCTCGCCATCATGCGCGGCTCTGGCAACGAACTCGGCCCGTTCGAGGAATTCCTCTCCGCGCTCGAGGAGCACGGCGTCCTGACCTTGGACGACGCCTTCGCCGTCGGCGATCGCTACCTCGCCTACAAACGCTCAAAAGCGGCCTGATCGGCCGCTTTTTCTTTCACGACCAGAATTTCGAGGACGATCCCCACGGCAATATTGACCGCGGGACGTGAAGCGATTCAGATCGCATCTGATTGTTCTAGTTCGATTATTCGGTGACCATGTCCTCTCAAGACCCCTATTGCTATCCCGGCACATCGGTACTGATCAACAAATTCGGCGCGCGCGATCAGGATTCGCTTGATCTGCGTGAGCAGATCACCACGAAGAAAGCTCTCCGCGATCTTGCGAGGAACCCGGTGAAGGGCAATTTCGATACCGAACACCTCATGGAAATTCATCGCCGAATCTTCGCTGATGTCTATCCCTGGGCCGGCCAACAGCGCATTTACAACATGTCAAAGCCAGAAGCGGTACTCGGCGGCCATTCGGTCTCCTATGGTGATCACAAGGACATGAAGCAGCTGCTCGATCGCGATACAAAGGATCTCGGCAGGTTCCGCTGGGACGACAACAACAAGGCTCAATCCGCGGCTCACTTTACCAAGCTGATCAGCAACGTCTGGCAGGCTCACGCCTTTCGAGAAGGCAATACCCGCACGATCGGCGTATTCATGCACCAGTTCGCCAAGGAGCGCGGTTTCGAGCTCGACCGCGAAACGATGTGGCCGGCTGCAAGCGAAACGCGTGATTTCTTGGCCAAGGCGACCGTTGGCGATGGCAAGGACTTCGCGAAACGTCTGCTGCAGGCTCACCAGATCAACAAAGATCGCAATCACCCCGCACTCGGCCGTATCACCAGCATGACCGCGCAGGCGCTCCGGATGCTGGGCAAGCCGGAAATCCAGTTCCCCAAGCAAGGCGACGAAATCAAGGGGCAAGTCCTGACCGTCAGCTACAACACCGCGCTTGTCGCCAATGCTCGCGGTATTCACGCCGTTGACGCGAAAAACTTTCCGAAGACGCCGCAATCCAATGATCGCGTGAACGTGTGGATCGAACATGCGATCCCCGCCAAAAGCAAATCAGACTGTGGCAAAAATCCTAGCGATGACAAAACGCAACGCGTTCAGGAGGACGCACCTGCCAAGACTTTCAAACTCGCTCCTCCGAAATCTTCCGACCGCGACCGCTCGCGCTGATCGATATAGATAAGCCCGGTATTGACGGGGCTACCGGTCATTGCGGCTTGTTGTCGTTGTCGGCCGTCAAAACGATCATAGCTTCATTCACGTCCGCTACAGCAACAGGTCGACGGAGATCGGCCTGGCGGCCAATGGCGATTTGCCGATTGATGTAGCGGCAGGCCACCTCGGGCTACGAAGCCCGCGTTTCCCCGGCATCTCCAAAGTGGCTGTTCGCAATCCTAACGCTGCGCACGATACCCTTGGCCCGTCCAAGCGCAACCCTTCGGGTTCTCCTCTCCGCCGCGCTTCGTTCCGACCGCTGCGCGGTGCTGCTTGGCCGTTCCATCGGTCTTCGAGCTACGCGATTGCGCACAACCACTTTGGAGGATCTACCTCATAAAAACGCTCGTAAGCTTCTGCCAGAAAACCGGTCGCCGTCTTCGCCGCTACATCAATCGGCAAATCGCCAAACTGTCCCGTAAGGGCCAGCTGAAGATTTCCGCCGCACTGTCGCTTCCGTTCATCGCCAAGCTGGAGATCAGCTACCAGCTGGGGTTTGATCGCAAGGCCGACAACGACAACAAGCCGCAATGACCGGCGATGCCTCGCCCTGCACAGGGCGAGGCTTCTTCCTTTCCACCCGCATCAACTGGCTGATCGCTCGCTATGACCGGCCTGCCGGCCGGATATGCACACGCCCGCTTGTCGCGGGCGTGCTTCCCCTCTCTCCATGATGTTCCAGTGTACTTCCCTCTCCTTGCGCCTCAAGGATGAGCGGTTCCCCCGATTTTCCGCCGCCTGCCCTCGCCTCGGCTCGGGCCGCTTCGCGAAGGCGCCAGAAAATCGGCTCCCTCGCTCCCCGCACAGCGGGAACCGCAGATACATTCGCAGGGAGCCGCACATCTGCTGGGCGCCGACGCGCGACACGGATTTCAGCTTCTCAAGCATCACCCGGTTGATCAGCGCCGCATCGTAGCCTGCGGGATCGTTGCCGAGTTGCTGCCGCAGTCGGGTGACTGCCCGGACATGGTCAAGGATAGTGCTTTCTCCGATGCCACGGTGCCGACGCAGCCAACCACGAAAGTCCCGCAGATCATCGGCTCCGGCGGCATTCTTGGATGCCACGCTCGAGAGCACGCCATTCGTGATGAGGAAGCGCACGAAGCGCTCGATCCGGAACTGGTAGTCGCGATTGCGTTCCGCTTTGTGCACGAACGTGCCGGGACAGATGCACTCGTGCGTGGCGAACCGCCGAAGGACCGTTTCGTCGATGGCGGCGAGCGGTATTCGATGCTGATGAAGCCAGATCACGAAGTGGCGGCAGCCATATTCATATGTCCTGAGGGTTGTCGATCCGGCCGCTTACTTCCAGAAACTGCACGAAGTGGAAGATGCGGCCGTTGAACGCCGGCTTGTGCAAATGGCGCGTTTGATAATGCTCGCCGGCCGGTCGCGGACCTTCGCAGCTATGTGTCAGGAACCGGCGCACCACGTCGCCGTCGATCGCTTCGAGACCTATATCGTTATTGTCGAGCCAGATCAGCAAGTGCTTTACCGGCCCGGGGAACTCCTGAAGGTAGCCTTCAGCAACGCCCGTCTTGCGCAAATGGTCCAAGAACTCCGTGACCAGCGGCCAGGATCGCCTGTTGCCGCTGTCTTCCGTAGAATCCGTAGAACATGTGTATGAGCCCGCTCAACCATTGTCATGCTCCTTTTGTGGTGAGGCGGTAGGAGCATTGTGGATTTGGGCCATGAAGGGAAACGGAGGCGCTGCTTTGCGCTGTTGAGATCAGCAATCAGACGGAACGATTTTCAACAGACATCTCTGCGGTCAGGAATCAACCAAGTTGACCGCAAGCCGGTTCCCAGCTAGCAATATCGCCATGAACATTCAGACGGTTGTTGTCGTGGTAGGAAGGCGCATGGGCAGGGCGGCATAGCTGCCCGGCGAAAGCACCCATGCGCGGTAAGCAGGCTCCTGACGGGGCCTTTTTTTATGCCCGCGTTGCGGCGTCCCCCGTCAGTCTCCCAAATTCTTACCGACCAAGGACCGACGATGACCCGCGACGAGCGCTCCCTGTCTTCAAAGCCACAAACAACCCAAGAAGACCCAGCCTGCAGGACTACCTCATCGCGCTTTGCCATTCTGGTCGCGCTGTCGGCGCTCTCAGTGCTTCCTGTGAACGTCATCTCGCCCTCGCTGCCGAACATCGCAGGCGAATTCAAAGCCGATCCCGCGCTGATCAATCTCGCTGTCGCTGGCTATGCTATCGTCACCGCTCTGGTCGAACTTATCTCCGGCGCCATTTCGGATCGCTTTCGGCGCAGGCCTGTTGCGCTGGTCTCGATCGTCCTGTTCATCGTCGCTTCGGTCGGATGCGCGCTTGCGCCCAATATCACGGTCTTTCTTGTCTTCCGCGCAGCGCAAGCTGGAATCGCCGCCTGCTTTTCGGTTGCGCTCGTGGCGATCAAGGAAACATCCGCCGACCATGAAGGCGCAAGCAGAATGGGGTATGCAGCGATGGCATGGGCACTCGCGCCGATGCTCGGCCCGACCTTTGGCGGAGTTGTGGATGAGCTACTCGGCTGGCGAATGATCTTCGTCGTTCTCGCGCTCCTTGGCGTAGCCGTCCTGTTTCATTCGATGCGGGAGCTGAAAGAAACTGGGTCGCTATCGTCCAAGCCGACCGGGACATATCTCAGTGCGTACCGACAACTTCTAGGGTCGATCCGCTTTTGGGCCTACGTCCTTTGCATGGGGTTCTCGACCGGAACACTGTACATATTGGCTGGCGCGCCTATCGCCATTGGCGGGCCAAACGCAATACTTGGTCTCTATATGGGTATGGTTCCCGCAGGCTTCATTTGCGGAAGCTACCTTACCGGCCGCATCGGGTCCAAAATACCACGCGGCGCGCTCTTGATATCGGCTCGCCTCCTGACTTGCGCCGGATTGTCGGTTGGCCTCATTCTGGCGACAACGGGCGTCACGCATGCGCTCGCATTCTTTGGTCCCTGCATGTTCATCGGCATCGGCAACGGCTTGACCATGCCTGCCGCAAACATGGGCGCGATGTCGGTGCGCGAGCGTCTTGCCGGCACTGCCGCCGGACTCGCCGCCGCCATGTCCATTGGCGGCGGCGCGGTGATTGTGTCGGTTGCAGGCCTGTTTCTGGACGGGGCGGACGCGGTCGAAACGCTCTTAAGCGTGATGCTCGGGGCCGCGCTGCTTGCATTGTTGACCGCGATACTTGCCGCCGTCACCGAGCGGCGCTCCAAGTCAGGTATATAGCAACGCTTGAAGGCCATCGATATCGAAGTGGAGACGACGATGACCCGCAAAAATGCCATCTTGGCGGCGAGCGCCGTGGTCCTTGATGAAGACACGCGCTTCCTGCTGGTCCAGCGCGCTCATCCACCCGACCAGGGGTGCTGGACACTCCCCGGCGGCCGCGTGGAGCCCGGGGAGACCCTGGACAAGCCGTCATACGCGAAGTCCCTGAAGAGACAGGACTGGCTGTCCGCGTTGTGAGGGAGTTGGAGCAACTTGATGTGCCGGACGGCGACGGTGGCGTCTATGAGATCCATGATTTCCTTGCCGAGAGGATCGGCGGCGAGGCGATCGCTGGCGACGATGCCGCAGACATTGGCTGGTTCGCTCAGGAGCAGCTTGGGAACCTTGTTCTTACACCGGACTTGCTGCTCTATCTGAGGCGGTATGGCGTTTATCCTTAGCGCTCGCCTCGCTACAGCCCGTCAGTGACGATCATCGACGGGGCTAACTATACCGTCGGCTTTCCACACCCCTCGTCGATTTTGCCGCAGGCTCTCTGCACATTTGAAAAATGCATGCGACCAGGCCGGATTGGCAGGACGAATGCATTGCCGATCCAATCGCCGTCCTGGCGCGACTCGGCCTGACCCCGGAGGATTATCTTGCGGCGTCATTATTACAGGGCTTCTGCTCGCCCCGAGCAGAGGCCCTTTTTCTTATGTCGCCTCCTCGAGACGGGTCTTCCCTCGTCATTGCCGGCCTGCCGGCCATTTCTTTCCTTTCGCTTCGCTCAAGTAAAAGGGGGGCGGGCTCGCGGACCCCGCGCCTCCGGCGCGGCCTCCCCTCAGCCACGCAGCCCGCCCCCCTGACCGGCCTACCGGCCGGATACGGACACGCCCGCTTGGCGCGGGCGTGGTTCTCTCTCTATGACGGCCTATTCTACTGGCCCTCCTCCCGCCTCAAGGACATCGCGGTTCCCCCGATTTTCAGCCGCCTGCCCTCGCTTTGCTCGGGCCGCTTCGCGCCGGCGTCAGAAAATCGGCTCCCCCGCTCGCCGGCTCCGCCGGTCGCTGCGCGATCCTTGACCCGCTCGTCGGTTCTGCGTCGACGACTTGCGTCATAGACAAAGAAGGAGATCATCATGACTAGAGTGTACGGCGGCTGCATCGAGCCTGGTGGCATCGACCTCGACGATGACGTGGAGGTCATCGAATGCCCGCATTGCGGTGGAGATGCCTTCGAGCGCTACTGGGAGACTTGCGAGGCAGGCTCCATCGATCGCAACCACACAATCATCTGCACTGCTTGCGATCACGCCGAGGGCGATCTTCCCGACAGCTACTTCGAGCCTCACGAGGCTGAACGGTCGCCCGAAATCGAAGCGCTTCTTGATGAGTTGGGTCTGTAAGGAGTCATCAGGTGAGAGGGCAATGTCCTCTCACCATCTTTTGCGTCCCTTCTATCGCCCCTTGCCATCGAGGCTGCGGGACGATTTGAGAGGAGAGACTAGCCGCCTCTCCCCTCAAACTCCCCTCTCCTATCGGGTGCGGGTAAACACCCGCCCGGCCTTTCGGGCCGTTAGATTGACGCTGCCGCGACTTCCCAAAACAATACGGAGAGCGAGCCTGAGCCTCCGCTTCGCCCTCATTTTTCGGGCTACGCTTCGTCGGCTCTTGCTCTCCTGCGGTGTGCTCGCCGTCTCATCCTTCGTGCGCTCCATCGGTGTCCTTTCCCTCCGGTTCAGGTCCACCTCAACGCACTCACGAGGACGGCTCGCTTCAGCATTATAGGCCGTGCGGAACGATCCGACGTGCTGTTCCTGCGCCCCGGATCACAGGCTGCGCCGTGTGATCGCTATTGCTATGTCCGAGGACTCGCAACAGCATTGGGGGCTTGGGCACGACGGATCGTTCCGCACGGCCTATAATGGCAGGATAGGCTGGCGGTATACCGCCAGCCGTTTCGCCCGAGGGGCGAGTGCGCTTCGCTGTTTTGAGTTAGCTGGAAATCGGAATGGCCTCTCATTCGGGCCAGACCGCTGAGGCACGTCGCGCGGCCTGCTCCTTCCGCGCTGTACGGGCGTTTATTGGCCGGTAAGGGAAAGGTGGAGTGCGGTGCTAAAACTAGCCGAAGTCGGAGCCAAAACAGCCGGCACTACTGGCAGACGTAGCGTCGTCCATAATGCACATCGCTACGTCGCTACGACTGCCATTCTGCCTCCTTGTCATACTGTCATAATGCCACTCTGACATATTGCCACAATGCCACTCTGACATATTGGCACAATGGACAACGCTACGACGCGATAACTGCCAGAATGGCAGTCGCCACAACGCTACAACGCCGCGATTGCACAACTGGCATACGTGCATTATGGACGACGCTACGCCTTTACGACTGCCATCCTGCCACAATGGCAGTCGCTACGACGCGACATCTGGCAATCGTCGCGACTGCCACTTTGCCACTTGTTAATCGTTGAGGGGTAGGGTGAAGCTAGGCTCATTATCCATGAGCGGGATCAAACCAGAGCGTGAACACAAGGATCAGCGATGCAACCTCTTTCACTCGCCATATCGACTTTCAAGGGTGGAGCCGGCAAGACAACGTTGTGCATCAACCTGGCCGCTGAATTTGCCCAGCAGGGACACCGCACTCAACTGGTTGATTGCGACGACCAGCAGACGGCGACCCGTTGGTACGAAGTGTCAAAAAAGCGGAAGATGCTTCCTGATGATGGACGGATCTCACATGTGCAGATTTCGTCCGAGGATGACTTCCATGTGAAAATGAAATCGGCCCCGACCGCCGACATTCGTGTGTTTGACGTTGGTGGCTACGTGCACGGCCGCGCCGTCGACGTCTATGAAGAATGCGACGCCGTCATCATCCCGATCATTCTGGAGCCCACCTCAGCGACCCAGGCGATCAACGTGGCAAATATCCTTGAAGAGATATCAAAGAAACGAGGCGGTCGCCGCATCCCGTATGCGGCAATGTGGAACAACGTCGACATGATCGCCCTAAAATCGAATCGGTCGTTAGGGGAGGTGATCAAAATCCTGAACTACGGCAAGATTCCGATAGTCAAGTCAATGGTCAAGAAGAGCAACCATTATAGTGACGTCGTGGCTGGGTATGGTTCGCTCTATACCAAGCTGGAAACTATCCAGAACAATCCTAAACTCACACCTTCGGCACGTATCCGCGCGTCGGAAAGCGTTCTGGACTCAATCGACTCGATCAAAATGGTCAACAACGAATTCATCAACCTTCTTGCTTCCGAGGAACCGGACCAGAAGAAAGCGAGTAACGCCTGATGTCCAAAGCACCCAAGGAACGCGAACCCGTTGTAGGCAACATCGTTAGCATGGCTTCATCAAGGTTTCAGGCGGCAGAACCCGTTGCCGACGATGACGCCGCTGTCGCTTTCATGCCGACCGATGTCACGATCGAAAAGGCGAGGCGCGCTACGCCGGCGCCTGCGCCCGCCGAAAAAGCTGAGCCCACCGATCAGGCTATGAGTTCGCCAGATGGGTCATCGAAAACGACGCCGAAACCAAAAGCCGCAAGCACGCCGCCGCCACGAAAGACGCAGTCGCCGACGCCCAAGTCCAAAGCCGTAACGCGCCGCGTTTCATTATTCTTTGATGATGAAATGATGCTCCGCGTTTTCAAATACGCTGTCGATGCGGGGAAGGATCCCAATAAGGCACTCCACCGCCTGATCGATGAAGCCTTGTCGGAGAGGGGGTTCTGACTTCATGCGGCAGCCAGCCGTTATGTTTCGGCTGCCAGAGCATGTGTTGGCAAATGTCGACGCATTGGCGAGCCGACTGAATTTGTCCATCAACTTGGTCGCAAAGTTGATCGTGATCAGAGAGATCATGAATGTACCAGCCATGCTTGACGAACACGACAAGCAATTGGCGAACATGCATCAGTTTCTGCGTGAGTTGGCATTTCACAATGAAGACTTTTTAGCCGAGAATGAAGATAGGCAGGATGAAGCGGCGAAAGCCATAATGGCGAAACTCAATGAAGTGATGAGCGCACTCGACTCTATTCGTGACACCGCTTTTGTGAGACCATCGACGTATATCGAGGAACTAATTCGACAGCACGATGAACGACCTGTTCAAGAGTCGCCAGGGGTCTAGACCGGAAGAGCGACGGCTACCGACATATTTCGAGCTGATAGACGACGAGCTCCGCCGCCGCGGTGGCGGGGGAGGGGGCGGAGCGCGCCGCGCTCCCAAGGCACCGAACGCGCACAGCGCCGCCGCTACCGCCCTCAGCCGAGCAACTGGCAACAATGCCGTCGTCGTCAAGGTTCTGTCCTACGGTGCTGGCTCTGGATCGGCCCGGAACGTTCTTGCCTATCAAAGCAAAGAAGAACGTGCCCACGACCAGGACGGCCGTGAAGTTTCGGATCTGAACCGAGCTGTCAGGGAGTGGGAGCGAGAATTCGGCAACCGAAAAGGCAGCAAGGATATCGTCCGCTTCAGCTATGAGCTTGAAAACACGGATTGCGAAAGTGTCGCTCGAGCCCTGGACTCATTGGCAGGGGAGGGGTTCCGTCACGCCGGCGACACCGATCGAACATACGCATTCAGTGTGAGCGCCGGCGTCAACGGACAGACCCGGCTCCACCTGGCCCTTGTCATCGCTCATGAAAAGAAAAGCCGAGCCGACCGGACCAGCGACAATCGGATCCCGGCCGAGCTCAACGACATTCACGCCATCGATGCCCGTCTAGACAGTGCCTTGCGCAAGAAGGGCATCAATCCGATTTCCCGTTATCCCGTCGACTTTGCATCAGGTCCCAAAGGACTGACGGCAACCTTGCATGCCATGCAGCGCGACGGCGCAGAAGTCACCCTGTCGACCAAAACCCATATCCAGCGGCGCGTGGGAAAAAGCGGGACCTATGAGCGATCAAACGAGCGTCGCCAAATCACGACCAAGGATCACAAGGAAATCACGACCGAAGGGAAAACTGTTGCCGCGCTCATGCAAACGCGCCAGCCTCGTGATTTCATGCACTTGTTGCTGTCCGGCCCCGCCAATGTCGATCGGGATCAATTCATCCTGGCCGGCCGGGATTTCTTGAAAGAGCAATTCGCAGGGCACCGATACGCCTATGCCGTTCACAACCGGCACGACATGCAAAAGCACCCGCACCTCCATGTCATCGTCTCATTGCGCAACGCCGGCGGGAAGATGCTCAACCCTAACATCCGAGATTTTACCGAATGGCGGCTCCGTTTTGCTGACAAGGCCCGCGATCGGGGAATTGCGATCGACAGACAAAAGCGCATCGAGAGGGCAGGGCCTCCTCCCGTCAAAAGATGGGAATGGGAAATGTTCCGGCGGATGGGTGCGACTGCACCGGGCAACGTTATTGAAAAGGTCATGTCAAAGGTCCGCGACACGCCGACAGCCCCAAAACTGGAAATGGCGAGAGAAAAATTCGACCAGACTAAAAGATCTATCACCCGGGTTATTGATATGCTCGAGGGGCTGGCGAAGGACAAAACAGCGCCGAGTACAGCCCGGGAGCTTAGCCAAGACCTGTCCGTCGCACTTCGACGGGAGTATAATCGGCTAGAAGTTGCAATTCGCGAGGGCAGGGATCCCACTCAAGAGAAAGGTCAAGACCACATGTTGCGATCCACACCCATCAACACTGGACAGGCAAAGGCCGCCAAGGAGGCTTTGGCGCAAACGGCGATCAGCGTTGCCGCAAAAATCGCGAACCCTGCCGATCGGATCATCTTTGAGCAGGCCACCAAGGTTATTGGCAAAGTTGTCGGCCTGCAGCTGGATGCGCGCGTGGCGAAGGAGAAGGATCGCGGCCAGGACAATCGGAAATCAACGGCCCTCGAGACAAAGTCCGCTGCCGGCCGCGACCACGTTGCGGAGCAGGGGACCCTCAACAAAACCTCGAACAATCGAACCATCGACGCAGCGCGCGTAGCCAGCGCCAACACCGGCCGCGATGTTGGCGAGAACGACCGCGAGGAACGCGGCCGCGATCGGCAGAAAGAGCAGCAGCGCGATCGCGAAGTCGCGAAAACCATTAAGCTTCGCCCGCCACAGGAAAAGGATCGCGACCGGAGCCGGTGAGGGGAGGGCGGTGGCGTTGAACTTAGCATGTGGGGTAGCCTGGCCCACTTCGCCATCACGTTCGTCATAGCGTTCCTGCTCTCTTTCTCAGAAGCTCTGTTTAATCCGCAATTCTCCATACCCTGCTGGCTCGATATGACCATTGACCCAATTTGAGGTCGCCGGCGCAATTGCGGTGGCACTGCTTTTCTACCGCCGCGACAGATCACGCGCAGAAGAAGAGTGTAGTAGATCAGGAGAAAACTAGAATGACTGGAATCCACCGACGGGAAGCTTCGTCATGCTTCCTTCAAAGGCGTAAAAGAGCGAGCTGACGACGTAACGGTGTATTCTCTGCTCTGAGAGGGTAGCGCGTACCTGACGCGGTAGCCGGGAGACTTCCAATCGGCTTTGGGTGCTATAAAGGCACTCAGGAGAGGACAGCTAATGCCTGAGCTAGACTCGGATGTCGCTGACGAAGTGCCGTGGTCCGACAGGATCACCCCTTACGATGAACAGCACTATGTCACCTATATGCGCCTTCCCGATGCCGAGGCGGAGGGCGCTGACTGGCAGGAAGTCGCTCGGATTGTCCTTCACCGTGACCCCGTGGCCGAACCTGAGCGCACCCGCCATTGTTGGGAAGATCATCTGAGGCGAGCAAAGTGGATGACGGAAACCGGCTACCGAAAAATCCTCACCGGTGACCACGACATCCTGCTGTGAAACCTCTGACCATCGAAACTAGGACCGGCCGACAGCCAAACTACTCAAAGCGTGGCCGGTCGGTCTGCGCAACGGTCTAGCTGGTCGCGATGGAGCCCCCTGGACTTGTGGCGTTGCCATCTGGCGGAGAAGGGTGACGATTATCTCAGGCAGGTAGGGTTGGTGATGAAGGCTGCGGTTTCCGGCAGATCATCTTGCCCTTGGGGTATCGGCCGGACGTGATAAGCACAGCAATATGGCCAGAGAGAACAAAAGCAGGCATGCACCGGCCGCGGTGAGGATTGCGGCAGTGACACCTTGCAAGCGTTCGGCAACCGAGCGGCGTGCTGCCAGACACTCCCCCTTAGACGATAACTTTTGGATATGGCTCCAATAACGCATAACATTTAGACATGCCCCCTGCAATAAATCTACCTGCGAGGGCATTGGTGTCTGGTTACAAGGGTGGCTGGCTCAGAAATACTTCGTCTCGACTTACAAGGCCGCCATACAGGAGGGGCTCAGCGATACCGGTTGACTCGATCAGCAAGTAGTCGAAACGGTCCTGCTCGGCGAGCGCCCGCACTTCCTTCAAGAGATCGTCGCGAAGCGTGCAACAGATGCAGCCATTGGTCATTTCGACAAGCTGCTCTGGCGTATGAGAGAGGTTGGCATCGCCGTCGCCGATTGCCCCAGTCCCGCAAATACGCCTTGGCCGCGTGGAAATAATCGAACGTGTTCTCCGACCCCGCAAAGCGCAGATGCAGGAGCTTGCCGGTCGCATCCTCGATAAAAACGAGCAGGGCGCATTTGGGACCGCGGTTCTCGAACCACCAGTGATGCGAGTCGTCGATCTGCACCATCTCGCCGAGACAGTCGCGCCGACCGCGCGGCGGTGCAATCGGCGCTTGCGCTCACGACGCGACCGTCCAGATCCCGGCCTCCGTCATCCACTTGCGCAGTGTCTCCTTGCTGACCGCAAGCTGATGCCGTTCGAGCAGCTTCTCGCGGGCCAAGGTCGGCACAAGGTCGATGTAGTGTTCGCGGATCAGTTCCAAGGCGAAGTCGCGGACGCCATCGATGATGCGATTGTTGGAGCGGCGGCCACGCGCCTTGTGCCTGAGAGCCGCCGAGCCGTATGCCTGGAACGTCTTCAATAGCCGCTGGACTTGACGGGCTGTAACGCCGAGCACGCTTGCAGCCTCAGCGCTGGCCATTGTGCTGCGTAGACCTCGCAATTCGTTTACGGAGTTCAACCGCGAGTGTTCGGCTACACGCTTTAGGCGCTTTGGGCGCGTTGACGGCCAACATTCAATCGACTATAGAGCCTCCGCCAGCTAATCATGACTTAAATAGTCAAGAAAGCCAGCCCGTCCCTTTTTTCGTGAAGCAGGCTGGCCAAGATGCAATATTGCCTCCTCTCTCCAACATGTTTGATTCCCACGGAAGAGGTCGACCCGGACAGGGTTGCGGAGCTGCAGGCCCAGATCCTGCAGGCCGGTTGCTGGACTGTTCCGATCGCCGCAGAGAGGGGCGCCCGCTTCGTGATGGACGGCCATCACCGGCTCACCGTTGCTCATCGTCTGCAACTCGCGTTGGTACCGGTGATCCCGCTGGATTACAGCACCGTAAGGGTGGAGAGCTGGCGTCCGGCCGAGACGATCACGCCCGCGTGCATTTTCGCGATGGCCCGCAGCGGCCGAAAATTTCCCTGCAAGACGACGCGGCATATTTTTGAGCAAAGCCTGCCCACCTGCACCCTGCCTCTGGAAAGCTTGCGCCACCCGGCTCCGGCAGCGCGCCCGGCAACAGATATGCAAGGGGCATGGGCATGACCCTTCACTGCCACAAGCTTGGCGCGGGTCTGCCCCCGGTTCTGCGGCCGTCGACGGCTGAACTGTTGGCCCGCGATGCACAGCGTCTTGCGGAATGGGTCGCGCGACATGGCTCGACGCTTAATCTGATCTGGCCCGATGAGCTGCGGAAGAATCTCGCGGCACTGAGGGGCGTGTTGACAGAAAGCGATGTGGCGCACGCAGTCTATTACGGGGCGAAAGTCAACAAGTCGCCGGGGTTGATGGAGGCGGCGCTCCGCGCCGGCGCCGGTATTGACGTCTCGAGCCTTTACGAATTGCGCGACGCCAGGCGGCTTGGCGCCGATGGTGCACGGCTTGTGGCGACAGGCCCGGCAAAGACGACGGGATTCCATAGCGAACTCGTTGGCTGCAACGCTCTGATATCGGTGGACTCGCCGGAAGAGCTTGAGGATCTTGTGAGCTGCTTGCCAGGGGGCCAAGTGGTCCAACCGATCCTGCTCCGCTTGCGCCCGACGGAACAGGGCATGAGCCGCTTCGGCATGCCAGCGGACGCTATACAGCATTGTCTGTCGCGCATTGCCGGCGAAGGCAGGCTGCGCTTCGACGGATTGCATTTCCACGTAAGCGGCTATCGCTGGGAGTCCCGCGCGGCAGCGTTGAGGGAAGCCGCCAGCTTGATTGCCGAAAGCCGGGCAAGGGGATTTGCTCCGCGCATGATCGACATCGGCGGCGGGCTGCCAGTCCAGTATGTCGATCAGCTGGCCTATCAGGCGCATCTGAAGGCACAGGTCCCCGAGGACTACCGGACCGGAAAGGTGCCGGGCTCCTTCTACCCCTATGGCGGCGCGCTTTCGGCGACTGACTGGCTGCGCCAGTTCTTGCATGCGCCGATGCCCAAAGGCCGCAGCATCGCCGGGTATTTTGCGGATGAGGGATTGGTGTTGGGAATGGAGCCGGGGCGTGCATTGGCAGATCAGACGGCCATTTCCATCTTCCGGGTCTCAAGAGTGAAGGCCCTCAGTTCCGACACTTGCGTCATTTTTGTCGAAGGCAGCAGTTTTAGCGCCTGCGAAACCTGGTTCGCATCCGAATTCCTGGTCGACCCAATCCTGGTGCCCGCCACACCGCCGTCCGCCCTGTCAAAATCCGTGCGAGGCTATCTGGCCGGTCATAGCTGCCTGGACGAAGACGTCCTTTGTAACCGGTGGCTCACCTTCCCCATCGCGCCGCGGGCAGGTGACCTTCTGGTATATGCCAACACCGGCGGCTACCAGATGGACCTCCTTGAAAACGAATTCCACCGCCACCCGATGCCGAGCCGCCTCTGCGTGGTTCAGGACGCAAATGGGCAGCCAACTCTCGTCCCCGACACACTTGGAGAGGCATGAATGCTCTGCACGACCGTAACTCAGATGATCGGTCAGACGCCGGTGATGTCGATCACCGTCCCCAACCACGATGCCATGCTGGTGCTGAAAATCGAGAAGAACAATCCCGGCGGCTCCATGAAGGACCGCATGGCACGCAGCATGGTGCTTGCCGCGCTCGAGGACGGGCGGCTCGCACCGGGCGGCACAATCGTCGAATCATCGTCCGGCAACACCGGCATAGGGCTGGCGCTGGCCGCGCTGGAGTTCGGCCTGCGCTTCATCGCCGTAGTCGATCATCATGCCGCGCCGGACAAGATCCGCATGATGCGCGCGCTCGGTGCCGAAATCCGCTATGTCGAAGGCGATTTCCGCGAGGACGAAGTGGCCGTGGTCGAACGGCAGCGGCTGGGCGCGCAGCTTGGTGCCCAACTTCCCGGCGCGCTTTTCATGAACCAGTCCGACAATCCGGCAAATCCGGAAGGCTATGCCGGTTTTGTCGACGAGCTTCTGGCGCAGCTCCCGAACGGCATCGACGCCTTTGTCGGCTGTGTCGGGACCGGCGGTTCGATGACGGGGATCGCTCAGCGGCTCAAGCGCCATAATCCTACCGTGCGCACGATCGCGGTGGAGCCGGCCGGTTCGATCGTCTTCGGCAAGCCCGGACATCCCTATTACCAGTCGGGAACGGGAACACCGGCCGGTGATGAAGTCGGCAAGGTGCTCGACTATGCATGCATCGACGAAGGTGTGCAGGTCACCGACACCCAGGCCTTTGAGACAGCGCGCTATTTCGCCCGGCGCAAGGGCTTGCTGGTGGGTGGCTCCACCGGCGGCACCATTTACAAGGCGCTGGAGTTCATTGCCGCAGGCAAGTTGTACGGCACGGTCGTCACGCCGGTGGCCGACGGCGGCGAAAAATATCTCGGTTCGGTTTTCGACGATGAATGGATGGCAAAGCGCGGCTTGCTGGATCCGATAATTGCCGACCAGCTGGATGCGTGGCTGGCCGCAAGGGCATGCGCGGCATGAAGGTGACGATCTGCGGCGCGGGCCGCACCGGGCATTTGAACGCAGTGCTCTTCAAGCAGCGTCCGGGCATCGCGGTTTCCGTCCTTACCGCCTCCGCCGCGGTCGCCGAAACATGGGCAGATAGCAACAGCGGCTGGCACGCACACACGCCTGACGGTAACGTCCTGAGCGCGCGGCCCGACCATGTCGGCACCGATCCGGGCAACGCGCTGGACGACGCGGACATGGTTATCATGACGCAGCCGGCCCAGGCGCGGCCCGCGCTTCTTCGCCAGATCGCTCCCCACCTTCCACAGAACAAAAAGGTGTTTCTCGGCGCGATCCCCGGCTTTTGCGGTTTTGACTGGCTCGCAGCCAAGGCCCTTTCGGGGCGCGACAATGTGGTGATCTGGGGCATGAAAGACGTGCCCCATACGGCCTTTGACCTGGTTCCGGGCAGGCGCGTGCGTATGGGTGGCGCCAAGGCGCAGCTCTTTGCCGCACTTCATCAGCGCGAAAGCAGCGCCGACCGCGCTGTGCTCGCCGAGATGCTCGCCCGGCTTTTCGACGCGCCCGTCGCTATGCTGCAGAATTATCTCGAAATCACGCTGACGCCGGGCAACGCTCTGATGCACCCAGCCGTGCTCTACGGCCTGATTGGCCCGGGCGCACGTTGGCAGGACAAGCCCTTTGACGAACCCATATGTTGGTGGAGCGACTGCCCGCGCGTGGGCGCCGAATTGCTGGAGGCGTGTGACGCGGAAAACCAGGCGATCCGTGGTGCGATCGAGGCGCGTCTCGGCATTGATCTAAGCACTGTAAAGGCTCTCCGGCAGGAACTGATCGAGGCTTATGGCAGCCAGATCGAGGACGACCGCACCATGTATACGCTTCTGCGGACGAATCGCGCCTATGCCGGCATTCGCGCGCCGCTCGTACCCAATCCGCACGGGCCCGGTCTTCTCATCGATCGCGAGAGCCGCGCCTTCCACGAAGATATCGCCGTTGGTCAGGCGTTGCTCGTGGAGATGGCCGCGCGGCTGAATGTGGCAATCCCAGCCATTGCGAAAACCTATCACTGGGCGCGCCACTATCACGGCGGACTGACGGAAGGCGCGCCGGCCTATATACCCGCCGGCTGGCCGGAGGCTGCCTGATGGACCAGAGGATTTCTTCAGCGACAGATGCCGAAACCCAGGCACGCGATACGCAGCTTTGGAAGAACGCATCGCGCAATGCACTCAGCCGGCTGGTTCGCTGCCTGTTCGCCGAGCGTCTTCTTGAACCGAATGCATTGCTGTGGGCGCCGGATGGCAGCCAGGCATGGTTTCCTCTCTGGTCCTCGCGCCGGGTCCTGCACTTTACCAACATGCGCCGTGCGCCTGCCGGAACATTGCAAAATCGCGGGCACATTGAAGTGCTGGACGAAACCGGCGCCCGGCGCCGGCTCGATGATCCGTCCGCCCTGATAACGGAGGTTTCGCCCGCACTGGCGGTTTCGCCCGCACCGGACGGCTTTGAGCATCTGTTGCGCGACGTCGACAACAGCATGCAAAACGAAGTCCTCGCGCGACATCACAGGGAAGGCTGGAGTGCCGAACTGCGCCAGAAGATAGCCGAAACAGGCGCGCCCGGCTTCCTCGCCTATCTCGAACAGAGTTTGCCGCCGCATTTGGCGGCCATGACCCTCGATCAATGGGGTGCGCTCGAAGGCCATCCCTTCTATCCGACATGGAAGGCCAAACCTGGCCTGCCGCCACAAGAGGTGACCGCGTTATCGCCCGAATTCGGCGCCCGCGTGCGCCTGCGCATCACGGCGCTGCGCAAGGAATGGGCCTATGTCGAGAAGATGCCGCATGTCGGCAGCTATTCGGAATGGTTTTCGCAAAACTTTCCTGACCTCTGGCGCGACTGGGCCGAAGGTTTGAAAGAGCGCGGAAAGTCGCCCGGGGACTGGCTTCCTCTCCCCGTCCACGGGTGGCATCTGGACAATTTCGTGCGCCGGCAATTCGAGTCCGAGATTACTTCCGGCGTTTTGGACCCAGAAGGCCCCGAGATCGTGACGCTGCCGTCGATGTCGTTCCGCACGATGCTGCCGGACACACAGGAGCCCAGACCCTTCATTAAACTGCCGGTGGCGATCTGGCTGACCAGTGAGCAGCGCACCCTCCAGGCCAAGTCGATCCATATGGGGCCCCGCCTCAGCACCCTCATTTCCGACATTCTGGCAAAGGAGGAGGATCTCCGCGACACGCTGGAGATTTTCACCGAAGAGTTAGGTGCAATCCTGCGCCATCCCGACACCGGTGACGAGCATCCGGGCCGTTTTCTGTCGGTGGTCTTCCGCAATACGGGCGCTCTGGCACGCAGCGACGGACTGTTGCCGGTGACTGTCGCGGCGCTTCTGACGGCAAGTCCGCTCGATGAGCGCCCGCTCATTTGCGAATTGATCGCCAGAAACGGCCAAGAGAGCGAGGCGGCGGTAGCGGCATTTTTCCGTGGCTATGCGCGCACCGTCATCCGGCCAACCCTGGCCATGTATCTGCTCTACGGGATCGCCTTTGAGGCGCATCAGCAAAACAGCCTAGTATTGTTCGACCATTCCGGCCAGCCACGAAAGTTGCTGATCCGCGATTTCGGCGACGGCCGCAGTTTTGCGCCCTTGTTCGAGGAACGCGGGCACTGCCTAAAGCCCTTCACCCAGAGAGGGATTTTGCCCACGACGTTCGATGAAGACATCAGCCTCGTGCGCTCGTTCGTGATCGATGCCTGCTTCGTCTGCCACCTCCATGAGATCGCCCTCTGCTTGACGGAGCAATATGGACTGGCGGGCAACAGCCTGTGGCGCATCCTGAGGGAGGAAACCGAAGAGGCATTCGACACGCTTCGGCCGCGCGTGCCGTCCGATGAGTTCTGGCTGCGGGAACGCGCGGCCTTTCCCGAAAATCCGTGGCCGACACGCTCGGTGCTGCGAATGCATCTGGAGCGGTATCGCGACTATCGCGTCGAACACCAACTGCCCAATCCGTTGACGGACGCGGAATGACAAACGCCTCTGCCGCCCTTCGCGGTTTCGGGCCCGTTTTCGCGCTCCTGTTCGCCCTGCAATTCGTTTCCATGGGCGCGATGGAGATGAGTGGCCCTTTCTGGCCAATCCATATCAAGGCGTTGAGCCCCTCCGACAGTGTCTTCGGCCTCGCCGGAATCGGCGTCTATATCTGTCCGATGCTCGGCGTATCGCTCACCAGCGCCTTTTGGGGACGCATGGGGGATCGCCACGGCAACCGGCTGATGATGGTTCGCGCATTAGCCGGTTTGGCGATCACGCAACTGCTCATCGCCTTTGCGCAAGATGTCTGGACAATTTTGGCTCTGCGCTTTCTGCAGGGCGTCTTTGCCGGTTACATTGCCCCGGCGCAGGCTTATGGCGTGCAGGTCACCGGTGGACGCGATCGCGCCGGCCTGTTCGCGTGGCTTCAGGTGGCGACCAATGTCGGCTCGCTTGGCGGGGCGTTTTTGGGCGGGCTGATCCTGGATGAATTGCCCTTTGCCGCCATCAATCTGACGGCCGGCGTGATCTGTGCCCTGTGCGCCGCCACCGCCTGGACAAGTCTGCCCGTGCCGCCAAACGGGATTGTTCCCGTACGGTCAGCAACGGCGACATTTACTGCCCATGCGCCCTCGGGGAGTGCGCCGGTGTCGGGGCTTCTTGTGCTGATGGGCATGCTGCTCGCAAGCCGCATGGTGCTGCAGGTTCCGTTTTCTCTTTACATGACGCAAGTTTTTGGCACCCAGCACTGGGTCACCGGCTTGAGCTACGGGCTTCTCGCGCTGGGCTTTGTCGTGGGCGCGCCTTTGTGGGTGCGGTTCTTTGGGGGGCGCACGAAATCCTATGTGCTCGGCTGGAGTGTGTTGATTTCAGCCAGTTGCCTTGCAATCACCCATTTGGCCGGGATCACCGGGTCCATAGCCTTTTTCGCAACGCTGTATTTTGTCTGGGGCGCTCTCCTGGGAGGAACAACGCCGGCTCTCCTGTCACTCATTTCGACGGCAACGCAAAACGACCGGCAGGGTTCGGTTCTGGGTCTTGCGCAAACCTGCCAGCAGGGCGCCTCGATTATCGGTATCGTCGCCGGCGTTGCGGTCACTCAGTCTTTTGGTCTCGAAGCCGCGTTCCCGCTCGTCTCAACCCTCTACGCCTTATCATTTTTAGTGGCGCTCGGCATATGGCTCAAAGCGCGCCATTCACCCGGCGAAGGAGCTCAACCATGAAGTGGTATCAGTCGCTGTTGCATGCCGCGATCACAGCTCTTGCACTGATCGTGGCTGGCTCCGCGCCGGGATTTGCCGGGGAAACGGCGATGATAGAAGCGCAATCGCCGCTTACTGTCACTGATATTGCCGGACGCAAGGTAAAGCTGAAAGCGCCCGTCAAGCGCATTCTTCTTGGCGAAGGCCGCCAGCTCTATCTGATCGCCTCGCTGGCGCCCGAAGACCCGCTGGCTCATATCGTTGCGTGGCGCAACGATATGATCGAGGCCGATCCGGCCACTTACGCGCAATACCTTGAAGCCTTTCCCGAACTGGCGAAGCTGCCTGCCTTCAAGGGCCAGGAGGACAGTCTGATCGACATTGAGTCGGCCATCATCCAGAAGCCGGATGTGGTTCTGCTAAACCTCGAAGCCATGAGGGCCAATGAGGATGCCCAATATATTGAGAAGCTAGCTGAGCTGAACATCCCCGTCCTCTATATCGACTTCCGCCATCACCCCTTGGAAAATACCGAGCCCACAATTCGCCTCCTGGGCCGGATAATGGGGCGTGATGCGCGCGCACAAGAAATCATCGCGTTCCGCCGTGAAGCTATCAAGCAGGTCACCGAAATCCTTGCCGACGCCAAGCCGGAACGCCCCAAAGTGTTTATCGAGCGTATCGGTGGTTATTCCGACGATTGCTGCCTGTCTTTCGGCGCCGAGAATTTCGGCAAATATGTCGAGCTTGCCGGCGGCCAAAATGTCGGCAGCGGCATCATTCCGGCGACTTTCGGGCAGCTCAATCCCGAACAAGTGATCACCGCCAACCCCGATCACGTGGTCATTACCAGCGCCGACTGGGAGGCCTATGTCCCCGGCGGCCATTGGATTCCCCTCGGTCCCGGCGCGGACCCGCAGGTGACGCGCAAAAAGCTCGAATGGTTCCCAACCCGCAACGCCTATACCGGCATTGCAGCACAAGAGACGCGAAATTTTCACGGCATCTGGCACCAGTTCTACAACAGCCCGTATGAATTCGTAGCAATGCAGCAATTGGCGAAGTGGCTCCATCCAGACCTGTTTGACGATCTGGATCCCGACGCGACATTTGCGGAATACCACCGCCGTTTCCTGCCCATCAAATATCAGCCTGGCTACAGCGTCAGCTTGTCCGATAGCCCGTCATGACGGATGTCCGGTCCGAGACAATGTCCCCGTCGGGACGCGGCGCTTATAAATCGCTCAGCTTCAGGCGGCAGATAATTCTCCTCATGTTGGTCGCCGGGCTTTGCGCTGCCTTTGTCGGCGACATTGCAATCGGACCGGCCAGCTATGGGCTCGGAGAGGTTTTGCGCACCCTCGTTGCGCCGGTTGAAGCGGATGCGCAAATGCGAGTCATTGTCTGGTCGATCCGCCTACCGTCGGCTCTTATGGCGATCGTGGTCGGGATGGCGCTGGCCATCGGCGGCGCGCAGATGCAGACGATACTGAACAACCCGCTGGCGAGCCCTTTCACACTGGGTATTTCGTCCGGTGCAAGCTTTGGAGCCGCACTGGCGCTCGCATTCGGCGTCGCGCTGGTTCCCATGGCGGGCGACTATATCGTCGCCGCCAACGCCTTTGTGATGGCCATGGCCACCGCCTTCCTTATCCATTTGGTCAGCCTCAGACGCGGCGCCTCCGTCCAGACCATCGTGCTCTTGGGCATCGCGCTGGTTTTCAGCTTCAACACGGCACTTGCCATCACCCAATATTTCGCCGCCGAACAGGCGGTTGCCGCCATCGTCTTCTGGACGATGGGAAGTCTGACCAAGGCGACATGGCCGAAACTGGCCATCACCGCGCTCGCCGTGGGGGTGACCCTGCCGATCTTTCTGCACCGCCGGTGGCAATTGACCGCATTGCGGCTCGGCGAGGCTCGTGCAGCGAGCTTCGGCATCCCCGTGCGCCGCCTGCGGCTCGAGACCCTGATCCTCGTCTCACTTCTTTCGGCTATTCCCGTCGCCTTTGTCGGCACCATCGGCTTTATCGGCCTGGTCGGCCCGCATATCGCCCGCATGATGGTCGGCGAAGACCAGCGCTTCCTGCTGCCCGCAAGCGCGCTGACAGGTGCGTTGATCATGTCCCTGAGCTCGGTGCTTGCCAAAATTGCCGTGCCCGGCGCGGTCCTTCCCATAGGCATCGTCACCGCGGCAATCGGCCTGCCGGTTTTCCTTTATCTGATCCTGAAAAGCGGAAGAGAGATATGGTAGTGCTGAGCACCCATCGCCTCGGCGCCCGGTTCGGATCGCGCCAGGTGCTGCGCGATGTGACTCTTCCGCCATGCCATGGCGGCGAGGTGGTGGCCGTCATCGGGCCTAATGCCGCGGGCAAATCCACGCTGTTCCGCCGTATCGCCGCTATCCTTCCGGGCCCCGGCGATTGCCGGCTGGAAGGCGTGCGCGATATCGATGGAGCCATCGCCTACATGCCGCAGGACCAAATGGGCGGCGCGGTGCTGACCGTGTTCGAATCCGTTCTTCTTGCACGCAAGCAGGTCAGCGGCTGGCGTTTGGAGCAGCATGATCTGGTGGCGGTGGACCGGACGCTTACCGCGCTGGACATCGGCGGGCTTGCCAATGAGATCCTTTCTGAGCTGAGCGGCGGCCAGCGCCAGCTCGTCGGGCTTGCCCAGTGTCTCGTACGCGAACCGCAAGTACTGCTTCTGGACGAACCGACCAGCGCCCTCGACATGCACCGCCAGTTGGAGGCCATGCGCCGTGTGCGCAGCCTGGCGCGCGACAGTGGCATGCTGGTTCTGATCGCGCTGCACGACCTCAATCTGGCGCTGAAATTCGCCGACAAGGTCGCCATCCTGTCAGGTGGAACCCTGCATGATTTCGGTCCGGCGGCCAGCGTCCTGACGCCGGAGAATCTCGCCGCAACCTTCCGCATCAGGGCACGTGTCGAACCTTGCTCGCAGGGCAATCTCCATCTGATCGTCGACGATGCGATCTGAAGTCGGACGCTTCACGCGGCTCCCGGCTCAGAAATCGGTGGTCATTGAAAGCTTCACCGTCAGCGGCGCGCCCTGCGCCAGCGTGCCGTAGCTGGCGACGCCTGCCCAGTAGTCATTGTCAAAAACATTCTCGACGGCGGCCCGGAAGGTGACCGGACGATCCTGAATGTCCGTGTGATAGCGGGCACCCAGGTCGAGCCTTGTCCAGGAAGGAATCTTCTGCGTATTCGCCGTGTCGACATATTGCCTGCCCGTGTGAATGACGTTGGCCGCCAGTGTGAGCCCCTGCAGGAAGGGCGTATCCCATTCCGCGCCAAGATTGAACTGGACCGACGGCACGCCGATAGGCGTGTTGCCGAGGGTTGCCGCACTGTTTGTCTTCGTCAACTCGCCTTCGAGCAGCGTAACGCCGCCAAGCAGCCGCGCACCCGGCGTCACTTCCCCGAAGACGTTGAATTCCAGGCCGCGGTTGCGTTGCTCGCCGCCTTCTACGAACACGAGATCGCTCCCGCGGGTTTCAAGCTGCCCAAAAGGCTTTTCTATCTGGAACGCGCTGACCGTCACGGCCAGGCGGCCCAGATCGATCTTGGTTCCAATCTCGATCTGCCTGGACCTGTAAGGCGCCAACGTTTCGCCCGCATTCACGGCCGTCGTCGGCGCCGTATCGCCTATGCTCAGCCCTTCGACATAGTTGGCATAAAGCGACACGTTCTCCCACGGCTTGACGACTAGGCCGACCAGCGGTGTGAATGCGCCTTCGTCGGAGGACGATGTGACGGCGCCGGTGGTCGAGTTGAAATTTTCCGACGCGATATGCTGCCACCGCGCTCCGACGGTTAGCTGCACCCGCTCATCAAGCATCGACAAGGTGTCGGCGATGGCAAATCCGTATAACTCGCTCTCCGATACCTTCGGCACCGAAGCCGGTGCCGGTATGTCCTGCCAGGGCCGGGCGACAGGATTGTAGATATTGGTGAGTTGAGCCGTCCCCGAATTGAAGCCCCGGCCGAGACTCTGATTGAAATGACTTGCCTGGAGCGTGACGGAATGGGCGATTGCGGCAGTGTCAAAGCTGGCGCGCAGGCCCGTTTCCGCAGTGGTCCTGTCAATATCGAAGACGTAATTCTGCGGCGTTATGCTGACGTCCCCGGCCGAGTTCAAGATGACTGGCGTCCCGAAGAGTCGCTCGATGCGCGAGTTGCCCCCGCCGGCAGCGGCAAACACCGTCACCTGGTCGGTGAGATCATATTCGACGCGTCCCAGCAATGACAGATCTTCACTCTTGGACCACTCCCACGGCTGCTGGACGTTAAGCCGGCCATCTGGCGCCTCTGGTATTGCGAAACCGGAAAGCGGAAAGAACGGGCGTTGCGGCGCCTGGAAGTCTTCCCGCTGTCCGATGACGTCGAGCGTCGCCCTGAGCCTCTCGCCCTGATAATCGAGTGCCAGGGCCCCGACCGCCACGTCGCGCGTTTGGTCGTCGATCGGCGTGTCGCCGCCGTGATAGCTGCCGTTGAAGCGGACCCCGAACTGACGCTCAGCGCCGAAGCGTCGGCTCACATCGAGATGCCCGCCGCCCTGCAGGCTCGAGGCATAATCGGCCGTAAACCGTGTTAGATCGACCTCGGCCGCGCGCTTGGGAACGATATTGATGGTGCCGCCGACACTGCTGTTCGGCGCGATGCCGTAAAGCAGCGCCGCGGGTCCTTTGAGAACCTCGATACGCTCGGCATAGTCCGTGAACAGACGATAGGCCGGCGCGACTCCGAACACACCATCGAACGCGACCTCGCCAAAATTGCCTTCGTTGATCGGAAAGCCGCGAATGTAGAAGGAATCCACTATCCCGCCGGTGGAATGGGTGCTCCGCACGGAAGGATCATTGATCATCACGTCGGCCACCGTGCGTGCACCCTGATCCTCGATGGTTTGCGCCGTGTAGCTGCCTATGTTGAACGGCGTATCCATGATGTCGCGATTGCCGAGCAGGCCCAGGCGCCCGCCTCGCGCGACTTGTCCGCCCGGATACGCTTCCGGCAGATTGCCGATCGTTGCGGTCAGGGGCACACCACCCAGCCCCTCCACCACAATGGGCTCAAGCACCGTCGTCTCCTGCGCAGCGGCGTCCTGACCCACAACCACGGCCAGCGCAGCGAACAGCCCAACAGATTTCCTCATGCAAGTCCCCTCATGCCATGGACCAAGAACGTTTTGCCTTGCCTGGCGGGGAGCTGGGTGAGGGTGGTCAGGTGGTCTTGCTAAATAACATGATTATTGCTGTCAACAATGAAACGGACATTCCACGTCGCTGAGCTCAGATGCTATGGGGGGTGAGCGACGAGGGCGCGACAACCTTTGGCGCTGTTGAAAACGACCATAAGGAGTTCCCCTATGTCGCAAGACGTGAACCTACCCGCTGGTGTGTTCCGGCCACTCGGCACCCCCAATCCTGAAGATGGCTTACGTCGAGATGAAGTAGGCGGTCCCCATCCGCGGATCCCCATACCGGCCAGCGGCAACTGAAAGGCCGTATTCAAAGGCCTGACAGAAGGCCGCACTCGATCACACGTTCATAGGTCGGAAGCTCCTTGCATAACGGGCGGCAACCACAGAAGAAATGTCGCATCGGTGCTGCCGTCATCGACGTGAGCACCCGATCGGGCGTCAGCTGGTCGGGGTTGCGCAGCCGCGGGTGCGGTCCAGCGGACACCCTGGGCTTTAACTTTCTCAGCCCGTCAGCGACATGGTGGAGAACCGGAATAACCGACCCATTGCGGCCGTTGGAATCCGTCGCGAAACCGGCCTTCTGCGACGTTGCAAAAACCAGACGCAAATCCAAAATCGAAACTTTAATCGAGATTTTTACGACAGACTGCCGATGAACTATGAAGCGAAGAAAATCCGTCTGACCTGCGGCGAGAACATCGTTCGAAAGTGGGCAGCGTTCATGCTTGCTCACCTCGATGAAGTGTCATCGGCACTCCGGCAGGAAGGCGTGCGGCATGAGATGTGGTTTATGGGAGTCGATGGCACATCGCTGTTTATTATTGGCGTCATGGATGTAGACGACAAAGCCGCTTCGGTTGCCGTTTCTGAGAAGTCGCACCTTTCCGTGGATAACGTTCATAGGCAATTCAAGGCTCATTGGGATCGATCAACCATCGAAGATTTGAAGGTCGATCCGCTTCATGCCCCAACCTTTGGTGACTGCGAATTGCTCTTTGAAGCGCGCGCGAGTTGAACGGGTCGACTTGACTTATGTCGCAAAAATCCTGATTTTCCGAGCTGCCGCACCGCCTCAGTTCAATCAAGGGCTTGGCTGTCGCAAATTCACGCGCGCTAAAGTCGGCGCTGTGCGACCGATTTTTGCAACGGCCCCGAAGGCTGGTATTCAACTCGTTGCCAGATTCTGATCTTCACGGCTCGAACTCTGCTGTGGTCATCGAGGTCGTGGCAGTCAGGATGTTGCCGCATGATCTGCCGCCTGTGATGGATATGGAGGGCGGCGGATCTCGGTCAACAGTGCAAGGACATCGCCGATCCTTCCTTTGTCAAAATCCGCCCCCTTACTTCGCGCCGCGCTTCACATAGCCGTTGTCCTGGCTACGCGTCAGCTCACGTCCGGCCTGCATCTCGGCCACCATCGCAAGCGCTTCGTCCAGGCGCTTGTTCTCGACAATTTCCGGTCTTGCCTTCTTGCCGGCTAGGCTCTTCGCAAACGGGCTCGGATCGAGGATGAACAGCACCTTGTCGTATCGAAGCGTCAAGGCCTGCGACAGTGTGCGGAACTCTTTGCGGCACATGGCGCCGTCCAGGTTCTCATGATTGGCGAGGGGACGGTGCATGTCCTTCGGATTGCGCGGCTCATTGCCGAAACGGGCATTAAAGTCGGCGGCGAACTCGGCGGCATAGGCATTCGCCGCCTCGATCGTGCTGATGCTACGCAGGTGCAACTCCTTCACAAGCCGGTCCTGCAGCGTCTAGTCGGCCCGCTCGACGCGGCCCTCGGCCTGCGGGGTGTTGGGGCGCAGATGATGTCGATGTTCAGCTCGTAGAGCGCACGGCCGAACTGCGTCAGGCCGGTCGTTCGATCCTTCGTAACCGCCCGGTTGTCACCGCCTGCCGGCTATCATCGTGGTGGCCTAAGACACGTGTTTAACGACGTCGTTTGCGACCTGTCTTAGGCGAGGTTTGCGATTGCATTCTGACTCATAAGTCTGCAATCCCCGACCATTGTTTTCAGCTACTTGGCGGGTCACCGCGACTCATAAGTTGAGCCCAATTTCGACCCGTAAGCGTGCAAAAAGAGGAAATTCGACTCGTAAGTCCGACGCGGTTCAGTCCGACCTTCCGATGCCACCTCTGTGGCTATGCCCGATCACTATGGCGGCGGGCAATCCAGCCACGAGGACATCTCACGCGTCCTGCGACCGCCGGTCTCAAGAACGAGTTCCACGTCTTCCACATAAGCGCCTGGAAGTGCTTTCCTGAACATCAGGCAGGCATCCACCCTGAAGCTTCGCTCGCCCGGCCTGTGAATTTCCCAAGCCCACGCTCGAAGCAGTTCTCTGACAAGGTTCGGGTACCCATCTTGGGCGCGCACCCAATCGATCGGAAAGAACGGGTGCATCCATCGAGGGCCTCGTCGCCGGGGATCACGAGCCTGACGAGCCGGGATTCGCCGCGAGACCTGAGGACGTTCACAAGTTCCGGATGGCCGCCGAACTGCAGCAGGCGCCGATCGAACTCCGAGCCTTCGAAGAGGTAGTCTCCTCTGAGCATCTCGGCGCGCGAGATGGCGGCGTGGACCTGGTTCTCGCGATGCCGGAGTTGGCCCTTGTGCATGGCTGCTGTCACGACCGCCTCCGTGAGGGTATCCCGAAGGTCCGGGAACGTTGATCGCAGCCACCCGATGCGATCGCCAATGGACAAGGGACGCAGCCCGTCTCGCTTCAACAGCCGGGCCTCTTCGTCGGTCAGCCTCGTCCCGTGGTATATCGAGTTCGCCCTGATCCAGTCGAGAACGTCGTCGACGACCTGGCTCAGGGATGCGTCGTCGATCAAGGCGTCGAGCGCGTCCTCGTAATACGTTACGCTGGCGGATGGTAGGGATCGCCGGGCGCTCTCGGGAACCGAACAGCGCAGCGCCTCGCCGAGCGGCGCCATCCAGTTGTTGCTGTCAAAGTTGATGATCAAGATCGGCCGTCCGGCTATCACTGAGCGAAGCTTCATCCGCATTCTCGCTGGTTTCGAGCGCGGCCAACGCCCGCCCAACCAAGCTTCGCAGCTCCTCTGCCATCAATCCGTGCGGGTCTTTCAGGAGCGCGACAACGTCTTCCTTGCCGAATTTCGACAAGACGACGGCGGATTTAACTCTGCGCACGATGGTCTGCGACAGATGGCGAGATCGCACCGACACCTCAACGACCGCCATCTGTTCGTCCTGAGGGACAAACGGGACCACGAATTCTTCCTCGGTGCCGTGCTGAAACTGTTTACACAAAAAGCGCTTCGACCGTTCCGCGGACTCGTCGGATACCTCGATGAACCGATGGTCATGCGCGTGCCGAGCCGCCAGCTGTTCCGCGAGATTCGGTATAGCGATATCGAGAGGTTTAGGCGGCGAGGGCAGATCAATGCCAAAGTCGGTCAGAGCATGAAACGTCTCTGGATCGATGAATTGTGCACGCGAACGGATGTCCAGCTCGACAACTACAGCCTCGTCGGGCTTCGTACCAACGTTTTCAACGCGTAATGCGACCGTGCTAACCATAGAAAGCGTCTCCAGGAGGCGCATTAGATCGTCAACGCGCAGAGCTTCGATTTCCCGATCGAACGTCTCCAGCTCTTCAGCGTATCGATCAATTTGCCTACCAGTCACACGCCCAAAGCCGCCGATTTCGAAGTCCAGACCAAACGGCTGTCGGACGACCTGGTGCCGCTGCGCGACCTCACGAGGTGTCGGGAGGTCGTGGCACGCCAGCAAGTTCCGTTTGAGGGCTTCAAAAAAGCCAACAGCGTCAAAAGTTTCGTCGAAACCATCGAATATCCTCTGCTCCGAGATCTCATCAATCCGGGAGATGACCGTGGAAGGATGAGCGCCAAGCCTGGCCTGCAGCTCTCTATTTTCGGCTCTCAGCCGCGCTAGTTCCGGAGTGTCTGGTTCCGCCCGGTCTTGCTCCCATGCATCGGGACGAATGCCCTGCATGCCATGTTGGCGGGCAACTCTCAGTGGCCTCGCGTCGTTCGCCACAAGCGACATACTGACCCGGCGAGCCGTTGCCGCGTGCATCAGCTGCGCAACGATCCTCGAGTCATCTTCTGTCAGGTCGAAGGCTTCGCCGTCGAGTTCTGAATCCCTCGGACGATCAAGGAACACGAATTCGACCTCCGTCGCCCCGGATCGGGAACGATGGACATAACCGTCGTCGGCTTCAGCGGATCGCAGGACTTGCTGATATTGCCTTGTCCGTTTGCGCATGTAGCCTGAGGAAGTGTCTTTGTGGTTGTCCAGTTCCTTCTGGACCTGTGCGCACACATAAACGGTTACGGCCGAGACGCCGGGGAAAAGCTTCTCCCACTTCAGGTCCTCGACGTTCCCGAAATGGAGAAAGATGTTCGTATCCGTGCCGACATGTACGTGCCCCATTAAACCGCCCATTCCCGTCATAGCAACGGTGGATGGTATACACGAAACGAGCTAACACCAAGACGGGTAGGCGTATCCGACAGCTGCGGTAAGAGCGTCCGCTTCTCTGCTAGATCTGCCAACGCAGCAGGGTCAAAGTCGCCGCTGCGTCGGCATCGATGCGAATCCTCGAAAGGCCCAGCGCCTTGGGAGACGTCCCGGCCACTCGAAGGCGCCCGTCGAGGATCGCGCTGATGAGTCCCGCGACGGGAACATCGAGCTCGCGAGCGGCAATCGGCAGCGATAACGACCGCGTGCTCGCCGCCTCGCCACCGTCGAAACGTTTCAGAAGCCTCCGCATGAGCCGGTCGGCTTCGTCTGGCGAGAAGAAGCTGTATGCCGCCCCCGTCGCCTGGGGCAGCGAGCTGGCGACCGATCTCGCGGATTGGAAAGCCGGGAAGATCGACTGGGCTGACGTCGACCGCGGCGTCCTGTTGAGCGGGCCGCGGGGCACGGGCAAGACCACGTTCGCGGGGGCGTTGGCGAGGACTTGCAAGGCTCATCTCGTCCTCGGATCGCTCGGACGCTGGCAGGCGAGGGGGCATCTCGGGGATATGCTGAAGGCCATGCGTGCAGCCTTCGACGAAGCCAACAATAATGCTCCCTCGATCCTCTTTCTCGATGAGATCGACGCGGTGGGCGATCGCGAGAAATTCAGCGGTCACAACGCACAGTATTCCACCGAAGTAGTGGCAGCACTGCTCGAATGCATCAACGGGGCGGAGGGGCGCGAAGGTGTTGTGGTCGTTGGAGCCTGCAATCATCCAAGCCGGCTCGACGCGGCTATCGTCCGGGCTGGCCGCCTCGACAGGCATGTCAGGATTTCCTTGCCCGATCTGAAGGGCCGCGAGGGGATTCTTCGCTGGCATCTGCAAGGTTTGCTTGTCGGCGCCGATCTCTCCAGCGTGGTGAGAAGGACAGAGGGCTGGAGCGGCGCGGCGCTCGAGCAGCTAGTGCGTCAGGGCAGGCGACGGGCAAGGCGGGAGCGCCGGAGCCTGCTGCTCGAAATCGCGGCCGAGCTGCCTGCTCTGGTTTCTCTGCCGGAGAAAATGCGGCGCAGGTTCGCCGTCCACGAAGCCCGGGCATGCGGTGGTCTGTCTTGCCATCGGCGTGGCCGAGATCGTCCGCGTGTCGATCATCGAGACGTTCGACGTCTCAGGCGGACGGGTGCAGGACGGCGGCGGAGTTGTTTCAGCGAACCGGGCCTGCGCGAACGGACGCCGTCGCAGTTCCTTGACCGTATCGCCATGGTTCTGGGCGGGCTTGCCGCCGAGGAGGTTCTGCTCGGAGCGAAATCCGCAGGCGGAGGCGGCACGCGCGGTTCGGACTGCACAACGCAACGCTGTCCGCGCTGACGTTCGAGGCTTCGTACGGGCTTGGTGAGAGCTTGGCTTACATTGCCGCCGACAACGAGGAGGACCTGTTCACGGCCATGCGGTTCGACCGTGGGCTTCAGGAGCGTGTCGACAAGGTGCTGATGGAGCAGTTCGAGAGAGCGAAGCGCATCATCGGAGAGCATCGGAGGGAGGTCGAGGGCATCGCCGAAGCCTTGCTTGCCAAAAGGGGAACTGTCGGCGGCGGTGGTCGAGGAGATCATCGCGCAGCAGCCTCGGCTCAAGCTGGTCGACGAGCCAGACAAGAGGGCGGGTTAGTCATGGCTCGCCCTGCATCTCAGAGCGCGCAGCGGTATCCGCTCACCGCGATGCTCGGGGCCGAAGCCAACGTCCGCGTATCCGATGGTCATCGCCGGGGCGAAGCTCTGCCTCGGCGTCACGGTCACGCCGGAACAGGCGGAGTTCATCGTCGCGCAGCTGCCGGCAACTCTTCGCCTAGGGGCAAAAAACCTGACTGTCTCGAGGGCCGAATCCTTTCGGCGTCCTTCAGGAATCCTGTACACCCGTAACTCTGCCGCGCGGCGACTGTTCGCCGGAGTTCCCACCACGAGCCGAAGCGGCTTAGTCCGCTTCGGCTTTTTTCGTGCCGTTTCAAGCCACGCCAGTTTTATCGCCGCAGTTTGTGCATCGACGGCTTCCGGAGAGGTGTGCGGACTTTCGAGTCGAAATACAAGACTTATGAGTCAAGATACAGCCGGACATTTTAGAACTTAGCTGCTACATGCTAAAGTTGCATAAGATAGATTATGGAACTTAAGCTATTGATATCGCTAACTAATTCGGTTTCTGACTCTCTATCCAGTGAGTTGCCGTTGACCCAACATCCAGATACCGACCAAGCGAACGCAAATAGGCAACGATCTCCAGCTTCAGAAAATCGCGATCGCCGTAAGCTTCATCTATGCGCTGCAGCTCGATCTCCGCGTCGACCATCTCCTCGACGTCTCCGAGCACGTAGGCGTCATGTCCTACGGCACAAATGTCGCATCCGGCCTGGATGATTTCATCTACGAAGGCCGGGATCTCGCTCGCCTGCATTAGTCTCATCCTCGTCTCCTTTGGGCGCGGCCCGATCTAGGTTTCCTCGGCCAATGGATCACGCGCCTTCTCAGCGTATTCCTCGAGATAAACACGCGATGTTTTGTCGGACATTCTTTCCGACAGCTTTTGGACCATCAGATCAACGTCAGCGTTCAAGTCCGTGGCTTCGACTTCACTGGCCGCGTTGACGCTGTCGAAAATCACCTGATTAAAGGCGGCGACGTCGGAATCGAAAGCGTCGCGGATCTCCTGGCGCCGAAGGACCGGCGAACGAATGACCTGCATGTCAGGCTCACCCTCGCGCGCTATAAGCCGTTCCCGCTCTGGATCCTTTTTCTTAAGGATGCCGGCATACTTGTTCCGATCGAGCTTCTCCAGGTCGACCTCTAGATCGTCCTCGTCGGCCTTGCCCTTCTCACCAATTTTCTGGGTTGCGCGCTGTGCGGTGGCTTTATACACTTCGCGTCGATCATCGGAATTCATCTCACTAATTGATCTTTTCCGGCTTGGTTTTGCATCGGATTCCGATTCATCGTCGAGTTTAGGGCGCTCGTCGTTATGACTAAGGGATGCCCTGTTGACTTTAGCGAACTGCTGAGGCCGCTGTTCCTTCTGCCGCTCTCGCCGCAAATCCTCTTCCGTCACGCCGGCCGAACGCTTCTCATCCACATCAAGGCGATGGCGCAGCTCATCGAGGGACGAGATATACACCTGGCGCACGCCATCCTTAAACGAGAAACGAACCTCATGAGCGTTCTGCGGCCGCTCCACGGAAGCGAAATCCACCTCTCCCGTCGCTGCCTTGCCACGCCGGTCTTTGGCATTGCCTGTCGCCTCCTTCGCGGTAGGCCGAGAGCCGTTGAATTTGTCGGTATCCGCAACGGTCCATTCGACCGGTTCCATGCGCGGCTTGGGTAGAGGCTTGAATTTACGAACCTTCGAGAACATGCGCTCGCCGCCCGAATCCAGCTTCATAATCCGCATGAGCGGCATGCCGGTCACCTGCAGGATGGCTTCTTCAGGCTTCATCATCATCAGCGTGTTGACCGGGAGAAGGTCAACGGATACCGGCACCTTAGAAACCGAGCGATCGCGCCGGCCATGACGATGCGTGTATGACGACTGCTCAATCCATCCCGTCGTCTTGCCGGCTGCCGTGGAGACCGCCGTTGCGTCCTCCTGGTTCTGGAAGTTCATATAGAGCTTGATGGTTGAAGCCCCCATGAGGATCTTCTGGCCAGCTTTCTGGTACAGCCGCTCGAGCTGCGCGCCGTCCTGAAGAATAAAGACGAAGCGCGCGCCGTTTTTGCGGATCAATGGCGCAAGGGTCAGAGCCGTATCGATGCGGCCGCCATTGCCGAACTCGTCGAGCATCATCAGAACTTCATGCTCACCGTTCCGCAACTTCCCCATCTGCACCAGCTCGTCCGCCATCTGCTGGATGAAGATCGAGATCAGCCGCTCATAGATCTGGATCGCATTCCAGTCCGCCTGCACGTAGATCACCATCTTGCGCTTCCGGATGGCATCAACCGGGATCGTCGTAATAGAGGTCAAGGCCTCGACGAGAGGGTTCTGCAGGAAATTGAGTTTAGCGACGATCTCGGCCGCGATGCCCTCCCCGAGCTTTTCATGCCGGCCCGCGAATTTGGTCAGCTGCATACGGGTCTGGTCGGAGAGAACGTCTTCGTAGTTCTCGAGCAGCTGCACGATCGCCTTGCGCTCGTCCGACATCGAGTTGAGGATGCGATAGAGCTCACTCAATGATTTTCGCGTATCCGGGCATTCGAGGACGAAACCCAACATGGCTGTCATCAGGATACGGGCGCTTTCCTCCCAAAAATCCGATGAATCGGAGCGAAGACGCTCCGGAAGCAACATTTGCGTCAGCTTCTGAAGGTCGGTGATCCGCTGATTTGGGTCCTTGCTGATCAGATCGAGCGGATTGTAGCCGTCAGTGAGCTTTGAGCCTGGCGCCAGCAAATAGACATCGTACCCCTTGTCTTTCATGTAGCCGGAGGTTTCCTCGAACAGTTCGCCACTCATATCGAGAACGAACTGGGAGCCCTGAAAGCTCATCATCGTCGGGATCACGAAACTGCGCGACTTACCCTGCCCTGGCGAGCCGATGACCATGACATGCTGATCCCCGTCATTGCGCAACAACAGCCCCTGCTTCAGCCCAAGCACGATCCCGCGCTTGTCGCGCAGCCGGAAATCCGCCGCATCCTTCAACGTCGCGAGACGGGCCTTGCCCATGATCATGCGTTGACGCTTCTGCACCGCCGCTCCGATTGGAAAGCCTACAAGAGCGCCGGCCGCTGCAAGCCCCGCTAGTGCAGCCAATACCGTTTGACGCGATGGCCGCTGATAGGCGCCGGCGGCATCAATCGCGCCAAAGGGCGCCTGGTACATGGCCGCGAGATGATTGCCAAAATATTCGGCCGCGGCAGCGTTATTGCCAAACTTCGTCGCGACCAGATAAAAACCGATGCCATAGGCGATCACGCCGACATAGGCGGCCGCGAAAACTAGCGCCGTGTTGGCGATCAGGCTGAACATCGATCGCACATGCACGAGATAAAGAATCTTGCGCGAAAGCGCCCTTCCACCCTTCAGCATCCACAGGCAAAGCCACGCGAAGAGAAAGGGCGCTGCCAGCACAAACGCAAGAACCGACAAGCCAAAGGTGTTACGGATGCCGATGATCGACCAGGTGTATCGGACGCCGTCCAGAAATGGCGCTTTAGAGAGGTAGTCGTAGAAGGAGGCCGTGCCGAACGACGTCACATAGAGATCATAGATGAGCGTGAAAAAGGCAAGCCACAACAAGATCGCCGCGACGATCGCCACCGGGAAAGTGAAGAAGGAAACTTTCTGAAGGCCCGTCCACTTCGGGCGGACAATCTCCACGTCAGTGTACACGCTTGCCATCTTCGTCAACCTCATCGGCAAAATAAACTTCGCTGACGCCGCGGCCGCCGGCAGCATCGCTCTTCTTCAACTGCACTACGATCGGAATGATGGACCGGATGTAACGAATGATATCATCACGCTCCATGCGAACATTGCTGTTCAAAACCAGCGTCGACAACCGATTAAAAGCATGATGGGGCGAATTGGCGTGAATGGTCGACATCGACCCCGGATGACCAGTATTGATCGCATTCAGGAAGTCGAATGCCTCTTCGCCACGCAACTCGCCCATAAAAATCCGATCCGGCCGCAAACGCAGCGCGGTCGCCAGCAGATCCGTCATTGTCACGCGCGCTTCGCCCTGCCCCCCTTTCGAGACAAGCAGTGAGACGACATTCTCCTGGCGTGGTTCGAGCTCGGGCGTGTCCTGCATCAACACGAAGCGTTCGCTATTCGGAATCGCGGTCAGCATGGTGTTGAGAAACGTCGTTTTACCCGTTGAGGTGCCGCCGGAGATCAGCATGCTGCGATGGTTGATGGCCGCCATTTCAAGAAAGGCCCTCACCTTTCCGGCGCGCAAAAGCTTGGACAATTCGACATCGACATCATCGATGTAGTCGTCGCCTGTCACCTTGGTGAATCGGAAGGCGCCCGCCTTCTCATAGTCGTCAAGGTCGAAGTGACGGATGAACTGCTTTCTTATAGAGAAGGCATGTCCGGTCGCAGAAGTTGGGTTCAAGACAAACTGCACACGCTCTCCATCGACGAGCGTTGCCGACAACAGGGGTTTTTCAGCGTTGATGTTCTGCTTGGTGAAGGATGCGGCACGAGACGCCATATGGCGGATGGCCTCCTGTTCGAGGCCTTCAACACTGACCTTTTCCATCGCCAGCTTGCCAATACGCTCAAGCCACACTTCGTTGCGACGCTGGCACGAAATCTCGACGATGCTCGGATCATCGAGAAAAGTCTTAATTGGCTCCAGCGCCTCCGAGAGAAAGTGCTGCTCAGCCGAAATGGACGGACGCGCATTCATTTGTAGACGGGCTCATCTGGTGCGTGGATAGCGCTCTGCCGCGGTTTCTTTTTGTGCAGAAGCCGCTCGTACTCTTCCCGCACCGGGTCGGGATAGAGGTCCGCAAAGTCCAAATCACGGGTGACGAAAACAGTGATATCAGATCCTTGGGCAATATGGATCGTCGGGCGGATGTTGCGGGTGTCTTCGAACGCTTCAGAGGCCATCTGCTGAATCCCTGACGCGATCGTTTCAGCCGCGATTTCTCGCGCCCGGTCTTGGGAACTGTCGCCGTTATCCTGCGGGATGCGCGTGACTGAACCGTCCGAGTTGACGATCGTAATGTACTGCGTTTCCTGCCGGCCAAGTGAGGCAACGTATTGCGCCGCGCCGCCGATCATCGTCATCAATGCTGGCGGGCCGAAGCGTTCCCAATATTTTTTGTTCACTTTGCCCGTCATGCCCGAGCGGCCGAGCCGATCAGTACCATACGAGCCCAACTGCACAGACACGCCGTCGCCACGGATCATGCGGGTCCACACAATGAAAACCCGCTCCTGCCCGCGTTCAACGCCAGACTTGTAGTCGCCGATCAGTGACGAGCCTGCCGGGATCAGAATGCGGCGACCATCGAACGAATAGACGTCCTCACGCACGATGCCCTTCACCATGCCGGCCAGGTCCGAATTGATGGCCGTCTCAAGCGTGCCACGAATCATCGCTCCCTGCGGGATCCACGCATCGGTGCGGCGATTTTCCGTCGCCGTCGAGACTTCAACACCCTGCCCGCCCATGGCCTTCAGGAAAGCTCGATCATTGTCGACAGCGCCACCGCCACCGCCTGCAGCTTGTCCTTCAGCAGCAGACGGCTCGCCACCGCCAAAGCCACCCTGCCCGTTTGCTGTCGCCTGAGTTGCTCCGTTGGTTTGATCGGACTGATCGAAAACCATGGATGACGAACGCACACGCTCAAGCAACTTCGCTTGACGAGCAAGTTCGACGCATTTCGGATGTTCAGGATTGTTGCCGTTGGAGCAATCGACGTCTGCCGGCGTCGCTACCGGCATAGCTGCCGGAACCACGGCGGCCGGTGGAGGCGGCGGTGGCGGAGGTGGGGCCTCTGGAACCTGCACCGTCGGCAACGGTGGAGGCGCTGGCGTGGTAAACCCGTCATTCCTCGGGGCCTGGATCGGCTGAAACTCCTCTCGCGGCGTTGTATCGACGATCGGCGCTTCCTCGCCACCGGACAAAAGGAAATAAAGCACGACACCTACGCCCGCGATCGCGGCAACTACCGCAACCGGCCGCATGATGCCAATGCCAGCTTTTCTGACTGGACCGCCGATCGCTGAATCGCCTTCGATCGAATGATAGTGAGAATCGGACATCTTGCCCCCTACCTTGATCGAGTTTCCGGTTGGAGAGGGCCGCTGCGCGATCCGCCTTTGCCAATCCTCTTAGGACCCACTACGCCTTCGATAGGCGCTGGCGCGTCGGCCGGTGCGGTCCGCAAATTGAAGAGGCAAGTTTCTTCCTCCGTGCCGTAGCGCAGCGTCCATTGCCGCGAAACTGTATCAATGACGATGTAGTCCGCTTCCCTCCGGTAATTTACGAGGCTTTCGCGTCGCTTCCGGTCAACGACAAAAATCGCTGGAACGTCACCAGTGAACTTCATGAAGGTTTTCAGCCCATCATCGAACACCCACAAAGGCTTGGCTGCATCATTGCCTTTGAAACCGTAGTCGTAGTTGACCTTATCCCGGCGGATGTTCTTGATATTAGGGTTTTTTTGGGCGTCCTGTGCCTGCTTCCATAGCTCCGCCGTGCCTTTCAGTCCTGCGTCCTCGGGGTAGGTGAAGCGCAGCTTGTAAGTCTGATTGTGCATCGAGCGGGTGTCGTTAACGCGAAGATCAAAGGAGTAGGTCCGCTTGGATGTGACCACCGACAAATTCGTCGGCGCATCTTTTTCCATCGGCTTCAACGTCAGCGACCGCCGGTCTGCTGATGTCAGTATCTGCCATGACACTGTGTCGCCGGCGACGACCTGGGTGATTTCCTCATCAGCACCGAACAGGATGGTCGTCACTATCCCGTAGGTTCCCATCACCAAAAAAACCTGCTCTGACGAATAGGGCAATGTCCGCACACGCGGATCGAGGCGGCCGGGGCGAGCAACCAGTTCTGCATGAGCCATTGATGTCGTCAAAAGCAGGCTCAAGAGGATAGTGGTCGTTCTCTTCATTGACCCACCAACCCGGAAGGCATGTTTTCAGGTACCTTCACGTACTCGGTCACGACAAAACCGAGCGGGTTGTAAAGCCGCACCCTGTTGCTTGCCTGCAAATTGATCTGCTTGTAGCGAACCGTGGCAGACCACCTGTTCACCACCTCGCCATCACGCTGGCGCTCTCTCGTCTCGAAGCGCACATTCATGGTGTTGGCGTTTAGAGGATTGACTGAAAGGATCTCCGGGCGAATTTCACCGGTTGATCCCAAAGTCTTCACCGGCCCCCGCGGGTTGGATGGATTCATCGACTCCTCATAGTCCTCAAAAGCCTTCGAGCCCGGCTCGGACCAGAGAGCAATCATGTCGAAGTTGTCCGAAAGATAACGTGGGTCGTAGGTCTCACGCCGGATGACATAATTGCCAACAAAGGCGGCTCGGACAGCCTGCATTTCAGCGACGTTTGTCCGGTCCTTCTCGAGCGTCGTCACGGTTTCCATATAGCCGGTGTTCTTATCGACGATGAGGGGCACGACCTCGGTGCGCACCAATGGAAATAGCTGTGCAACCGAGAAGGACAAAATTCCCGCTACTGCCCATCCAGCCACGGAGAAGAACAGCAAAATGAGGCCGATCAGCGTCCTCAGTGATTTGTTCTTCTCGCCCCATGAAAGATGCTGACTATAAGTCTCTTGCGGACCTGGCACCTGGTCGCTTGGCCCCTCGTTCTGCCGCCTCCTAAAGAACGCCACCTTCCAACCTCATATGTCCCAATCGACGCAAACTTTGAGCGTGTGAATTAATCACAATGCACCCTAAAATTACACTCCAGTGCAAGAAAAGGTGATGCCCAACGGCAACAACGCGAATTAGCCGCCGCTGCGCCGTCTGTTTGTCAACATCCGCCCTAACGCACCCGCACCTACGCCCATGCCTCGGCCCATAGCCCCTCCGGCAGCCATTGTTGCCAAGAGGGCACCCTTTGGCCCGCCGGCCATGGCGAGCGCCGCCCCTGCGGCTTGTGCCCCTCTGCTGTTACCCTTGGAAAGTCTGCTCTGAGCACCACGATAGAGTTCTGGCACATACCCGCCGCCTGAAACGCCGCTCATAGCCGCACCAAACGCAAAGGACTTCGCGAAATCCGGCACCTGCAGAATGAAATAGGAAATGATCGCAAGATACAGAACTATGGCGATCGCGATCGCAAGTGCATTCTCCTTAGTTGCCATGCTATCGTTCACCGTCTCCATCATTCCAGCAAGAAAGCCGAAAGCCAGGCCCGCCATGATGTAAGTGAAGAGGAGCATGAACATGCCATAGGCAATTCCTCTCACCCAGGCACCAAAGACGAAATTCGTGATCTGAAAAAAGTAGCAAAGGATCGCAATAGGACCGACAGCTAACATGATAGCCGTAATCATCTTGGCGAAAAGCGTCACTCCCGTCAGGATCAGCAGCATTGGCAACAGACCAAAGCAGAACACGATAAATACAATAACAGCGCCCGTCACATTCGGCATGATGCCAGACTCGAACGAATTAAATAGCTTCATCGTGAAATTGTAGATCTTCAAACACATACTGGCGACTTGCTGCGCCAAATTCGCACCAGCTACGTCTCCTCCCATCTTAGACGATATTGCAGACCCCAACTGCTGAGGAGTTTCCAAGACAAACTGCGCGATGTTGTCGTAAAATATCGCCCACGACATGATTAACGCATATGCTAATGCAACCTTGAATCCAGTTATGGCCATGTCCTGCAAGGTCACGCTGGAAAGCCCGAGCGCTCCCCACAGAAAATACAGGATCAAGAAGAGCGCCAAGATGGCAGAGATCAAATTGCCGTTCTCGGCGAACAATCCCCAGGCTCTCTCCAGGGAGGCAACATTGATCTTGTCGAAATAGCTTAGCGCGTCGCCATAAAAATTGACTGCATAGCTGACCGCGTCCATCGGCCCCCCTTAGAATGGATTCATCGGCCTCATGGGACCGCAATCATCTTCATTTGTCACAGCCAAAAACACGTCACCAGCCTCAGTGCTCTCTTTAGCTTCCGAGACATAGGTCGTACTCGGCACGGGGTTTTCATCGGCCGAACACTTTGCCAACTGCTCATATTTGCCCGCGCAACCGCTTGTGGCCGCGTAGGCCAGTATCAAAAAACCCACAACCCTCACTGATTCTGATCCTCGAAAGCCTTCAATTGATCACGTACCGACGATCCTTGCGGCTGTTGACTGCCACCTCGGATGACACTGTCCGGAAGCGGGGCAAATACCTTCATATTCTGTGACGACGTTGCCAACCCTGCCTTGTACTGCTGATTGAGCAGCATGACTTGGTTGTTGAGCGATCCGACTGCCTCGTTGGCGGTCTGATTGCCCTGCAGCACCATTTGCGTGTTCTGCTCAAGCGCGCCCTTGAGGTCTTTCGCAGTGCCGATCTCCTGTGTTGCCTGCTGGAACGAATTCTGACGATCCTTTGATGCAGCATTCATCGCGTCTGTCAGCGCCGTCATCGTCGTTAGAGCGTTGATACTTTGCGAGTAAGCTTGATTGGCGCCTGACAGGCTCCCGCCATTCACGGTGTCGGTGACCATCTTCACCAAATTGAGCCCATTGATGAGCTTCGCCGCAGCATTCTGGAACTGGCCACCAATTCCCCCGAAAACTGCCGAATTACCCGACAGGATGCTGTCGAATCCAGGCGCCTGTCCCATGCTAAAACCGTTGCCGGTGGCAAGTGATGCGAACTGGCTGGCGTCCTGGGTACGGTCGCCGGTAATGGCCTGCAGGGTCTTTGTTGTGTTGTCCTTGACGACTGACGTATCCTGCTGGATCTGCGCCGATAGCCTCCGAATTTCTTGGTTGATTTTGATATTTGCGGCGTCCGTAACAGGGACCTGCGCATATGCCGACGACATCGTCAGAACGCTCAATGCGCCTGCTATGATGAATTTCTTCATTTTGCCTATCCTCTTTGCCAACTTGCTACTGCGCTACGGCCGGTTATCGACCACGGTTACAAGCCCCAACGCGGGATCTTCCATCACCGCGAAGGTTGCCGCTTCCCCCTTCAAACGGGCTTGCTCCTGCAAACTCGTCAACCAGCCCTGAATTTCCTTCGTAGATGCAGTCGATGGGACCACATAGCAGGCCGTACCTCCCGTATTAAAAACTGACGGCGGGCACTGCACTTGCGCCATAACCAGCGATCCGTCCTGTGCTTGGCTGTTTCCACCGCCGCTACCACGCAGAGCCGCGGAAGACGCCATCAAGCCCGCCTGCAAGCGCTGAAGGTACTGCTGATTTGCTTCCGTCGACTTCTGCACAAACTCGTTCCAGACCTGCCCACGCTCGACTTGCGCTTCTGTGTTCCGGTCGACCGCCTTTTTCAGCTGCTCTCCGCACCCCTGATTATAGCCAACGGTCTCCGGGTCGGGCGTGCTTCCACCCTGTGGTGTCCGATCGCCGTTCTGCGCTTTGTTTCGATTGTAGTAGCCAGAGACCGTTTTGACGTAGTCCTGGGTTTCAGGAATGTTCGGGACCCTGCCGTTCCTGAGCGACTGGCGATATGGTCCCGCATTATAGCCGGCGGCCACAAGATCTGTTCGGTTGCCGAACATGCCCTGCAGCTTCTTGATGTACTTCACGCCGCCGCGGATGTTGTCTCGCGTATCGTACGCGTTGACGCCCAACTCTGCGGCCGTACCCGGCATCAGCTGCATGACGCCAATGGCACCTACACCGGACCTAGCAGATTGCCTGAAACGTGATTCCTGTTCGGCAATCGCCATCGCGAAATTAGGATCGACACCCTGACGGATGGCTTCCTCCTCCACCATGCGCGCAATTTCTTGCTGACTATGCGTGCGCTTTGCTGGTGGCGCCTGTCTCGTATCGCCCGACATGCCCTCCGCCGAGCAGTCCATTGGCGAGCCAGATCCCTGTCCTGGCGCAAAGCTGTCGGTCGTGCCACCTGACGCGCCCTTCACCTTCTTGGTGTCGGCCTCATAGGTCGTATACCAGCCCATCGTCTGCGTCTGGATTTTCACTCGCGCGCCGTCGATAACCGGGACCTGTGCCAGCGCGGCCGAGGACGACAATGCAGTAGCCATTGCCAACGCAACGGCCAATGCCCTGTTCGGTGACATTGCGCTATTCATCCCCTTCTCCATCATTCCAATCACAGAATTTCGACAGCCAGTTCTTCGGATCGTCTCCATATTCGTCGCGAAGAATCTCGACCTCGCGCACGGTTTCCTCGCGACCCGACAGAACCTTGATGAATTGCGGCATGTGAGACATGTCCACTCGGGCGATCACGCTGTCCTTCGCGTGCTTGATAAGCATGAATCGCGACTTTGGATCGCCGTTCTTCACCCAATCAAATTCGGCCTGAGAAAGGCCGAAATGATTCATGTAGGAGCTTTCGTCAGCCTTTGGGTTTGCAAAGAAAATGTTGGTAGATGTCTGCTCGATAATGGTCCGGCTCACGCTCGACCGCACGACGTCGTCGGCCGACTGCGTTCCGAAGATGACAAGACCATTCCGCTTACGGATGGTCTTGAAGTAGTCCTTCATGGTGCGCTTGAATTCATCGTCGTCAAGCAGCTTCCACGCCTCGTCCATAAGGTTGATGATCGGCGATTTGCCGTCATAAATGGCATCCAGCCGATGGAACATGTACAAAAGCGCTGCCGTGCGGACTGTCGGATCATCAAGGATTGACGTCATGTCGAACCCGATCATCGGCTTCGTGACGTCCAGATTGTCCTCCGCATTGTCGAAGAGCCAGGCATACGGGCCTTGGTCAACCCACTTGTCCAGCCGGGCAATAAGGCTTCCTTCGGTGCGCTCGCTACCAGCCAGCAGAGCGCGCAGCGACGACAACCGCCGATACGACTTATCCTTGGTCTTCAAGACCGACCTGATCGCATTGCGGATGATGGACTCTTCCTGAGGCGTGAGGTTTTCGCCCTCCTTCGCCGGCTTGAGCATGAAGCTCAAAAGCCGGTATAGAAACACCCGGTTCCCCTCCGTATCCTTCAGAAGAAGCGGGTTCCAGCCCGACGGCTCACCCGGTTCCAACGTCAGATACGTCCCGCCGGCAGCGCGGACCATAATGTCAAGGCCGCGATCCTTGTCGAACACCACAGTCTTGAGCCGTGGATTGACCCGGTAGGCTTGCAGGATCATGAACGCCATGATCACCGTCTTACCGGAACCGGTAGGACCGAACACGGTCGTGTGCCCGACATCGCCCTGATGGAAGTTGAAGAAGAACGGCGTGCCTGATGTCGTTTCGAAGATCGTGATTGCCGGCCCCCAGTGGTTACCGTCCGGCTTGCCATAAGGATAGGCGTGGAAGCTGCTCAATCCGGCAAAATTGAGCGTGGAGATCAACGCCCGCCGCGCGATATAGGCCTGATTGCCCGGGAGCTGAGCCCAATAGGCCGGTTCGGCATTGAGATCCTCTCGCACGTAAGAAGCGCCAAGGGCGCCCAACTCGTTACCGACAAGTGCAACGGCATCGTCAAGTTGCGCTGTGGTCTTCGCGATCGGCATGACCGTCAAATGATGTTCAGCAAAAGCCACCCGCTTTCGCGCCAACTCATCACGGGCGATATCGAGATTTGCCTGCACACTGGACCCTCCCTCGTCCGCCTTGGAGAGCTGCCGGTCCAACCGCTCAATCCGGTAGCGTGCGGCCATGTCGTCGACGAACGACATCGACTGTGTGACAACCATCTCGAAGGGCAGCTTCAAGATGTAATCGAGCATGCCCGCGCCAGTCTCCGGAGGGTACTCCTTAAGCGAGACTATACCGGCGTACCGATCATCTTCGGGCGTGTCGCCCTGCAGATGAATTATGCGATTGCCGATCGATGTGCGCCGTGCGGGCAGCAATTCATCAATCGGAATATTGCCCAGGCGGATCGGCCTTACCCGACCGCCGTTCAGCAGTGTGTAGAAGAACTCGCACTGCTCCGAGAACCAAACCTTCCTCGCGTCCTCTTCAAGAACCATGTCCTCGGAGATATCGCGGTAAATCCGCTTGCCGTTGCCAAGATCGACCTCGACGCGCTCCACGTCGTGCAGCACCTTCGGCCCATAGGCATCTAATGACTTCTCTATCGCGCGTGTGGCCTCGACGAGCTTGTCCCGCATCAGACGGAACTGCTCTTTCCGAACGACATTGCCGCCCACGCCCATGACGCGCGAAAGCGCAGATCCCTTCTTGAAGAAAGGACGCACGACTAACGATACATAGGTGTCGTTCACAAACATTTCGTTCTTCGAAATGCTCGCCTGATAGATGTCGTCCATTCTTTTCATGAACGGATCGGCGAAATTCGACGGTAACGACGGCGCAACCTTGTGCCGAATGACATGCGTATAGAGTGAAAAATTCCCAATCGACGAGATCGCGCGGAACGCAGAATTGCGTTGCCGCTGAAGCATGTTGATCGTCTCGATATCAGCGGTCTCGAACGAAAAACCGTTCAGTCGCAGCGTCGAGACAAGGCAGTCATTTTTCAGCCGAATGATGCCGTTTTCAATCGGCACGTAGAAGGGGATGTGGGTGGAGATGCTCTTGTCGGCGAAGATCTCCCAACCCTTCGTCAAGGATCCCTTCAAGGAACGCGCCATCGTATTCATCGATCAAACCCCGTAGGTCCGAACGCCGCCCCCAAGCTTGCGGCCCAATGGGTTCACGCCGCACATGCTGAGACGACCGACAATGTCAAAAAACCAAAGATCGAGCTTCACTGTCAGCACATACAGAATGCTGTGGCAGACAATGAAAGAAACCGGGAACCATAAAATTGAACCCAGGATCATGAAAACCATCAGCGAGATGAAGCATTCCGCAAGAAAATATGTGTACGGAATGCCCATCACTGTCGGGGGTCGGGTCAGCGCCAAAATGACGGGGTAAGACTCAATATATTCGTCTTCCCCGCCGTGGCTGTTGCTTCCAGCCGCCATGGATCAGTTACCGCCACCGGCCAGGAAATCGACCAATTCAGCGGCTGCAAACATGCCAGCAAGGCAGCCTGCAACGCGAAGGAGCGCACCCCAGTTCCAGTAGCCGAAGGCGGCCGCAAGGAACATGCCGATGAAGGCGATCGCGCCGACCGAACGGCCAAACGGACCAACAAAGAACTGCACCAGACGATCCGCCGCCTGCTGCAGAGCATCAAGGTTCTGTGCAGCTGCCGGCTCGAACTGGCTAACCAGCAGGACCATGCTGGATACGACAAGCATCGCGCCGTTGACCATCCACTTGCGTCCCTTGGCCGAGTACCAGGCGGACCGGCCATATACGGCAAGCGCCTGCAACGTCCCCACAATCACACTCATTGAAGCACCTCTTCCTTTTTGATCTTCACAGGGCCACTGACGGGAACCTGTCCACTCTCCTGTTCCACACGGTCGCTTGCATCGCCCGTGCTACCAACCGAAAAGACGAGCATTGGCGACTTCGCCCGCTCTGCCCGTCCCGATCTTCCACCCGCTTTCCTTGCCGTCAGCGCAGCCCTAGCACCGCGACCGATCGTTAAAACCTCGTCCGCCGAGCTCGTATTTGCATAGAGCCCCAACACGCGCGTTGCGTAATCCGCCGTTTCCTGGATCAGCGGCAAAGACCGACGAACATCTACCCTCGGTTCACCGGCGTTATAGGCTGACGCGATCAGCACGGGATTGCGGTACTTGTCGACCAGAATGCGAAGAAACCGCGCTCCCGCTCGTATATTCTCAGAGGGCTCCGTGAGGTCCGTTGCGCCAAAGGCCTCTCCAACCTTAGGCATAACCTGCATAAGCCCAATCGCACCTGCGGAGCTGACAGCCTGCGGATCGAACCCGACATTCTCAACCCGCATGATCGACAACATCAAATTCGGATCGACGCCCTCTTCCGCGGATATCGTCGTCACCAATTTTGCATACTCGGCCGGAACGCCCTCCAGCAAATCCGGCCTTGGCTCCTTCCATGATGAAGTCACGGCGTCTTTCAACAGGGTGACTTCGTCAACGGATGGCCCGTTCGCCATTTCCTCTTGCAACGCACCATATGAGAAGACTTCTATGGAGGAGCGCACGGCCTGCTCACGCCCAATCGCCGGTTCAGCTTCCGGTGCATAGGCAACGACCATGCTGCCATCAACCGCCTCCGGCGCCTCTTTAGCTGGCGCAGTATTGTCAACTATATCGACGCTGCTCCATCCCTCGCCAAATCGCTCACTAAAGCGATCTCCCTCAAGCGGCAAAGCCGTTATATCGTCGGCTCGTGCAACCTTTCCGAGAGAGCTAGGCGCGGCTTCCTCCGGTGGAATCTTCACCTTCATCGGTTGGTAGGCAGTCGCCTTAACCGGCTTTAAAGCCTCATCGCCGCCCCGTGCAGCCAATGCCGACTCGCCGACATTCGACACTGTGGCGAAGCTTGTCAGGACAAAAGCTGAGGTAGCGGCAGCCAGCTTAGTGCTCCGCGACCATCCTTTCCCCGATCTTTCCACATGCACTAACGAGTTGCGACCCATCGACTGTGCTATCGTAAGTTCTTATAGTGTAGTAGAACAATCTGAATCTCATTCCAAGCCAAAAATCAACGAGAATCCTTCGTACCCCTAGGCTTTAATGCACTAGGCTGGTCAATGCCAACATTCTAATCTTCTAATGGATTCAGCCACGTAGGCGTGACCAGACGTCCGGTTGCCAACGATATCGAAGCTGCTCGCGGTCCCCCAGGACCTTTGCCAGACGCACGGCAGTCCTTCCCTTTATGAACACCGATCCCGCGTCCGCGCCCGACCGAACTCCATGAATTTCGCACAGATAAATCGGCAGTTGCCGCTGCACTCTTTGCATCGGCAAACACGACGACAGCTGGTATTGATAATCCCCGCTGCTCGCCACATACGGCCGCGACTTTTGCTGCACAGGCCCCAGGCGCTGCCATCCATAACTGCTCCCGTATTCCAACTGACATTCAATAATATTGCTGCCATAGGCCTTGCAGGAATCGAGCCGAAGATAGGCGTAAGGTGCAACTGGCAGTGGTCGCATATGCTGAACCCCGCTTGCGCAACCTGCCAAAAACAGTGCCGCTCCAACCCCGTTGATGAGAGTCTTTCTAATAATCAACGGAATACCACTCCCTATTCATCTTGCTGATACCCCGCGCGGCTCAACGCGCTGAGAAATAAACTTCGGGCAAGCTCGCAATACGGCGATTCGTCTTGCGCCAGATGTAATTGGGTCAACACGAGCCCCAACCCCGTCACATCAGCCACAACCTGTTCCAGATCATCGCTGAAGCCACGGCGCAGCATCTCGCGATCGCCCTGCCCCTTGATAACAACAGCGTAGTCGTTGCGCTCGACGCTGTGCCACAACTCGACCACGCCTTCCCCGCCACTCGTATTTTCAGCGTCACATAGAAGTAAGAGCGAATAGCCACCGCCCTCGATCCCGCTCTCCTGGATCCACGTGCCGCCATGAAACTGCGTCAGAACAACGTTGGACGAGAAGAACATCAGCCGCTCGTTTTTGAGGAGCCTCCGCTGTCCGAGGCGAACAAAGCTGTCCATCGCAGCGACCCGGATCAGCGCCCCCGGCAGACTGTCGCTGCAATGCTCGCACACAGCCTGCAGCCCGCCCTCCTGCATTGCGAACGCACTGTGATAGCGCTTCACAACAAAGCGTTCGACATTCTCCGTTCGCCCTCCAAGTTTCTCCACCAGACCGAACGCCTCCAATGGCTCCCATGGTTTCTCGAAGACATCATTTTCAAGGTCGAAATCGGCGGCATTGGTGAAACTGGACGGCCCGACGATAATCCCGGCCGAACGCGTCTGTGCACCACATCCGGCGCAATCGACCCAAATCGGAACCACGTACCATTCACTGGTCAGCAACGACCGATCATGCTGCGTCACAGAGTTGTCCCCGCCTGGCCGTGTATCACTCGCCTTCGTCCTCGGCCCCCGCTGGCTCCGGAAACACGCTCAGCGCACCTCTCGTTATTCCCACCGACGAGAAAGTCGGCCACGTCAACAGGCGTTCGCTCATGAGAAGCAAGCCCACGACCGGATCGCCTCCGCCGGCATTCAACCAAGCGCTGGCTAAATCAAGAATCTCTGGCGCAACGCCGTCGGCGCTGATTTGCCAGGTTTTCTCCGCACCATCCTCGGCTTCTCCCCCCGATGACTGCCTGTTGTCCTGCTCCATCAAACCGCTTCGGCTCAAAAACATATCACTGCAGTGTAATTTTCTACCGGCGAATAATTGAAAACTCAAGCTTCAAACGGATCAGAACCAACGATTGAAGATCATCTGACAGATAAGTGCCCCTACAAGTAGCGCGGCGACTGCAAGCGCCCACGCCATTCCGCGGCGGTGCGCCTCGAGCCATTGCCAGATTTTGCCCTGTCTCGTGTTTTCGTCGGTTCCAAGATGATCCTCCTGCATCCACAGGGGACTTTCACACCTGGGCCACCACTGTTCGGCAGCCTTCGCCTCCGCCATCCATTCACTGACGCGGAACGTTTCTTCCACACGGCGCAAAACTTCCTATCGCTCAATTCGATCGCACCGTAGTCACCATCTCCTCATAGATCGCGTTGACCAATTGCCCTTCGCGAAAAGATGTCAGTTCGACCCTGCACTCACCGATTGCTGTCCGCGTCACATGAACCACGCGCTCGATGAGCACCAGATTCACTTTCAGCAGCAAGGTGTTTCGCGCATTTCCTCCGGACATAGTGCTTCCGTCCTATAGCTTCTTCCCGTTAGCGACTTTATGCGTCTCCGCACGAAGAGAACGCGCCCCAAGGGGGCCTTCCCCCCTTGCCGTCGCAAAGCGCCTGCCTGGCGGCCCCGGATGCAGCAAGTCGGTCGCACCCTGAGGGGTGCAACCGCGTTGCGCACCCCGTCCGGCAACCGGGCGCTTTTTGCCATCCCCCGCGTCCCTTCGACAGGCGGGAGCAGGCCCAAGAGCCTGCCCCCTTCCTATTCTGGAGCGCAAAATGAAACCTGTCCGCTACACTGGATTCCTCATAGACCCCCTCAATGCGACCATCGGCCCGGTGTAATCGTCGACCCTGTCGATGAGCATCGGCATCAGCCGAAAACGCAATTGCGCCAGCTTCTTGGCGCACGGGCGCTGCACACCCTTGAAATCGAAATCGGAGGCCGTCGTGGCTAGCGAGGAACTGCGACTGTTTGATCTGAAACATAGCCGTCCAATATGGCTCCGTGTCCTGGGCGTCGTGCCAGACCAGATGGCGCCGTCGTGTTCGCTGACGACAACAAAGATGAGAAAGATGAGTTTGACTCTGATGCCCCTCCTTTTGGCATCGAGCCGACAATCTCCATGGCCGAACTTGCACAGTTGACGACTTGCATCAACGACCATCGTCCCCCCTATGCTCGAGGATCAGATGACCGGTCTGGATCTCGCTATCGTCCGCAAGAAACCAACTGTCATTTCCTAGAGCACGGGGAGGACCGTTATGGACGCACGTTGGTGAGCGTCCAGACCGGAAAGGGCGATGCAAGTGAGGAATTGCTGAAAGCCGGTTTGGCCGAGCGGTTCGGCCGCAAGTACGCTGCAGGCTGGTGCTCGAACTGATTAGCAAGGCAGTGCTCGCTCTGGCAACGGCGTGGATCTTCTTTCTAAGGCTGGCATTGTTGCTATGATCGCCGGAACAATCAGGCTGGGCGCGGTGGCTCTTCACTTGGCCGGACATCGACCTCTGGTCGTATGCGGTGTCGGGATCCTGTTTGCCGTGAGCCCGCTCCTGGTGACCGTTCTCGCCTATGACGCGATCACCACTTTCCTCCCCCGCCCTGGGCCTCGATATGGCAGTGGGATCAGCAGCAGCGTCAGAACTGGACCGGAAGCGCAACCGCGGTCTGCCTATCTGCACTGCCCCTCACGACACTCCTGTTCGTGATTGATCATCTTGCACAAAAAGAAGGCGCCCGCGATTACGTGGGCGGCTTTGATCGATCGGATATTTGGTTTGTTCTTCTGAGCCTCGCCATGGCTGCCCTTGCAGGATTGATCGGCTGACCCTCGCCCTCTATCTGAATCGGTTGCCCAAAAATGGCTCTACCTGAACGGCTATCGTGGCAGACCAAGCCCTTCCCGAAACCGCTGTGCCGCCAAGTCATCATTGAGTTGACGATGCCGCTCTTCTTCTTCTCTCCGCCGTCCTTCCGGTGTCCGGCCATCCTTCAAAAAGGCGAAGGGTAATCCTACGAGAAAGGCAAAAGGCGCGACCGTCGCGACGCGGAACCATAGATGTCTATCATAAAGACCTGACGCCCACGCCCACATAGCCTCCGTCCATGCATCCGGCAGGAAGATGTACGAAAACGTCAGCGCAACCCAATAAGCGACGAAGGTGCCGAGCCACAAGCAGAGCACACTGCTGATCAGGAACCCTACGACCTTCACGCTCATCCAGGCAATCCGGAATGGCAGAATCAGAAGTCTGATCGCCTTCTTTAAGGCGGACATTTCGCTGTTCTCCTTCGCTTTTTTCCAGCGCTCGATCCAGGAATATCACAATAGTAGAATTTCCGATACTTGCACTGCAGTATCATTTCGTGCAGGTTTCGCCCTGTCAACAGGTGACGATGGCAATCATGGGCTACATTGTCTGGCGGCCTCACCGCCTCTCCTCTCTGGCGCTTGCGAGCAGCCTATTCGTCCCGCCAGCCATGGCGCAGGACGATGCCGTCTCGAAATTCGTCTCCTATTACCAGAACGCCTATGCGCAAGGCCGGGATTTGGTCCCTGGGCCACAGGCAGCGCTTGACACGTCTTCGATCGCAACCCAGCTCACGTTGAAGACAGTCAAACCCGTGAGCGCTCTCACAGGCAATGCGTTTCTCGATTCCAACAGCGCGGTTATCAAACTCGCCGGTGTCCAGGGCTGCCTTTCAACTGAAATGGTCCAGTTCATGGGCAATCAGGTATCATGTGTCACTGTCTCGTTAGCGGGGCTCGCCTCCAGTCTCGACCTGGCGAAAGCCGACGCCGGCGACGCCTTCCCCTGCCACTTCGTCGGACAAAACCCTGGAAGCCCGACCGTCCGCTTTGCTGAGTGTTTTTTCACCCAGGACGACATGGTGCAATCTCTATCTGAAACCATGATCCGGAAAGGGTTTGCCTTTGCCGCCCGTGATCGCGCTGGCAAGCCGATCTTTCCGGAGTATGAGAAAGCGGAGGAGGACGCGCGGCGGTCAAAGGCTGGCATTTGGGGGAATTCCTATTTCACGCACCCTTACGGTGAACGTTATCGAACCAATCCTTCAACGAATTGATGCGGATCCGACTGTTCATGTTGATTTCCACGATTGCAGCTTCCGGCCTTTATGCAGGCATGTACGTCATGCCAGAGCTTCTTGCCGAAAAATCCTTGAGAGGGACGCCCTCCCCTCCAGTGGTTCAAGTGCAGACGTCGCCAAATCAGACACCGCCGGCTCAGACGCAAGACGGGGGCGCTCAGCAATCAAACTTTACTCCGTTTCCAGCTACAGCCCAGTTCGAGACCGGTGACACGTGGATCTCCGACGGACGTCGTTATCGCTTATATGGACTGCAAACCTGCCTCCGCGGAAGCAACGTCACCGTTTCCCCTGGTGTCGTCCGGGATTGCGGGGAGCTTAATCTGATCATGGCTCAGGCCCTAATCCGCGATACCAAACCAGTCTGCACCACCGTCAAGGATCTCGACCAGAACAATGCCGTCATCGTCTGCCAGACCACGACTGGCGAGCGGGGTTACGACTTAGCCACCTATATGATTGCCCAAGGATGGGGCTTTGCCGCCGCCGACGGCGCTGGCCAGCTGATCGTTCCCGGCTACAGGGTCGCAGAAGAAAGCGCACGCTCGGCGCGCGTCGGTTTATGGGCCTATTCAGATATGCCGCACCCGGTCTCCGTTCTGATGCAGCAACAGAAAGCGCAACACGGACAATGATGCGAACAGCTGCCATCACCTTCGCCCTTCTTGCCGGGCTCCCGACGCATTCACTGGCGCAGAGCCGGCCGGCCGACGTACCGCGACAAATCTACGGTAAAGTGCAGGTGATCGACGGCACGACGCTCGACTTCAAGGATCGCGGACAGATTGTCCGCCTTGCCGGATATGAGGCTCCTCACCTGGAGCAGACTGCCGTCAGCGACGGGATTGAATGGCCAGTAGGTCAAGTTGCCAAGGCATGGATGATCCTCCGGACCCTCAAAAGGGACGTCAACTGCGCTCCGGTCGGTCGGGACTCCAACAAGAATCTCATCGCTCACTGCTTCGTCGGCGAAACCAATCTGGCTGCCACCGCAATCGCGGAAGGCATTGGCTATGCGTTCAACTACCAGAACGAACCGCAAGTCCCGGCCTATTTCGACATAGAGAGGAAAGCCCGCGGTCTTGGTTACGGGGTCTGGTCTTCCAAGGATCTCCTTCCGCCATGGCTCTATGTTTCGGCGCGGGATAAAAAGACACCCGAGCAGGCTCCGGACACGTTCGATCCCGGTCTCCCCTTGCCCCCTCCGGTCACTCCCGACATTCCAGCATCCTCTACAGAATCCCAAGGAGGCTAACATGAACAGTTTGCTCACATACGCGCTTGGTACGGGAGCGCTGCTCCTCGCAGCGGCCCCGATCGCAGCAATGGCGCAGTCCGCCACACAAGATGGCGCCACGCAAAAGCAGGTGGAAGAGCGCGATCCCAACTATTGCGGTGCCGGCGGCGCCGGTTGCGACCCGCAGGACGTTCAGCAATGGAAAATGATCGGCAACAAGCTTGCTGATCTCTCGTCAGCCGATCTCAGCCAATACGCCTATGCCTGCGTCAAACATCCCGATTGGAAGAAGGATTGTGAGAAGGATCCCGCTATCATTCTCAAGCGGCTTGGCATTGAAGGATACTGAGAAGCATCATGCCCAATCCTTACGTTTCCGCAGGTATCGCCGCCGCAGTTGCAGCTCTCGTCGGCTTCGGCGCCGGCTACGAGGTCAACAGCATGACCACGAGCACGAAAATCACGGAGCTCGAGACGAAGGTCACTGAACTTGAGGCAAAAGCGGCCGAAGCGGCGAAACTGGAAGTTCCTACCGACAAGGAGGCCACGACGGCACTTCAAAAAACGACCTTCAAAGGGAGCTCAATGCGCATAACCGAATGTCAGAAGCACCCTATGATTCCTGGCGTGATTTGCAACGGCACAGTCTCGGATTCGTCCGGCTGGTCTATGCCTAAGTCGCTTCCATTCGCAAAAATCGATGGCACTTGGGTCTATGCAAACTGATCGTTTTAATTTCACAGGAGAGGGGAAATGAAATCTCATGGCTTGTTTTCCGCTGCATTGATCGCCACAGGCACACTATCGGCGGCAGCGCCCGCCCAGGCGCATGACGCGTCGTGGGGCTGCCAGGTTCTTCTGTGCGCAGCATCACAAAACCCATCCTGGCACGGCGTTTCCTACTGCGTTCCGCCGATGACGAAACTGATCGCGGCCATGGCGGAACCCGGCTTCAGCTGGCCAATTTGCGAGGAAGCCAAGGCCGGCAAGCCCGGGCGGGAAAATTACGAGCAATGCCCTGAAGGCACAAAGGTCGGGTACAGCGAGCACGGCCGCGACGGCAATCGCCGTGAGCCCGATCGCTGCCTAAAGACGGTCAACGTGTGCAGAGACCGTCTCAGCAATTGGCGCACAGGTAACAATCGTGATTACGGCACAGTTGGCGGCGGCCGCGACGGCGATAGCTGTATCCAAGAAATTTCATCACTGCGCCCCCGCCGCGCCGACCCGTGGTATTTCGACATCCCAAACGAGCAGGGGAAGAAGCAACGCTTCTGGTTCAATCTCAATTACTGGTGAAGTCGATCTAGAGGCTTGCCCGGGATAAAACCCGGGCAACGCTCGCTCATGCGCACTCCGCATAATGACGCTCAGTCGTCTTTTTTTTTGACTTTCGCCTCTTTTCCTCCTGCCCTGGCGGCTGGAGGTCCTCCTCGCTGACCTCGAATAGATCGCAGATCGAGACCTGGAGTTCACGGGTCATTTTATCGAGCATCGTCAGTTTGACGTCCCGCATTCCGCGGCCGACCTGCGACATATATCCTTCAGTCACATCAAGCTTCGCGGCGAGATCCTTGTTCTTCCAACCCCGCTGCGCCTTGATCCGTTCCAGGCCAAACACGAGTCGCTCCTGAAACGTCAATTCCTTCAAATCCTTGATGGTCGTCTCTTCGCCTTTGTTTTCGCCCTGGAACCGAGGCATGAGCGTATTTTCACCTTCTTAGCCCGAGAATGATTGGCGTGTGTTCTTGATTCGCCGCCGCTAACTTTGACTCCAATGATTCGAGAATTAAGAGTCCTCGTTCATGGCACGCCCCTCCGCCCGATGCACGGTATAGCTGATTGAAGTGGTTCAGCTTTTTCCGAATCCCTTACGCTAAGGCGGCTAACCACTTTGTGCAGTTACCTTATTTTAGGTAACCCGAATGCACAAGAATCTTTTACCATTTTGACATGGAACGTGCGGCTACTTGCGCTTGCCCGAACATTCCGCGGCTCGACGGGAGCCTGAATGTCATAGCCGAGCAGCGCGTACCAAAGACGCTGCGGTAAGGGCACAGTATGCGACGGACGTCGTTGGATCCCGTGTGCGTCGCCGTGTCCGCCATTGTCGACGTCATCGCCCAATGCGACGAAGCCTTTCTCAAAACCAACGGCATCAGCAAGGGTGCGATGAACCTCATCGACACAAGGCGCGCCGAACTGCTCTACAGCCGCATGGGCCCGGCGATCGAGGCCTCGGGCGGCAGCGCCGGCAACTTGGCGGCCGCGCCGCCTTCTTCGGCAAGCTTTCGAACGATGCGCTCGGCGAAATCTGCGCGCATGACATCCACGCACAGGGCGTCGCCTTCGACACCAGGCCGCTCAAGGGCCAGCCGCCGACGGCGCGCTCGATGATCTTCGTCACTCCCGACGGCGAACGCTTGATGAACACCTATCTCGGCGCCTGCGTCGAGCTCAGGCCGGAGGATGTCGAGGCCGACAAGCGCCAAGGTCACCTCTTTCGGGGGCTATCTGTGGGACCCGCCGCGCGCTAAGGAAGCGATCCGTCAGACGGCCAAGCTGGCACATGCCGCGGGCCGCGAAGTCTCGATGACGCTGTCGGATTCGTTCTGCGTCGACCGCTACCGCGACGAGTTCCTCGAGCTGATGCGCTCGGGCACCGTCGATATCGTCTTCGCCAACAGCCACGAGATCAAATCGCTCTACCAGACCTCTTCCTTCGAAGACGCGCTGGCGCGGATTCGCAAGGACTGCAAGATCGCCGCCGTGACCGCTCGGAAAGCCAAGCAAGTGCCTTTTCGTCCGCTGCACGGACCGGGTGGTTGCTTTTCACAAAGCTAAGGCAGGCTCGAAAACTTACGGCCTGAACCCAAACGTGAGTCTGGTGGGTCTTCCAAGCGCCGATTTGGCCGGTTAGGGTTTGCAGGGGCGCGAACAACCGGATGAACAAACGGGATGCTGCTGGAAAAACTGCAGGCCTGTTGGGGGTTTACCCCGACCGTCGATAGGAACGTCGCCTTGGTCGAAGGGTTTCTGAAGGGCAAGCGCTTCGCCGACCTGGCGCAGGAACATGGCTTGTCGACAACGAGAGTGCGCCAAATCATCGAGAGGGCCGATCGGCTCGTGGGCGGCGGCATCCTGACCAAGGCTCAACCGTCCAAGGCCGCGCCTCGATCCGATTTCATGGTCGACTATTCGTATGTGTGGAACCTGGCCGAGATGCACCGGCTCGGCAGCGTCACGCCGCATCATTTCTTTAAGGAGCTGGAATGCGCGGGATCCCTGGAGCGGCTGGTTGACAAGATGAAGCGGTTGCCGAGGCGCGCACGAACAACCCGTGAGCTGGCGCGCCTCGTGTGGCAAAAGGAGAGGGGCGAGAGCCCATGGCCTGCAATGAAGCGATCAAGCATTGCGATCGTGGAACCAAGCTGCCCAGTCGACCATCGGGACCGCGGCCTTCAATGCCAGCTCGCCTTGGAACCGGCCTTCCAGGAATTGGCGGATCGCGCAGCGGGATCCAGCTGGACCGACGACGAGATAGCCTACGCGCTCCTCGAGCTCGCCGACGCGCGCCTCAAGAGCAACTCTGCCAATTGCGCGACTGAGAGGGCGATTGACCGCGCGAGGAGATGAGCAGCATCTCCCGCAAAAGCAGGCCGTTGCGTTCCCAGCAGGTGGCACGTGATGATTTCGAGGATCGGCGCGAACGACAACGCCAAGGTATCGAGTAAGGCGAACGGCAGGTATGTCGGCCGACAGGCGGCATTGCCGATGCAAAGCACGTCATAATCCGGCATCAATGTCTCCACGATGAACCCGCCGGCTTTCTGCCACGCCGGCCGGGCGCGGGTCTAGCGCTTCGTTGCGATCTCGCTCACGAAGATGCGTCCATGGCAGTTCTTTCGTTTCGGAATTTTGCTAATGGATAAGTGCGAGGAGGCAGGTCGATGGAAAGTTTCAAAGTCGAAGAGATGGACGGCACAAAGATCGTCCGTAGCGTGTCAGTCGAGGCACAAAGCCATGTTCACGCAGTGGTGAAAGCGATACCGCGACCGCTCAAGCCTGGTCGCGTACCCGGTAGGCCGTGGATACGCGTTACCGACGCCAATCGTATATCCAGAGAGTTTTCTAGCGGAGACTAAACCGACTCGTGTCGCTCCCTCGCTCACGAACTTCTTGATATTGCTGCTATTGTGCTGTGGAATTCTTACGCTTGGAGGAATGCGAGGTTACGACTTGTTCGAAGATGGGAAATCTGGCCGAAACAGAGATCAGGTGTGTATGTTCTGGATCGTCATAACCGTTTTCGCGATAGGATTCGCCACTTGGTGGACAGTGTAGTATGTTTAGAAATTGCATTAGTCATTCACTTTTCTCGAACGAGATGCTTTCTCTTGTGGAACCTTTCAGGGTCTGCCAGAAAACGCTCGATTCCAGACTCTGAGAACTGTTTGGAAACTTTTGTGCCAGCCAATGCGACCTCCGAATCGGCCATCCTGCATCTGTGGATCGCAGTAAAGAGACGCGCCTGCGCAAGGCAGAGGGCAGGAGATAAATAGCAGCGCCAAGTAGATGCATTCCTGCTAATGCAATTGCCCTCGGTCTGACGACCGCTGCTGCGGCGCCTTTGTTCACCCTTGCGGCATCCGCAACAACCAAGACATACGGCCCGAAAGAGGGCAAGGAGATTGCGCCCGGTGTCAGGGTGGTTGAGGTCGGCACCGGCAATGCCGACATTCCCGCCTACAAGAGTATCGCCATTGTCGACGTGGTGTTTCAGCCCGGCGCACACGCGCCTCAGACCGTGATGGACAACGACATGGTCTGCACGATTACTTCCGGCGCATTCACGATCAAGAAGGCGGACAAGGAATTCAAGCTCAAGGTGGGTGACATGTATACCTGTTCCAAGGGCGCAAGACCGACGAGGCGACGAATACAAGCAAGGAGGTCGGCGTGCATCGCATCGCCGTCCTGATACCTGCCTAGCAGATGGGATTCGGCCGGACGATTGAGGCCGGCCGAGGCGTTGCTAATCCACGCGCCAGATACCGCACGGGTGCAGAATAGCTACAGCAAGGCCAAGGACGGGCGACGAATGACAAGCCGGTGACGACCTACATCGCGTCTGCAGGCGCGAAGAAGCAGTTTTCGTGTTCCTCGGTCGGGTGCAGGCACGTTGCACGAGCGCCAGTCGTGACGGAGCATGAAGGGTACAACTCGTCGGAACAGCAATAAGACGGATGCCGCGGACGTGGCGCGACACTGAGCCATTTACCAATGAGAAGCGGTTCTCTCTGAGGAGCGGATCTACCCCGAAGATCAATACGCGCGCGCGCTGGGCGCGTCGCTCAATTGGCAAAATACTCCTGGCGGGGCTTTATTGCTTTTAGGGATAACCGCCACTATGAAACGATATTTCGCCGACTGTGTTTCAAGCCACCCGGAGAGATTCATGATAGAAGAAGCCGACAACAACATTGACGCCATCATCGAGCTCACCGCCGATGTCGTCTCAGCCTATGTCTCCAACAATCCGGTCCCGGTGGGTGATCTCCCTGCCCTGATCGGCCAGGTGCACGCTGCACTGAAAGGCACTGCCGGCAGTGTTTCCGCAGAAAAGCCGGAGGCTCTCAAGCCTGCTGCACCGATCAAGAAGTCGGTGACGCCGGACTACATCGTCTGCCTTGAGGATGGGAAGAAATTCAAGTCGCTAAAGCGCCATCTGTCGACCCACTATGGCCTGACGCCCGACGAATACCGTGCCAAATGGGGTCTGCCGGCGGATTATCCGATGGTCGCGCCGAATTACGCCGCGGCGCGCTCGGCATTGGCCAAGACGATGGGGCTCGGCCGCAAACCGAAAGAGCCCGAAAAGCCGGCGCCGGCAAAGCAGACCCGCAAGAAGGCCGCAGCCTGACTTTATCTCTCGAGGTCTGTTCTGGCGTGCAGCCATCGGCTTAACCTGCGCGGAAGATGAAAAGGCGGGGCCCAACCCCGCTTCCATCGCGCACAGTCTGGTGGGGTGTCATATTGGCTCTCCGGAGGCTTGCAGCAATCTGCGGCCCCGGGTTGAGTATCTTCCCGCACGCTCTCATCGAGCCGCCGACATTCCGAGACTTGCCCGTCTCGGCCGTTGCCGCGGCGAAATCAACCGGCCTTGCTGAGATTGCCCGCGGAGGACTTGCCGGTGCGGCGGTCCTGTTCGATCTCATAATTGATCTTCTGGCCGTCAGCGAGGGTCGAGAGGCCGGCGCGTTCGACAGCGGAAATGTGGACGAAAACATCCTGACCGCCATTGTCGGGCTGGATAAATCCAAATCCCTTGCTGCTGTTGAACCACTTCACGGTTCCGGTCGCCATATATTCGTATTCCTCCGTAGCAATTGTAACCTGGGCAGGCCGTCAGACCGTTCCGGTTCATAGTAGAGGTGGGAGTTAAAAGCACCAAAGGCGAAATTGCAAGGCTCGGTTCGATCCCGCTGCTTCCTGAGCGGCGCAAACGTCGTGGGCGAAATTGCATCCGCCTCTGCGCCCGCCACCTTGCTCATATTCCGCGAGCCTTTGTGTTCCGTGTGGTCGCATTGACTCGAATATGCGAAGGTCAAAAGCAATTTGGTAGTATAGACAGTTGAGTTGGGCCAAGAGTAAGTGCCGGCCCTGACGTCAAAACCGCGCACCCGTTTTGCCGATCATGTGAAGCGCCTCCGTGTCCCGTGTTGACGAGATCATTGAACAGCGTTTTTCTGAATTGTCATCGTAAAGGCCATCCGCGAGAGCTGCAGTGCAGGACAGCGTTTCCTGGCGATAGACAACCAGCGGCAGCAGCGCGACGATCATAATGGGGAGTGAACGAGCCCACAACAACGATTCTTAATCGACACGGTCGCGTGATCCGTACCGAATGACCGCGGGTGGCTTACAACGGGCTGCGCCCGATCCGCCATTGATATGGTGGTGGCGTGCCATTGACTGCGTAGTCGCCGACGATGCGATCCTTATAGATGCGTGGGTTGTGTGAAGACAGGGTACGAGCATTGCGCCAATGACGATCGAGGCCAATCGGTTTCCTGGTTGAGGACGCACCCAGCGCATCGAAGATGATCGTCGACGCTTCAAGAACCAGATTCGTAACGACCGTCACCGCTTGCGACGTCTCGAGTTCGGCGATGGCGTTGGCCTTTTCCTCGGCATCGGCATCGTCGGCAAAGTGTGCCTGATAAGCGCGTTCGATGGCTTGCGCGACCTGCAGAACGATGGCGCCAGCTGCATAGGCGTTGCTGCGAATGCGGCCGACGACCTGAAGCACCTGCGGATCCTGGCTCGAGCGCGAACCGGCGGCATTGGAGTATGAGCGCTTGCGCGCGGCAACGGCGGCAGCGGTCTCGTTGGCCATCGCCCGACCGATACCGGCGAGAGTAGCAAGATGCACCAGTTGGTAGAAGGCAGCGCCATAGCGGAACTTGTCATCGTCGACGACGACATCGTCCGGGTCGACTGTGGCGTCGGTAAAGATCGTGGTGCCGCTGGCCGTGAGCGTTTGGCCAAAACCGTCCCAGTCGTCGATGACATCGACGCCCGGATCGTCGCGACGCACTTGCAAGACGATGCCTTCCCCATCGAGCCCCGTCGCACCGACATCGATCCAGTCGGCAAACAGCGAGCCGGTGGTGTAGTATTTGGTGCCGTTGAGTACCAGCTTGTCGCCCTTGTTCGAGATGCGGGTCGAGAAGACGTCCTGTTTGGCATCGCCGATCTCGGTCCAGGCATTACCGGCGATCTCACCGCGGGCTATCCGCTCTGCCCAGCGCTTGCGGCTCTCGCCGGCCGTCTTGTTGACAACATCCTCGACAAAGCCAAAATGACCGCGCAGCGCCTGCGTGATATTGGAATCGGCCGCCGAGAGCTCGATCAGGATGTTGGCGAGTTCGGGCAGCGTCGCGCCAAGACCACCTTCGGCTTCGGGTATGCGCAGCGCGCCCAGGCCCGCCTGCTTCAACGTCGCAATCTCGGCTGCCGGCAGTTCGCGGCCAAGCTCCCGCTCGACCGCGCCGGCAGCGATCTGCGCAAATATCGGCCGGAACCGTTCGGCCAGTGTCTCATAGCGAGCGCTGGGGCCTGCACCCCAGGCCGTATCGATCTGTGTCATTTTGCATTGTCCTGAAATTAACCCTCCCGCCCAGCGCGGGCGAGGCGGTCAGTGTGGTTTGGCAACATTGGCACCGCCCAGGTAAAAGTCCTGGACATCCTCACGGGCTCGCAATTCCTCTGCCGTTCCCGACAGAACGACGCGACCGTTTTCGAGGATGTAGCCGAAGTCGGCATAGCGAAGTGCGAGATTGGCGTTCTGCTCGGCAAGCAGGAAGCTGACGCCCTGCTCACTGTTCAGAATGCGGATGATCTCGAAGATTTCCTGCACGATGATCGGCGCGAGACCCATTGACGGCTCGTCCAGCAGCACAAGGCTCGGCCTGGTCATCAGCGCGCGGCCGATTGCCAACATCTGCTGTTCGCCCCCGGAGGTCAGGCCGGCCTTGACCTTGCGCTTTTCCTTGAGGCGCGGAAACCATGTGTAGATCCGTTCGACGTCGCGCTGCAGATCTGCCCTGCTCGGCTTGCGAACGAAACCACCGGAGAGGATATTTTCTTCGACCGTCAATTGCGCAAAGCAATGGCGGCCCTCCAACACCTGCACGACACCTTTGGCGACGAGCCGAGACGCCGATAGGCCGCTGACAGGCTGGCCCTGCCAGAGGATGCTGCCGCGGCTGACCTTGCCGCGCTCTGGTCCAAGCAGATTGGAAACCGCCTTCAGAGTCGTTGTCTTGCCCGCGCCATTGGCACCGAGCAGGGCAACGATCTTGCCCTGCTCGACCTTGAGCGACACGTCGCGCACAGCAAGGATCGCTTGACCATAGAGCGCTTCCATATTCTGGATCTCGAGGAAGCCTTTTCCTGCAATGGTCATGGGTCGATCCTGTCAGTGCGGTTTGGTGTCAGTTCGTTACAACGCGGGGCTCGATGCCCTTTTCCTTGGCGTAGGCGGCTGCCTTTGCCTTGATGACGTCGGCAAACAGCGAGGCGTCGGCCTTTATCCAGTCGGTCCGGGTGTCCCAGGACTGACCGTTCCACTGAATGATCTTGGCGGCGATGGTTTCGCCCTTGTGGTTGTCTATGGAGGTCTTCAGCGGGCTGATGAGGCCTTCCGCGCCAAGCTCGGCGATCCGCTTCTGATCGATGTCGAGGTGTTCGAGCGCCCACTGGCCTTCGGCGGCGGTCAATGGCCTGTTGCCGAACTTCTTATGCCCGGTGCGCAGCGCCTCGACGAAGGTGATGGCTTCGATCACGCCGTAATTGTAGTAAACCGTGCCGAACTTCGAATTGTCCTTCAGATCGGACTTGCCCTTGTCGAGGATATTTTCCTTGAGCGTCTTCAAGATGCCGTAGTTGGTGCCCGGCGGGAAGACGGAGACGGCGAGATAGCCCTTGGCGGCAGCGCCCGCCGGGCGGGCGTCGTCTTCCGAACCGCTCCAGATATCGCCGATGATCCGATCGGCGGGGAAGCCGACGCGAGCCGCTGTCTTGATCGCCACCGGCGTCATGACGCCCCAGCCGCGCAGAAAGACCCAGTCGGCGCTTGCACGACGAATTTGCTGCCACTGTGTCTGCTGCTGTTCGCCGGGATGCGGGACGGGGATCTGGATATCCTCGAATCCATATTTCTTGGCCAGGATGCCGAGCGGCTCGATCGTGTCGCGGCCATAGCCGCTATCGTGATAGAGCGTGGCGATCTTCAGCCCCTTGAGCTTGTCATGGCCGCCGGCCTGCTGGGCGATGTAATCGACGATGATCTGGGCTTCGCTCCAGTAGTCGAACACCAGCGGATACTGGTAGGGAAAGACGCGACCGTCGGTGGCGATGTTCTGGCCACCGCCAGGGCTGACGATCGGGATCTTGTCGATGCGAGCCTTGTCGGTGAGGGCCACGTCGAGGCCGCTCGAATGCGGATAGATTGCCGCCGTCAGGGCGCCGTTATAACCGTTCTTGTAGCGTTCGTAGCATTCGATGCCGCGCTCGATCGTGTAGGCCGTCTCGCATTCCTGGACCAGGATCTTGACGCCATCGACGCCGCCCTCGACCTCGTTGATGTAGCGGAGATAGTCGATGTTGCCGGCGCCGAAGGGAATGAACGATGGAGCATAGGGCCCGGTGCGGTAGGTAAACAGCGGATAGAGCTGTTGGCCAGTGCCATCTTCGGCGGAGGACGCGCTGCTCATAAGCGTGACAGCCATCGCGGCAGCGGCCGCCAGCGACATGGTCTTGGTTAACAATGACATTGTGCAACCCTTGTTTGAGTGGTTTTGAGAAAGTGACGACTGATGCTTGGGAGGAGGCGAAAGACCCGGCGTCGAGGTGTTTCGTCTGTCTGAGTTCAGTTGGGTGATCGTGCTCGCGAGCGAAGGGCTTCCACGCCGCGCCTTCTGAGACCGGACAATCCATCCGGTTCCTTGATCAGCAGCACGATGATGATCGTGCCGAAGATGATGTGCTGCAGGTTTGCCAGCGCGCCCTGATCGCCGAGAAATGACAAGTCGATGATCAGCGACAGCGGGTCGAGCAGGATTGGCGTCAGCACGATGAAGGCGGCACCGAGAAAATTGCCGAAGATGGTCGCCACGCCGCCGATGATAACGATGAACAGGATCTGGAACGATTTATCGAGATTGAACGCATGTGCATCCGAGGTGCCGAGATATCCGAAGGCCCAGAGCGCGCCGGCGATACCCAGGAAAAACGAGCTTATGCCGAAGGACAGCAGCTTGCGGCGCGCAACGCGGATGCCGATGACCGAGGCGGCGACATCCATGTCGCGGATCGCCATCCATTCGCGGCCGACGCGGCTTTTGAGACGATGGCGAAGGCCAGCGCGATGAGCAGCGCCGTGGTTGCCATCACCAGATAGTTGCGGCCGGTGGCCGACTGGAGGTCATAGTCGAGGATCTGCAGTCGAGGCGCCGAGATGGTCAGCGACTGGCTGTCATTCGAGAACCAGCTGAAATTGGTGAACAGCCATTCGAAGAAGAACTGCGCGCCGAGGGTCGAGGCGCCGAGATAGAAGCCCTTGATGCGGAGCGACGGCAGCCCGAAGATGACGCCGGCAATCGCCGCGATCAGGCCGGCAATGATCAGAACCGCCGGCAGCGGCAAGAATGGCGCGCGCAGCAGCAGATTGTAGGTCGAGAAGGCGCCTATCGACATGAAGGCAGCCGAACCAATCGAGACCAGCCCGGTGTAGCCCATCAGCAGATTCAGGCCGATGCCGGCAAGTCCCATGATCACCATCGGGATGATGATCGAGCTCAGCCAGTAGTCGTCGGCAATGGCCGGCACCGCGAAGGCGGCGATCAGGCCAGCGACGACGGCGAGGGTGCCAACCCCAAATGCAGGCTGGCGCAGCGACTTGGACGGACCGGATTCCTGCAGCGTGGTCATGATCACACCCTTTCGATCTCGCGGTCGCCGAACAGGCCGGCCGGACGCACCAGGAGGAAGCCGACAGCGAGGATGTAGGCAAACCAGGTGGAAACGCTGCCATTGACCAGCGGCCCGACGTAGATGTCGGCCAACGCCTCGGTCGCGCCGACAAGCAGGCCGCCGGCAATGGCGCCCGGGATGGAGGAGAAGCCGCCGATGATCAGTACCGGCAGCGCCTTGAGCGTCACCAGCGACAACGAATATTGCACGCCCTGGCGCGATCCCCAGACAAGACCGGCAACCAGCGCCACGATGCCGGCGACGCTCCAGACGATGCGCCAGATGACAGGCAGGCGGATGCCGATTGACTGCGCCGCAAGCGTGTCGGAAGCCACCGCCCGAAGCGAGATGCCCATGCGCGTCTTGTTGAAAGCGATGGCCAGCGTGGCGACCAGTGTTAGCGCAATCAACGAGGCAATGATGTCGAACTGGCTGACGTAGATGCCGCCGACCTGTACGGCGACATCGGGGATGTCGAGATCGAGCATGTGAACATCCATGCCCATCAGCAGTTGGGCAAGGCCCTCGATGACATAGCTCAATCCCAGAGTGGCCATGAACAGGGTCAATGGGTCGCGGTTTCGCAAGGGCCGCAGCACCAGCCACTCGATCAGCATCGCCATCACCACCATGACAAGCGCTGTGACGATGAAGGCCAGGACGAATGGCATGCCTTTCTCGGTCAGGGTGACGAACGTCAGGGCCGAAAACAGCAGCATCGCGCCTTGCGCGAAATTGAAGACTCCGGATGCCTTGTAGATGAGCACGAAGCCGATCGCGACGAGTGAGTACATCACTCCGGCAAACAGGCCGCTGACCAATGTTTCAAAGAAATAGGACATGAGTTCCTCAGTGAACCGTGCCGAGATAGGCGGCTATCACGTCGGGATTCTTGCGTACCTCGTCGGGAGCCCCGTCCGCGAGCTTGCGGCCGTAGTCGAGAACCACCACGTGGCTGGCGAGGTTGAGCACAATGCCGACATCGTGCTCGATCAGCACCACAGTCGAGCCGAAGACGCGATTGACCTCGCGTATGACGCGGCTCATCTCCTCCTTCTCTTCCTGATTCATGCCGGCCATCGGTTCGTCGAGCAGCAGCAGCTTGGGGCCGGAGACCAATGCTCGTGCAAGATCAACGCGTTTCTGCAGCCCGTAAGGAAGTGTCGAAACTATCTTGTCCGCGTGGCGGTTGAGCCCAAGGAAAGACATTGTGCGCTCAGCGTGGACATGGAAGCCGCTGCGCTCGGCGCCGTCCCTGCCCAGCCGGAAGATGTTTTCGAAAAAGCTCGCGGTGCCATGACGAGAAAGACCGGCCAGCACGTTTTCGCGCACCGACAAGCGGCGAAACAACGCATTGTGCTGGAAGGTCCGGCCGATGCCGAGGTGGGCTGCCTTCTGAGGATGAATCGCCTCGAAGCGCAACCCGTCGAAGACAACGTCGCCGGCGTCGGCGCGATAGACGCCGTTGATGACATTGAGAAGCGAGCTTTTGCCGGCGCCATTCGGGCCGATCAAGGCACAGATTTCACCCTTGGCGACGCTGAAACTCAGCGCATTCAGGGCTCGCACACCCTTGAAGGACAGCGACACGTCGTGGAGTTCCAGCAGACTGGTCATCACGCGTTCACGGATTTCAGACGGGACGCCGAGGCACGTTCGGCTTCGCGACGCTTGACGGCCTCGATATCACGGTACCCGTCAGCAGGATGCGTCCTGGGAAGATAGGGTCCGTCGCCGAACAGCTTTTCGCGCAACGTGCCGGGCTTGTAGGCGGTGGGATAGACGCCGCGCTTCTGCAATTCCGGCACCAGCAGGTCGACGGCGGCCTCGAAGCTTTCGGGCGTCACCGCATAAGCAAGGTTGAAGCCGTCTACATCAGTTTCATCGACCCATTCCTGCAGGATATCGGCGATGGTGCTGGGCGAGCCGACGAAGACAGGCCCAATACCGCCGATGCCGCCCCACTTCGCCAGTTCCTCGACGGTCCAGGCCTTGTCCTTGCCGGCGAAGTGCTCGACCATCGAAACGATGGCGTTGGTCTCGACCTTCTTGAGCGCGTCGGTCGGCGCGTACTGGCCGAAGTCGATGCCGCTCCAGCCAGACATGAACACCAGTGAGCCGTCATAGGACGCATAGCTCTGATACTCCTCGAAGCGCTTCTGGGCCTTTTCATCCGTTTCATCGATGATCAGCGTGGTGAGATTGTAGATCAGGACATTCTTCGGATTGCGGCCGGCGGCGGCGGCCTTTTGGCGGATTTCGGAAACATAGGCTTCGAGCAGCGATTTGGTCGGCGCACCGACGAAAACGCACTCGGCGTGCGCGGCAGCGAATGCCTTGCCAGGACCCGAGGCGCCCGCCTGATAGAGAACCGGGGTGCGCTGTGGCGACGGCTCTGACAGATGGTAGCCGGGCACCTCGAAGAATTTGCCCTTGTGGCCAATCTCGTGGACCTTGCTGGGATCGGTGAAGATGCCGCGAACCGTATCGCGCTGCACCGCGTCCTCCTCCCAACTGCCTTCGAACAGCTTGTAAAGTACCTCGACATATTCGGCGGCAACCTCATATCGGTTGTCATGGCTTTTCAAACCGGCCTGGCCAACGTTCTTGGCGCCACTTTCGAGATATGAGGTAACGATGTTCCAGCCGACGCGACCCTTGGTGTGGTGGTCGGCAGTCGAAAGGCGGCGGGCGAATGTGTAAGGGTGCTCGAACGAGGTCGAAGCAGTAATGCCGATGCCGAGATGTTCGGTGGCAAGCGCGATCGGCGCGGCCAACTGTAGGGGATCATTGACTGGGATCTGCGCCGCCTGCTCGATCGCGTGGTAATTCGAGCCCTTGTAAACGTCGTAGTAGCCGATGACGTCTGCGATGAATATGCCGTCGAAAATACCGCGTTCCAGAGTTCGAGCCAAATCCTGCCAGTAGTCCAGATCCTTGTATTTCCACGACTGATCGCGTGGATGCTTCCAGAGACCGGGGGATTGATGGCCAACACAATTCATGTCGAAAGCGTTGAAGCGAATATGACGACCCATCCGTCACTCCTTTGATAGCCCTGCCGGGCGACTGCGGAGGACACTACCGACAAGGCGAGCGCCGACTAAGATAGAATATATTCTCTATAGATTTTATAGAGAATTATTATTCTGTCTTTGGATTGGATCGTGGTATCGATAAGCGCGGTCTCGAAGAGGCGGTATCGCGAACATATCCACGTCGGCTGACGCTTTGCGTCCAGAATATGACGTTTTCCGCAGACACGGCCAGGATTCGCATTCAAAGCGAATGAGCATGGAGCGTTCGGTCTGGTGGAGAAGCTTGGAGGGCGAACGGAGAATTGTCGAGCGCTTTGTTGTGAAGCGCTATCACAGTGCGTTCACAATGCAGGAGGACTGGCTGAAGGCTGTGTGCGAGCATTGCAGCGACAGTCTGCCGGGGGCGCTGATCCGGGTCGCTGCGATGGACAGCTTTGTTCGCCTCGGTGCAGCGGTCGCGCTCGCAGCGATGTCGCAGTCCGCCACACAAGATGGCGTCACGCAAAAGCAGGTGGAAGAACGCGATCCCCACTATTGCGGTGCCGGCGGCGCCGGTTGCGACCCGCAGGACGTTCAGCAATGGAAAATGATCGGCAACAAGCTTGCCGATCTCTCGTCAGCCGATCTCAGCCAATACGCCTATGCCTGCGTCAAACATCCCGATCGGCAGGGCCTGTCGCTGTCGGCGATCGCCAGGAGAGCGGCATCGACCGCAAGACGGTGCGCAAATACATTGAGCGCGGGCTCGAGGCCCGGCTTACGGGCCGCGCAAGCCGCGTCAGACGGTGATCGATCCCTTCACGGCCTATCTTTGCGAACGCGTCACGCGATCCCGGACCCACCGGCAGCCGGCTTTTCCGGGAACTGAAGGACCTCGGCTATGGCGGCGGCTACACGGCCGTCACCGACTTCCTGCGCGACGTCCGTCCTGCCGCGGCGGAGCGTGGATACGAGGTTCGCTTCGAGACCCCGCCCGGCGAGCAGGCGCAGGTCGACTTCGCCCAGTTCAATGTCGTCTTTACCGATGAGCCGACCACGCCGAGAATCGTCTGGCTATTCTCCATGGTGCTTGGCTTCAGTCGCCTTATCTGGGCACGCTTCGTCGTCCACCAGGATCTGCCGACTGTCTTGCGCTGCCATGCTGGGGCTTTTCGAGGCGCTGGGCGGCGCTCCTCGCGAAGTGCTTTACGACCGTATGAAGACGGCTGTGATCGGCGAAGGCGATACCGGCGGCATCGTCTACAACCGTGCCCTCGTCGATCTTGCCCGCCACTATGGTTGCCATCCCAAGGCCTGCCGGCCTTACCGCGCCACGACCGTTCCGCTACATTCGCGAGGACTTCTTCCTGGCCCGGTCCTTTCGCAATCTCGAAGATCTGAACGCGCAGATGCGTCACTGGCTGGACACGGTCGCAAACCCGAGAGTTCACGCCACCACAAGGCGTGTCGTCAACGAAGCTTTCGCCGGGGAGCGGGCAGCGCTGCGGCCGCTGCCGTTGGCTCCGTTCCGATCGGTCCTGAAGCTCGAGCGACGCATCAGCCGGGAGGGCATGGTCAGCGTGGGCGGCAATTTCTACAGCGTGCCCGACGCCACCAGGCGCCGTGTCGTCGAGGTACACACTCTGGCCGAAGAGGTACGCATCTTCGAGGACCGCGCTGATTGCCACCCATCCCATTCTCGAAAGCCGGCATCAGCGTCATGTCGAGCCCGGTCATCGCAACATCCACGTCCACAAGCGCCGACAAAGACTGAGGAACGACGAGGTCATTCTTCATGGCTCGGGCGACAGGGTCACTCAGCGCCCGTTGGCCTTCTACGATGCCGTCGCCCAGGTGATGGCGAAGGAGCAGCGTCCATGACGAACGCGCTCGATACCACGCCATCCACGATCCACCGAATCCGGCACGACCTCGTCGGCCTGAAGATGCCGCGTCTCCCTCCGCGACAGCCTGAGCGGCGAGACTGGGGAATTTACTTCGGCACTTTTGGGGAAAATTCGAGCGGCATTGACAGGTGGCGGCAATTGCGCTCGCCTTGGGCGGCGCGGGTTGGGTCACCGCCTGGTCCGGGTTGGCGTAAGCGTGCAGCTGGCGAGCCCGCGCTGGGTCGTGGGGCGTACCATTTCTATCTATTATGCCTTGATCGATGGCGGCATCGCGCTCGGCAGCTGGGTGTGAGGCACGGTGGCCGAAAACCATTCGCTGACCTGGGCGCTGGAGGGCTCCGCTGGGCCCTGTTGCTCGTCGCCGCAGCGGGCGTTCTGTTTCCTCTTCGCGAGCGCCGCGAGTCCGAGCCCGATCCTTTGGAGGAATTCGACGCCCCGGCAGTCGCTCTCAATTTGAAGCCGAGAAGCGGCCCGATCGTGGTCAAGGTCGAATATCTGATAGCCGAGAGAAATGTCGAGGCCTTCCTCGACCTCATGCGGCAGCGGCGTCATGTACACAGCCGCGTCGGTGCTCGGAACTGGACGCTCCAGCGCAACGCTTCAGAAGCCTATGCAATGGACAGAAACGTTCCGCACGCCGACCTGGACGGACTACCTTCGGTTATCCGATCGAAATCGTGACCCGTGCTGTCTGGCTCTACTTCCGCTTCAATCTGAGCCTGCGCGATGTCGAGGAAATGCTGCGATCGCCGGATCGTCGTTTCCTACGAGACCATCCGCCGATGGTGCCGAAAGCCTGGCCCTGATTATGCGCGCCGCATACGCCGCACGGCGCCGACGAAAGACGGTGTCGGCACCTCGCCGACGGTCGAGGAAGCGTGGGATCCGGAGGCATCGCACGCATCGCCTGCAGTCAGACGGACCGGTAGAAGGAAGCGGCGGCAGGAACATGTGCCTTGCGACGAGGGGACGATGGAAGTGGCGCCTACCATGGGGTGCTGCGCCAAAGCCGGCGTGGGCGGTAGGGCCGACCGCGTCAGGATTGAAAGCTGCCCTTTGTCGAGCCGTCACATGACGGGCTAGTCATGGAGGATTCCGGCCGAACAACATTGTAGTTCGGATCGCACCCATACCGACAGACCTCCACGCCGAGTTATTCCGCCACAAATCCCAAAGTGACCTCCGGAATAAACTCTACGCGTCGGATCAAGGCGGCCGGGACAGCGAAGTGCGCAGAACTGAAAGCAGGCCCAGTCGGGTGTCATCGAGGTGACCGTCAGCGCCTGCAAGCGGGCCTTGGAACCAGCGCCGATGGCTACCCGACCCGGGCGTTTCTTTCGCCTCTCATCGCAGCTTCAAGGTCCGCGCCCAGAGGGCGCCGCGCTATCAACGGTTGACGGCGACACAGTCAATACCAGCTGCTTCTGCTTGTTGGCCACCCAAATCGCGCACAAGTTGCGCAGCATTCCCTTTTGGGCGCCACGGGCGGCAGAATCGTTGCGTTAAATCGCACCTTACGCATTCACAAAACCGCCCCCTTGGAGTACTGGGAGCGCAGAGAAATCTCCGGTCGCAGCCTTACCCGGTCAAAACAAGGACTCAAACCATGAATGCCCTCGTCATCTGCTCCGGCGGATTGGATTCTGTTTCGCTCGCTCACAAGGTGGCAACCGAGCAGAAACTCATTGGCCTGCTTTCGTTCGATTACGGCCAGAGGCACAAAAAGGAACTCGGCTTTGCCTCTATCTGCGCCAAACGGCTGGGTGTTCCGCACCAGATCGTCGATATCCGCGATGTCGGCCGCAACCTGAGCGGCTCGGCGCTGACTGATGCTGTGGACGTGCCCGACGGGCACTATGCCGAAGACTCCATGAGGATCACGGTGGTGCCGAACAGAAATGCCATCATGCTGGCTATCGCCTTCGGGGTTGCCGCCGCGCAGAAGGCCGATGCGGTGGCCACTGCCGTCCACGGCGGAGATCATTTCATCTATCCCGATTGCCGGCCCGCTTTTATCGACGCGTTTCAGACGATGCAGAACCATGCGCTCGCAGGCTACGCCGATATCCGCCTTTACGCTCCCTATGTGAATATGTCGAAGGCCGACATCGTCAGCGAGGGGGCAAAGTACGGTACGCCGTTCGAGGCGACGTGGTCCTGCTACAAGGGCGGTGAACGTCACTGCGGTCGCTGCGGCACATGCGTCGAACGGCGCGAAGCATTCGATTTGGCCGGCATTGCCGACCCGACAGACTATGAGGATGCGGACTTCTGGCTCCACGCTATCCAGATAAGGAGCGCGTGATGTTCCGCATCACCAAAGAGTTCCACTTCTCGGCCTCGCATCAGCTTACCTCTTTGCCCCTCGACCATCAGTGTGCGCGTCTGCACGGGCATAACTATATCGTCGTGGTGGAGCTTTCAGGTGGCAAACTGGACGAACATGGCTTTGTGCGCGACTATCATGACCTCGGCGCACTCAAGCATTACATCGACAAGACGCTCGACCATCGTCATCTGAACGACGTGCTGGGACATGATCATGTCACGGCGGAATGTCTCGCCAAACATTTGTACGAGTGGTGCAAGAGACTGCTACCGGAAACCTCCGCTGTGCGGGTGAGCGAGACACCGAAAACCTGGGCGGAATACCGGCCATGACCTGCACGTTGGATCCCGGAATCCGCGTGAGCGAGATCTTCGGGCCGACCATCCAGGGCGAAGGCATGCTTGTCGGCTTGCCGACGGTGTTCGTTCGAACGGGCGGATGCGATTATCGCTGTTCCTGGTGCGACAGCCTGCATGCCGTGGACAATCGCTTCCGCCATGAATGGAAGACCATGTCCACAGACGAGATCTGGCAAGAGGTCAATGCGCTTTCGGGTGGCCGACCAATAATGGTGTCGCTATCAGGCGGCAATCCGGCCATCCAGCCGCTCGGCGCGCTGATCGAACACGGACATCGTAACGGCTACCGCTTCGCATTGGAAACCCAAGGTTCCGTGGCCAGGGACTGGTTTGCCGAGCTTGATGTCCTGATTCTAAGCCCAAAGCCGCCATCGAGCGAAATGACGACCGATTGGGCTGCGTTCGAGGCGTGCGTCGAGGCGGCGAGGGATAAGCCGCAAATCGTGCTCAAGCTCGTCGTGTTCGACGAAAGAGACTACGCCTATGCCAAGGATGCCGCCGCGCGTTATCCGCAACTGCCTGTGTATCTGCAGCCCGGCAATCACACACCGCCGCGCCCTTATGACGAAGAAGCGCTCATTGACATGGACGGCATAATGAAACGCATGGAATGGCTGGTGGAAACGGTGACCCGTGACAGATGGTTTGATTGGCCGCCGATCACCGCCGCGGGCCGAATGCGCTTGACAAGATAGTCGCCAGCCCATTCAATTCGACGCATTCACCAGGGGAGTCCCGGCAAGGGGCTGAGATACTGCTGGCTTAGCGGCGCAGTGACCCGTTGAACCTGATCCAGTTCATACTGGCGTAGGGACGGTGCAAGCGCTTTGCGGGAGTTTACGCCCGAGGTCCTGTTTCGGCAGGTCGACCAGAGCGACTTTTCATCCTTCCGGCACAGAACTGGGTCTCCAATGCATGAGCAAAGGAGCCTCAAAATGGATGCCATTTCCCCCGCCGTGTCGACGGGACCGCTGCCCGCCTCAAGGAAAATCCACAGACCCGGCATGATTCACCCGCAGATCAGGGTGCCGATGCGGGAAATCGCCGTCCATCCGACGGCGGGCGAACCGCCTGTCACCGTTTACGATCCGTCCGGCCCCTATACGGACCCGACTGTCGAAACCAGCATCGAAAAGGGCCTCGCCAGGCTTCGCCATGAATGGGTGACGGCGCGCGGCGATGTCGAGGCCTATGACGGCCGTCATGTCCGGCCGGAAGACAACGGATTCGCGGTGGGCGAGCGCCTGACACCGGAATTTCCCATTCGCAACCGGCCGCTAAAGGCAAAAACGGGCAAAGCGGTGACGCAGCTTGCCTATGCGCGCGCCGGGATCATCACCCCCGAAATGGAGTTCGTCGCCATCCGCGAAAACCTCGGCCGCGAGATCCTGCGCGGCAAGCTCGAGCGCGACGGCGAAGCCTTCGGCGCGGCGATCCCCGACTTCGTCACGCCGGAATTCGTCCGCGACGAGGTGGCTCGTGGACGGGCGATCATTCCCGCCAACATCAATCATCCAGAGAGCGAGCCGATGATCATCGGCCGCAATTTCCTGGTCAAGATCAACGCCAACATCGGTAACTCGGCCGTCACCTCCTCGATGGCCGAGGAAGTCGAAAAGATGGTCTGGGCGATCCGCTGGGGCGCCGATACGGTGATGGACCTCTCGACCGGCCGCAACATCCACAATATCCGCGACTGGATCGTGCGCAATTCACCGGTGCCGATCGGTACGGTGCCGCTTTACCAGGCGCTCGAAAAGGTCGGCGGCATCGCCGAGGATCTGACCTGGGAGGTGTACCGCGACACACTGATCGAACAGGCCGAACAGGGCGTCGACTATTTTACCATCCACGCCGGCGTGCGGCTGCACTACATCCCGCTGACTGTCGACCGGGTCACGGGCATCGTCTCACGCGGTGGCTCGATCATGGCCAAATGGTGCCTGCACCATCACCGGGAAAGCTTCCTCTACGAGCATTTCGCGGAGATCTGCGACATCTGCCGCGCCTATGATGTGTCCTTCTCGCTCGGCGACGGCCTTCGTCCCGGCTCGATCGCCGATGCCAACGACGCGGCGCAATTCGCCGAGCTGGAAACGCTCGGCGAGCTGACGCAGATCGCCTGGGCGAAGGATTGCCAGGTGATGATCGAGGGGCCCGGCCACGTGCCAATGCACAAGATCAAGGAGAACATGGACAAGCAGCTCGCCGTCTGCGGCGAGGCGCCCTTCTATACGCTTGGACCGCTGACGACCGACATCGCGCCGGGTTACGACCATATCACCTCAGGCATTGGTGCTGCCATGATCGGCTGGTTCGGCACCGCCATGCTCTGCTACGTCACGCCAAAGGAGCATCTCGGCCTTCCCGATCGCAACGATGTCAAGATTGGCGTGATCACGTACAAGATCGCCGCGCATGCTGCCGACCTGGCGAAGGGTCATCCGGCGGCGAAGTTCAGGGATGACGCCCTTTCCCGCGCGCGCTTCGAGTTTCGCTGGGAGGACCAGTTCAACCTGTCGCTCGATCCCGAAACGGCGCGGTCCTTCCACGACCAGACCTTGCCCAAGGAGGCACACAAGGTGGCACATTTCTGCTCGATGTGCGGGCCGAAATTCTGCTCGATGCGCATCTCCCACGACATTCGCGCCGAAGCGCAGAAGGAGGGCATGGCTGCGATGGCGGCGAAATACCGCGAGGGTGGCGATCTCTACATGCCTGCTGACGAGACCGGAGCACCGTTCTTGCCACAGGCGCCGGAACCATCATGAAGGTTCTGGTCAAAGGGGCCGGCGTCGCCGGCCTCACCGCTGCCTTCGAACTCGCCACCCGCGGCGCGACGGTCACAGTCGCCGAGATCCGGTATGGCCTCGGTGGCAACGCGTCGTGGTTTGCCGGCGGCATGCTGGCGCCATGGTGCGAGCGTGAAAGTGCCGAGCAGCTAGTGCTGGATCTCGGACGCGACGCCGCCGACTGGTGGGACGCGGCAACTCCAGGCCAGGTGACGCGGGCCGGAACACTGGTCGTGGCCGCGCCGCGCGACGCGGGCGAGCTTGACCGGTTCGCCAGTCGCACCTCGGGCCACCGGCATGTCGATGAAGATCAAATCGCGTTGCTGGAGCCCGACCTCGCCGGTCGCTTCCGGCGCGGATTGCTCTTCCCCGGTGAGGCCCATCTCGACCCGCGCCAGGCGATGGCGGCACTTCATGAAAAGCTCGCAGCCATGGGTGTCGAGTTCCACTTCGACGTCGACGCCCGGCATGGTTCCGGTTTCGATCGTCAGATCGACTGCACGGGAATGGCAGCAGCCGATGACAGGCTGCGCGGCGTTCGCGGCGAAATGCTGATCCTGCGCACCGCTGATATCTCGCTGTCGCGACCGGTCAGGCTACTGCATCCGCGCTTTCCACTCTATGCAGTGCCGCGCACCGACCACAGTTTCATGATCGGCGCGACGATGATTGAGAGCCAGTCCGCCGGACCAGTCACGGCGCGTTCCATGATGGAGCTGCTGGGTGCCGCCTATGCCCTCCATCCGGCCTTTGGCGAGGCCGAGATCGTTGAAACCGGTGTCGGCGTCCGTCCAGCCTTCCCCGACAACCTGCCGCGCGTCGAGGCACGTGGAACTACCGTCGCGATCAATGGACTCTATCGCCATGGTTTTCTTCTGGCGCCCGCCATGGCGCGCCCGGCAGCCGAAATTCTCTTCAGTCACGACAAATCAATGGAGCTTGCCAATGAAACTGATCGTCAACGGCGAAGTGCTTGAGATTGACGCCTCAACGCTGGCGGCGCTGCTTGCCGCGCTTGATTATGAAGGCGATTGGCTGGCGACCGCCGTCAACAGCGACCTCGTGCACAAGGCCAGCCGGTCGGAGTTCCAGTTGAACGACGGCGACCGGATCGAGATCCTCTCGCCCATGCAGGGAGGCTAGCATGTTCGAACTTCTCGGGACGACGCTCCCGTCTCGCCTGCTTCTGGGCACGGCTCAATATCCCTCGCCCGCGATCCTTGCCGATGCGGTCGAGGCGTCGGGCGCGTCGATGGTGACGGTCTCCTTGCGGCGTGAGATGGCGGGCGGCAGGAGCGGCGGAAAATTCTGGACGTTGATCCGCTCGCTCGGCACGAGAGTCCTGCCCAACACGGCCGGATGCCACTCCGTCAAGGAAGCGGTCACCACCGCGAACATGGCGCGCGAAGTGTTCGGCACGAGCTGGATCAAGCTCGAAGTGATCGGCAACCAGGATACGCTGCAACCGGACGTGTTCGGCCTTGTCGAGGCCGCGCGCATCCTGTGCGAAGACGGCTTTGCAGTATTTCCCTACACCACCGATGACCTTGTCGTCGCCGAGCGGCTGCTGGATGCGGGCTGCAAGGTCTTGATGCCGTGGTGCGCGCCGATCGGTTCCGCGCTCGGGCCGGTCAACATCCCGGCGCTGCGCTCGATGCGTCGACATTTGCCTGGCGTCCCGCTGATTGTGGATGCCGGGCTCGGACGACCGTCGCACGCGGCGACCGTCATGGAACTCGGTTTTGACGCTGTGCTCCTGAATACGGCGGTCGCCAAGGCGGCCGACCCCATCGGCATGGCGCGTGCGTTCGGCAAGGCGGTCGAAGCCGGTCGCGAAGCTTTTGCTTCGGGAATGCTCGAACCGCGCGATGTCGCGGCGCCGTCGACGCCGACATTCGGCAAGGCGGTTTTCTCATGAAGCTCGATCCCTTCTACCTGATCGTCGACAGCGCTGACTGGGTCGAGCGGCTGGTGCCGCTAGGGGTCAAGCTGGTACAGTTGCGCATCAAGGATCAGGACGAGGCCACGCTGCGGACGGAAATCCGCCGCGCGAACCACGTCTGCGCTGTCCATGGTTGCCAACTGATCGTCAACGACTATTGGCGGCTCGCCATCGTGGAAGGCTGCGACTTCGTCCATCTTGGCCAGGAGGATTTGGCTGAAGCCGACTTGCTGGCGATTAAGTACGCCGGATTGAAGCTCGGACTTTCGACCCATGATCACGCCGAACTGGAAACAGCTCTCGCGGCCGAGCCGGACTATGTGGCGCTGGGGCCCATCTACCCGACCATCCTGAAGCAGATGAAATGGGCGCCGCAAGGGGTCGAACGGATCGGCGAGTGGAAGCGCCGGGTCGCACCCATTCCATTGGTCGCCATTGGCGGCCTCAACCCCGACCGGCTCGACGGTGTTTTCGCGGCTGGTGCGGACACCGCGGCGGTGGTCACCGACATCACGTTGAATGCCGATCCCGAAGCGCGCACGCGAGAATGGATCGAAAAGACAAAGCCATGGCGCTGAGGCGAGACCCTTATGTGCTCGTCGTCGGCGGATCAGACTCCAGCGGTGGGGCTGGAATTGCACGCGACATCGAGACGATCTCTTCCATTGGCGTGCGCACCTGCCTGGCTGTCACCGCGTTAACGGTGCAGACGCACGACGCCGTCATGGAAATCCATCCTTCGCAGCCCGATCTTATGGCCGATCAGATGCGCGCCGCGCTGCAGGCCAACGAGGTGACGGCCATCAAGATCGGCATGCTTGCAACGGCCGAGATCGTCGTAGCCGTCGCGGCTGTGCTACGCGAAAATCCACAGGTGCCGGCAGTACTCGACCCGGTGCTGGCCTCGACCTCAGGCCGGGCGCTGCTGGACGCAAGGGCCATTGCCGCCATGAAACGCGACCTGATGCCCCTTTGCCGCCTCGTCACACCCAATCTCATCGAGCTGGCGCTTCTTGTTGGCTTAGAGCCAGCGGTGGATGGAGACGGCGCAGTGTGGCAAGGCCAGGAATTGCTGGTGGCCGGGATGCAGGCCCTGCTGATCAAGGGCGGCCACGCGACGGGACCCCGATCGACCGATATTCTGTTGCGCTTGGATCAAGGACCAATCCGCTTTGACATGCCGCGCCTTGCCGTATCGATGCGCGGGACGGGCTGCATGCTGGCTAGCGCGATTGCAGCGCATCTGGCAAAGGCGAGATCACTTGAAGACGGCGTGCGCGAAGGCAAGCTGTTTGTCTTCAGGAGGCTGCGAAAGAATGCAGTCGGACGAAATTGACTTTGCCTCGGTCAATCTAATCGCGGCCCCCCAATCACGATATCCACGCCATGTCCGCGCATCGCAAGATGTCCGCCATCCTATGCAAAGCCTCGAGAATGGCGATATCGATCCTGTCCAGCGGCATTTTTCGTGACTCGTGCGAAAATCCTTTGGTTTCGCGCAACGATTATCGAAACACGCGATCCGGCGCAAGCGCATTCGCAAACACCTGCGCAGCGATTCGTGGTTCACTCCACCAATACAGGGAAACGAGCCCCAAGGGCCGGATCAGGAGAAGAATATGCGCGTCGGCTGCCCCAAGGAAATCAAGAACCATGAATACCGCGTCGGTCTGACGCCGGGCTCGGTCCGCGAATATGTCGCCCATGGCCACGAGGTGCTGGTCGAAACCGGCGCCGGTGCCGGCATCGGCGCCGACGACAACGCCTACCGCGCCGCCGGCGCCACCATCGCCAAGACGGCCGCCGATGTGTTCGCCAGGTCGGACATGATCGTCAAGGTCAAGGAGCCGCAGCCCAGCGAATGGGCGCAGCTGCGCGAAGGCCAGATCCTCTACACCTATCTCCATTTGGCTCCGGATCCGGAGCAGACCAAGGGCTTGCTTGCTTCCGGCGTCACCGCGATTGCCTACGAGACCGTGACCGACGACCGTGGCGGCCTGCCGCTCTTGGCGCCGATGTCGGAAGTTGCCGGCCGCCTGTCGATCCAGGCCGGCGCAACGGCGCTGCAGAAGGCCAATGGCGGCCGCGGCGTGCTGCTCGGCGGCGTGCCCGGCGTGCTGCCCGGCAAGGTCACGGTGCTCGGCGGCGGCGTCGTCGGCCTGCACGGGGCCCGCATGGCGGTCGGCCTCGGCGCCGACGTCACCATCATCGACCGCTCGATCCCTCGCCTGCGCCAGCTCGACGATATTTTCGGCGGCCGCGTTCACACCCGCTACTCGACTGTCGAGGCGCTGGAAGAGGAATGTTTTTCGGCTGACATCGTCGTCGGTGCCGTGCTGATCCCGGGTGCCGCCGCGCCGAAACTCGTTACGCGCGAAATGCTGTCGGGCATGAAGAAAGGCGCCGTGCTGGTCGACGTCGCCATCGACCAGGGCGGCTGCTTCGAGACCTCGCACGCCACAACTCATGCCGAGCCGACCTATGAGGTCGACGGCGTCATCCACTATTGCGTCGCCAACATGCCAGGCGCGGTGCCGGTGACTTCGGCTCATGCGCTCAACAATGCGACGCTGCACTATGGCTTGCAGCTCGCCGACAAGGGCCTCAAGGCGCTGGTCGACGACCACCATCTGCGCAACGGGCTGAACGTCCACAAGGGCAAGATCACCAATCGCGCAGTGGCCGAAGCACTCGGTTACGAACTGGTCGAGCCGAGGGCCGTTCTCGCCGCCTGATTCCAGTTACAACCGTTTCCTCCCGTCTCGCCCGCCGGTTCGTTCCGGCGGGCTTTTTTTGCCGACGATTGGCCAGAGGCGTGCTCCCCTTTCCGTCAATGTCCGCGGTGAAGCTCGTCGGCGCGACACCCTAGTCGACGATGAAGCTGAACGCGTCCGAAACTAGATATCGCCTGCCGAAATCCCCAGTCCCTTCCCCGTGAGCATCAGCTTTGGCGTCTCTGGGTGGTCGGTGCAATCGTTTCCGGTCTCCAGATCGTTACTGACGAAAAGGAGAACCTGCCCCCACCGGCGAGTCCGATTTCTGCTGCTTACATGGCCAGCTCTGCTCGTAAGGGCGCCATGCTTTGATGTCGACAGCCCACATAAACACAGATGAGCTGTCGCTGTGACACCAGCATGCGCGGTGCCTTTGCCGCCAATGCTTTCACGGCGGTCAAGATCCGCATGCTCGGGTCGGCGGGAGCGACCGTAGCGGTCGGCTCTGCCCTGTCGAACAGCCCCCAGGCATCGGCAGTGCTCGACCCGGTCCAGGCATCAATCTTGGGATGAGCGTTGCTGAGGGACGATACCATCGATGCCCTGCGTCGCAGTCGGCAACATTTGAACGACGCGTGCCCCAAATGAGCATTGGAGGCGAACAGCGTTTCTCTCGGGTGGCAAAGAACAGCATCCGATACTTTATCGTCTATATAATTGATAGACATACTGAACAGCGAAAGTAGGGCCATTTCCAAAATTGGAGCAAGACGATGATGTTAGCTGTGAAGAGATTTTCGAGAAGGCGGTTTGGTGTATTGGCGACCGCTTTGGCGGTAACCCTGATCGCTTCTTCCTCCCCTTTCAGTGCCGAGGCGGGCAGTCCGGACGCGGGTAAACTGCCGACCAGGATCCCGGAGGGCACCGTGCTTCGTATCGGCGATCCCGAGACGCAAAGAGCCCTGGAACTCTCGGGCCTGATCGATCAACTACCCTTCAACGTCGAATGGGCCAACATCAGCGGCGGCCCACAGACAATCGAAGCCTTTCGCGCCAATGCATTGGACGTCGGATCCGTTGCCGACATTCCGCCCATCCACGCGACCTGGACGGGGCTCAAGGTCAAGATCATTGCTGCGAAGTTCCGCAAGGATCCGGTTGAGCACCCGATTTATCAACTCGGCATTGCGCCGGGCGTCGAGGTCAAGACGCTCGCGGATTTGCGCGGCAAACGGATCGCCTTCAGCCCCGGACAGGCGCAAGGCGCGCTGGTGCTGAGGGTCCTGCAGGCCGCCGGCCTGAACAAGGAGGATGTAAATCTCATTGAACTGCCCAGCAAAGGCGATGCCTATCCGGTGGCACTTGCCAGCAAGCAAGTCGATGTCGCACCGATCTGGGGCGTCCTCGTCAAGCATTATCTGCGACAGTATGGTGCCGACGGCGCGACAATCATCCCACACGGCTTGCGCGACGATCCAGCCCATCTCTATGCCCCACAGGCCGTGCTTGACGACCCGGCCAAAGCTGCCGCTCTCGGCGAATATGTGCGCTACTGGGCACTTGCGGCCCGATGGGTGGAGGAGCATCCCAAAGAGTGGATCGAAGGCTACTACGTCGCCACCCAGGGCCTCAACAGCGAAGATGGCCAGTATCTCGTCGAGGCCGACGGACGGTTCGACATTCCGTCCGACTGGAACGATGTGATCGCGCGCCAGCAAGCGACGATCGACCTCCTGGCCAAGGAACTGAACAAGCCCCCCATCAAGGCAGAGGATCTTTTCGACAGGCGCTTCGAGAGGATTGCCACAAATGCGCTGAACGCGTCCTGACGACCTGCTTCCCAGCACTGGAGACGATGCAGATGAACGCAATCTCACATACCGCCGCAGTTGCACTCCCCATTCCCTACGCATCGGATGAAAGGGGGTTGATTGCGCCCGCTGTACAGGCCCGCAAGACCGCTCCTAGGCGTCGCCTCGCACTTGGGCGGCCGATCCCGTTTGGCGCGCTGATCGGTCCCGCACTTCTTCTCGTGATCTGGTCCATCGGCAGCATCGCCGGCCTGATCGATCCAAGAACGCTGCCGGCGCCCTGGTCGGTTGTCGGCACTGCCATCGATCTCATCGCCGCAGGGAAGCTTCAGGATCATTTGATGACGTCTGCCTGGCGGGCAGCACAGGGTCTGGTGTTTGGTATCCTGATCGGGACCGTGCTTGCTCTCATTTCAGGTTTGTCCCGGCTTGGCGAGGCAATCATTGACGGCCCCGTTCAGATCAAGCGGGCGATACCGACGCTCGCTCTGATCCCGCTGCTGATGCTCTGGTTCGGCATTGGCGAGGGCATGAAGGTGACGGCCATCGCGCTGGCCGTCCTGATCCCGATCTATATCCAGACCCACAGCAGCTTGCGCAGCATAGACAGCCGTTATGTCGAACTGGCCCAGACCTTGCGAATGGGCTACGGCGAATTCATCCGCCAGGTCATCCTGCCGGGCGCGCTTCCGGGCTTCTTCCTCGGCCTGCGTTTCGCGGTGACCTACGCCTGGCTGTCTCTGGTGGTGGTCGAACAGGTCAATGCCACGAGCGGCATTGGGTACATGGTCGACCTCGCACGCAATTACGGCCAGACCGACATCATCATCGTCGGCCTCGTCGTCTACGCGTTGCTTGGTCTCATGTCCGATGGCATTGTCCGCTTCTTCCAGGAAAGGTCCTTGTCATGGCGTCGCACCCTGGCGGATTGAGCGGCGCGCCCGCGGTGCGGGTCAAGGGCCTTGTGAGGCGTTTCGGGCCGCGAACCATCCTCGACGGCCTCAGTCTCGACATCGAGAAGGGGGAGTTCGTCGCCCTTCTCGGCCGTAGCGGGTCGGGCAAGAGTACATTGTTGCGCGCGCTCGCCGATCTCGACGACAAAGTCTCCGGATCCGGCCGACTCGATACGCCGGATAAGAAATCGGTAGTGTTCCAGGATGCCCGATTGTTGCCCTGGAAACGAGTGCTGGAGAATGTGGTTCTCGGTCTCGGCCTGCCGGACGCCGCCGAACGCGGACGGGTAGCTCTCGAAGAGGTTGGCCTGAGCGGCCGCGAGACCGCATGGCCGGTCGAACTCTCTGGTGGCGAGCAGCAGCGGGTGGCGTTGGCGCGCTCGCTTGTTCGTGATCCTGAACTGCTGCTGGCGGACGAGCCGTTCGGCGCACTCGACGCGCTGACCCGCCTGCGCATGCACGATCTGCTGCGCCAGCTCTGCACCCGTCACCAGCCGGCCGTCCTGCTGGTCACCCATGATGTCGACGAAGCTGTGACGCTGGCGGACCGGGTTTTGGTGCTCCACAATGGTGCAATCATCGCCGACATCGCGATCAGTATCCCCAGGCCACGCGATCATGGCGATCGCCGATTCGGCGAGATTCGCTCCGAACTTCTGCGTCATCTCGGCGTCGAGACAAAGCCTCTGCTGCCCGTCTGAGCGGCCGAAGACGTGCGGCTCCGTGTCACTACCCAGGAGGACCAACAGATGCCCGCCAAATCACGACAGTTGAACCTCAACCTTTTCATCTATCCTGGCGGCCATCATGAAGCCGGCTGGCGCTACAAGGATTCCGCACCTGAGAGAGTGTTGGACATCGCCTATTATCAGGAACTGGCGAAAAAGGCCGAGGCGAGCAAGTTCGACGCGCTGTTCTTTGCCGATGGCCCCGCACTTGCCGATAACATCCGCTACGCAAGCCGCTTCAGGCTAGAGCCGCTGACATGGATTTCGGCGCTCGCCGCTGTGACGGAACGCATCGGCTTCATCGCTACCGCCTCGACCACCTACAACGAACCCTACAACCTGGCCCGGCTGTTTGCTTCTGTCGATCATTTGAGTGGCGGGCGCGCCGGCTGGAACATCGTCACCACGGGCGATGCGTCCGCAGCGTTGAATTTCGGCTTTGATCGACATCCGACCCACGCCGACCGTTACGAGCGCGCAAGCGAATTCGTTGATGTGGTGACGAAGCTCTGGGACAGCTGGGAGGACGACGCGCTCGTCGCGGACCGGGAATCCGGAATTTTTGCCGACACCGACAAGATCCACCCAATCAACCACATCGGCAAATACCATCGGGTGAAGGGGCCGCTGACGCTGCCGCGCTCGCCGCAGGGGCGGCCGGTCTATGTCCAGGCGGGTTCGTCTGAAGACGGACGGTCATTCGCAAGCCGCTATGCCGAGGCGATATTCACAGCACATCAGACACTCGGCAACGCGCAGGAATTTTATGCTGACATCAAAGCGCGCGTGAAGTCGGTTGGCCGCAACCCTGACCACGTCAAGGTGTTGCCTGGTATCAGTCCCTTCATCGGTTCAACCGAGGCTGAAGCCCGCGCACTGCATGACGAGTTCAACGAGCTGACGCAGCCGGAATATTCGCTCGATCAGCTACGGCGCATCGTAGACGCCGACCTTTCCAGCTACGATCTGGACGGGCCATTTCCGCGCGAGCTCATCAGTGGCGAGGGCGAGCGCGGTGCGAGCAGCCGCTTCCACGTCGTACTCGACATCATCGAGCGCGAGAATCCGACCATCCGCCAGTTGCTCCACCGTCTCGCCGGCGCGCGCGGGCATTGGGTCCAGGCCGGGACGCCCGAACAGATCGCCGACAAGATCCAGGAATGGTTCGACAACGGTGCCGCAGATGGCTTCAATGTCATGCCGCCCTATCTTCAGGGCGGGTTCGACGTATTCGCCGACGAGGTGGTGCCGATCTTGCGCAAGCGCGGACTTTTCCGGCACGACTATGACGGGGTAACGCTGAGGGACCATTTCGGTCTGCCCCGCCCTGACAATACGTTCAGCCAGCCGCAAAAGGCGACCGCCTGAGCTACCTTCGCATCGAGCGTTCGACCTTGAAGCGATTCGATAACATCCTGCAGTCGATGTTGTTGGAACGAAATTCGAAACGGCAAGGTACGGTCGACAGTCCGGCCGAGACCGACGCCGGGCTTGTCTTCATCGGCGAATTCGCACCCGCGGACATCGCGCCTTGTCACGCAGCGCGGTCGGTATAGGCTCGTTGGCGCACTGCTCCGCAGTTCTTTTCATCCAAGCAAAAACACTATCAACAAAGTCTATCAAATTAGTAGAATATTCTTTGAGAACCCTCAGCCGGCCCGGTACGCTCATTGAGACTGGGCAATCCCCGACTGCGCTTCAGAATTCGCGGGTGCAGTGTGAGGCATGTTTCGTGCCCGCCGATTCAAAGTCCAGAGCGACCATGGGAAGAGGAGTCCGATTTGATGAATGCCTTCATACGATATGTTGCCAAGCTCGCACTCGCCGTCAGCATTGCGCTGGGCGCCGCCACGGCAACCCATGCGGAAGACAAGATCGTCCGTATCGGGTTTCAGAAGTACGGCACACTCATTCTGCTGAAGACGAAGGGGTTGCTCGAGGAAAAACTGAAGCCGCAGGGCTACACGGTCGAGTGGACCGAGTTCCCGGCGGGGCCGCAACTCCTGGAGGCGCTCAATATCGGCTCCATCGACTTCGGCACGACCGGCGAGGCGCCGCCGATCTTCGCGCAGGCTGCTGGCGCTCCCCTCGTCTATGTCGGCTACGAGCCGCCGGCGCCGGAAGCCGAAGCGATTCTGGTCCCGAAGGACAGCCCGCTCAAGACCGTCGCGGACTTGAAGGGCAAGAAGGTGGCGCTGAACAAGGGTTCGAACGTCCATTATCTGCTCGTCAAGGCGCTGGAGAAAGCCGGGCTCGCCTATACTGACGTGGAAGTCTCGTTCCTGCCGCCGGCTGACGCACGCGCCGCATTCGAGAAGCAGGCTGTCGATGCCTGGGTGATCTGGGAGCCATTTCTCGCGGCCGCGGAAGCAGCTACCGGTGCCCGCCAGTTGGCAAACGGCAGCGGCGTGGTGGACAACCACGAATTCTATCTCGCCTCGCGCGACTTCGTCGACACCCAGCCCGAAGTGGTCGACACCGTCGTGGCATCCCTCGGTGAGATCGACACCTGGATCAACGCCAACCGCGACGATGTGGCCGAACAGTTTTCGCCGGCGCTCGGCATTCCCGCGGACGTTCTCGCAGTCGCCGTCCAGCGGCGTTCCTACGGCGTGAAGCCGATCACACCGGAGGTGGTGGCCGCGCAGCAGAAGATCGCCGACGTGTTCCATGAACTCGGCCTTATCCCGACCGCAATCCGGATCGCCGATGCAGTGAAAAAGCCGCAGTCGTGACCGTCGCTGCTGAGCTTTCTCCCGACCGCGTAAGCGTGCTGTGGTTCCTGCCGACTCACGGAGACGGCAGGTACCTCGGCACTGCCGTCGGCGGCCGCGCTACCGACCTGCCGTATCTGCGCCAGATCGCCCAGGCTGCCGACCAGCTCGGCTACTACGGCGTGCTGTTGCCCACGGGAAAGAGCTGCGAGGATTCCTGGATCGTCGCCTCGGCGATGCTGACGTCCACTGAGCGGCTGAAGTTCCTGGTTGCCGTGCGGCCCGGGTTGCAGCCGCCGGCGGTGGCGGCGCGCATGACCGCGACACTCGACCGGCTGTCGAACGGCCGCCTGCTCATCAATGTGGTGACCGGCGGTGATCCGATCGAGAACAAGGGCGACGGCATTTTCGCGAGCCATGCAGACCGCTACGAGATCACCCGCGAGTTTCTCCATGCCTACAAGGCGCTGCTTGCCGGCGAGACGGTCAACACTTCGGGCAAGCACATCCGCCTGGAAGGCGGGCAGCTGCTGTTTCCACCTGTCCAGGCGCCGCATCCGCCGCTTTACTTCGGCGGGTCCTCTGAAGAAGGGATCGGGGTCGCCGCCGAGACAGTCGACAAATACCTGACCTGGGGCGAGCCGCCGGCGCTCATCGCGGAGAAGATCGCGAAGGTCAAGGCGGCAGCCCGAAAGCACGGGCGCAAGCTCAGCTTCGGCATCCGGCTCCATGTCATCGTCCGCGAGACGTCCGAAGAAGCCTGGGTGGCTGCCGACCGCCTCATAGCGCATCTCGACGACGAAACGATCGCCAAGGCGCAGTCGGTGTTCGCGCGCATGGTCTCTGTCGGGCAGAGCCGGATGAGCGCCCTGCATGGCGGCCGCCGCGATAAGCTGTTGGTCAGCCCGAACCTGTGGGCAGGCGTCGGTCTGGTCCGCGGCGGCGCCGGGACCGCGCTGGTCGGCTCGCCCGAGGAGGTCGCGGCCCGGATGGAAGAGTATCGGGCGATCGGCATCGATACCTTCATCCTCTCCGGCTATCCGCATCTCGAGGAGGCCTACCGCTTCGCCGAACTCGTTTTTCCCCTGCTTCCGCTCGCCCACGCGCCGGAGAAGGCGAACCTTTCCGTCAACACGGGCCCGTTCGGCGAGACCATCGCCAGCGAGATCCGGCCGGCGGCGCCTTGGGTATCTTGAAGATGGCGCAGCCGTCGCAGCTTCAAAACGCAGGCACAGCGGCACTCAAGCTCCTGGCGTCGTGGGCGTTGCCGATCGGCATTGTGGTCGTATGGGAAATTGCTTCGCGCAGCGGAATAATGTCGACCCGCCTGCTGCCAGCTCCGAGCGCGGTGGCCGCCGCTTTTTGGGAAAGCCTGCGCAATGGGACGCTTCTCACCCATGCCGCCATCTCGACGGAACGGGCGCTGAAGGGGCTTGCTATCGGCGGCAGTATCGGCTTCGTCCTCGGCGTACTGGCCGGAATTTCGCGGCCGGCCGAGACCGTGTTCGACTCGTCGATGCAGATGCTGCGCAACGTGCCGCACCTGGCCATGATTCCCCTCGTCATCCTCTGGTTCGGGATCGGTGAGGAGGCGAAGATCTTTCTGGTGGCGGTCGGAACCGCCTTTCCGATCTACCTGAATACGTTTCATGGCATCCGCACCGTCGACGTCAGGCTGATCGAGATGGCGCGCGTCTACGGGCTCGGCCCGCTCGCGCTGTTCTGGCGGGTGATCCTGCCGGGTGCACTGCCGTCGATCCTTGTCGGCCTGCGCTTCTCGCTCGGCATCATGTGGCTGACGCTGATCGTCGCCGAGACGATCTCGGCCTCCTCGGGCATCGGCTACATGACAATGAATGCGCGGGAATTCCTGCAGACCGACATCGTTGTCCTCGGCATCATCGTCTACGCGCTGCTCGGCAAGCTCGCCGACGCGATCACCCGGCTGATCGAGGCGCGCGCTCTCGCCTGGCATCCGGCGTACCAACCCGCCGCCACCAGGGCAGCACCATGAGAGAAGTTGCAACCGCGCTCCGGCTGCGCGAAGGCGCAGTATTCCAGGAAACCGATACAGCTCCAGACGGAGCAAACACGCTCCGCGAGGCTGTGCGACGGAAGCATGAAGAGCGCCCGGCGAATGGACAGGCTGTGTTGCTTGACGGCTTGTCCAAGTCGTTTGGCGACAGGCGGGTGTTGTCCAAGCTCGACCTTGCTATCCCTGCCGGCCAGTTGCTGGCGATTGTCGGTCGCTCCGGCTGCGGCAAGTCCACGCTCCTTCGCCTGATCGCCGGCCTCGACCGCCCGACGAGCGGGACCGTCTCGGTCGGCGGCGCGGAGGTCCAATCGCTGCAGTCGAACGTCCGGCTGCTCTTCCAGGACGCGCGGCTTCTCCCTTGGCATCGCGTTCTCAGCAATGTCGGCATCGCACGGGCGTACGGCTGGCGCGAGACCGCCACGGCAGCGCTCGCCGATGTCGGACTTGCGGATCGGGCGAATGATTGGCCCGCGGTCTTGTCGGGCGGCCAGAGTCAGCGCGTCGCCCTTGCTCGTGCCTTGGTGAGCCGGCCCGGTGTCCTTCTCCTCGATGAGCCGTTCGGGGCTCTCGACGCGCTGACGCGAATGGAGATGCACCGCCTGCTCGAGCGTATATGGCGCGAGCACGGTTTCACGACGGTTCTCATCACCCACGATGTCGCCGAGGCGGTGGCCCTTGCCGACCGGGTGATCGTGATCCGCGACGGCGCCATAGCGCTCGACATTCCTGTCGATCTTACTCGCCCTCGACGCGAGGCCGCGGACATGTCGGCCGTCGCCCTGCAAGCGCGAATTCTCGAAGAGGTATAGGGCGCGGCATTGCCTTCGATCAATGCAGCGCTTCGGCGAAACATGGAGATCGCAATGACGCACTGGGATCACGGATCAGAAGCCAAAGGCCGGACCGGCCGTGAGGCCTCCGCGCCGGATAGGGCAGATGTCCACAATGGCGGCCGCCGCCGGTTTCTTGGAGCGGCCGGAGGCGTCGCAGCGATAGCGGTTACAGGGTTACCTCCCCTCGCAGCCGTCGGCTCGGCCAGTGCGCATGCCGGCGAGGAGGAGACCGACGCCCACCTTGTTTTCCGCAAACACGCCTATGTCGCGCGGAGCGCCGCGGCGGACACCGATTTCGCGGTGGCGATCGCGCCGCATCCGGTTAATGGCGACGAAGAGAAATACCCAAACCGCATCGGTTCCGATACGCGCGGTCTGCCGCACGACGAACGCGGCGAAGTCGACCGACCAGCCTTCGACGCGACGCTGAAGGCCTACGCCTCGGGTGATCCGGCCGACTTCGAGGCGATACCGCTCGGCGGCAAGCGCAAGCAGCTCAATCCGATGGGCTCGCTTGCCGTGAACCTGACGGGCTGCGTCGGCCCGCAGTTCGCGATTCCGCCGGCACCTGCGCTTGACAGCGCGACGCGGGCTGGCGAGGCCGTCGAGCTCTATTGGCAGTCGATCCTGCGCGACGTTCCGCTGTCCGAGCTGACGGACGACACCAGCAATAAGGACGTGCTCGCCGCGGTCAACGAGTTGAGCAAGCTCGCCGCCTTCAACGGGCCGCGCACGGATGGAGGCGTTACACCGCAAACACTATTCCGCGGGACGGCGCTCTACGTCGACGCGGCCGGTCTGTCAGGAAGAACCGGTCGCTATGTGACGCCGCCCGGCACGCTCCATGGTCCCTACATCTCGCAGTTCCTGCTCAAGGATGCTCCTTACGGCAGCCAGCTCATCCCCGCCCGCATTCGCACCGCCGCGGCCGGGACCGATTTCCTCACCGGCTACGACGAGTGGCTCGCCATCCAGAACGGCAATCCGCCCGCCAAGCCGACCAGCTTCGACCCGACGCCGCGCTACATCGCGACCGGCCGCGATCTCGCGGAATACGTCCACAACAATCCGGCCGCCTTCTGGTCGGCAGCCCTGCTCCTTGGTGTAGCACCCGACAAGGCCAATCCGGACTATGGCGGTTTTGGAATCCCGTTCAGCAAATCCAATCCGTATGTGAAGTCGAAGACGCAGACCGGCGGTTACGGCACGTTTGGCCTGCCCTACGCGCAGAGCCTGCTGCCGATCACCGCCTCGCTGGCCATCCGCGTGGCTTACTGGCAGAAGTTCTATGTCCACCGCACCTTACGGCCGGAAGCGTATGGCGGGCTGATCCATCACCGGATCGCCAACAAGGTGGACGCCTATCCTGTTCACGGCGACGTCCTGAACTCAACTGCGTTGGCACGAAGCGTCGCCAAGTTCGGCAGCCATCTCCTGTCGCACGTCTACCCCGAGGGCGCGCCGATCCACTCGAGCTATCCGGGCGGAGCCGCCCAGATCGCCGCGTCCAACGTGACGATCCTCAAGGCACTGTTCGATGAGGATGCGGCTATTCCCAATCCGGTTCAGCCCGATCCGAAGGATCCGACGAAACTCATCCCCTACCAAGGCGAGCAGCTCACGGTCGGCGGCGAGCTCAACAAGCTCGCCTGGAACTACGGCGTCGGCCGCGATTGGGCCGGCATCCATTGGCGCTCGGATTTCTCGGCGTCGCTGGCGCTCGGCGAGGAGCTCGCGATCAGCATTCTCCGCAACGAGCGGCAAACATATCGCGAGCCGTTCGAGGGGTTCAGCTTCACCCGTTTCGACGGGACGAAGGCCGATGTCTAGCGAGATCCAATGCTGCCCACGGCAATTGCAGTTGCGGCACCATTCGATGTCGCGCCTCGCGTTGTCCTAGGGAACTCATGCCACACGATCCCATAGTCGAGCCCGCCGCACTGCCATCGCTTGGCGGGTTTCGTCTGCTCGACGTGCGGGAGCCTGCGGCCTTCGAGGCCGATCACCCGGCGATGGCCGTTCGCGTGCCGATCGAAGCATGGGAGGCCGCCGCGAAGTCGGGCGAGACCTCCTTTGAGAACGTCACCTACTGGGAGCAGGCGATCACCGATCTCGGCGTCGGCGGCCCACGGCCCGCTGTGATCTATGACGACGGGCGCATGACGGAGGCCGCCCGCGTCTGGTTCATCCTGCAATATTTCGGCGCGGAGGCGCTGATCGTGAACGGCGGATGGCCTGCCATCCGCGGACAGAGGGAACCGCTTGCGCAGGCAAGTGGACTTTCAGGTCCGACGACATTCAAGGCTCGACCGGGAGTGGGATCGGTCGGGTTGGTTGACCGGCAGACGCTGAAGGCCGACCTGGACGGCGTCCAACTTCTCGACGCTCGAACAACGGATGAGTTCGCCGGCACGGACCTGCGGCGCAACGCTCGGGGTGGCCATCTGCCCGGCGCGCGCCTGCTTCCGCATGCGAGCCTGCTCGACGATGGCCGCCTGAAGCCAGCGGGCGCTCTACGCAATCTTCTGTCCGCAGCCGGGTTCCGGGCCGGCGATCACGTGGTCACCCATTGCGACGGTGGTGGCCGCGCCGCACTTGCGGCCGCCGCCGCGGTCCGGGCAGGATATGATGACGTCCGCGCCTACTATCTGAGCTTCGCCGACTGGGCGAAGGACGAGAGCTGCCCGGTCGTACTGAACCCGCAAACCCGGTGACCGCCATGACAAACCCCACCGTCGTCGGCTTCTCAGGCAATCTCACGCGGCCATCCAAGACGCGCGGTTTCGTCGAGCAGTTCGTCAGGGAGATTGCGCATCGGCACGGTCTTGCGGCGGTGACCTTCGATCTGGACGATGTCGGCTCCTCGCTTGGGACGGCACGCTGGTCGCGCGATCTCGACGAAGCAGGTCAAAGGGTGCTTGACGCGGTCGTCTCGGCCGAGGTGCTCGTCGTCGGCTCGCCAACATACAAGGGCAGCTACACCGGCCTGTTCAAGCATTTCTTCGACCTCGTCGATCCGGCTGCCTTGCGCGGCAAGCCGGTACTTCTGACCGCGACCGGCGGCGGTGAGCGCCATGCGCTGATGATCGAACATCAGCTCAGGCCTCTCTTTGCCTTCTTCGAGGCGCTCGTCTTGCCGACCGCCGTTTATGCGACGGACAAGGACTTTCTGGATGGTGCGCTTGCCTCTGAGGCCATTCGCAAGCGCGGCGAACAGGCGATCGACGATGCGAGCTCTCTCCTGATCTCCCGCCGACGCAGCGTCGAACGCGCTTCTTTAACCTGACGACTATTCGAAAAATCGATTCTTGGGACGTGCCAAACCAAGATTTTCGCGGAGCGTTGACCCCTCATATTCGCGTCGGAACAGCCCGCGCCGTTGAAGTTCCGGCACCACTCTGTCGACGACCTCGTCGAGCACGGCTGGCAGAAAAGGGAACATCACGTTGAACCCGTCCGACCCCTCCTCGACAAGCCACTCTTCCATCTCATCGGCTATCGTTTTTGCTGTGCCGACAAACGCCAGGCCGGAATAGCCTCCCAGACGTTGGGCAAGCTGCCTGACGGTCAGGTTCTCCAAGCGTGCAAGCTCGACTACGCGTTCGCGCCCGCTTTTGCTGGCATTGGTCTCCGGAATGTCTGGCAGCGGCCTTTCGGGATCGAAATTGGACGCATCGTGGCCTATCGCGATAGAAAGCGAGGCGATCCCGCTTTCGTAATAAACCAGGCTGTCGAGCGTGGCGCGCTTGGCACGGGCTTCCTCGACCGTGTCCCCGACGATCACAAAGGCGCCGGGCAACATCTTGATCTGATCACGAGCGCGTCCTGCTTGTTCCGCCCGGCTTTTCACGTCTGCATAAAAACGTTGACCGGCCGCCAGATTCGCATGTGCGGCGAAAACTACCTCGGCCGTCTCGGCGGCAAGCTGCCGCCCCGCCTCCGATGCACCCGCCTGGACGATCACCGGCCAGCCTTGAGGCGGCCGGGCGATGTTGAGCGGCCCGCGCACCGCGAGTTGCGGTCCCTTGTGATCAAGGACATGAAGTCGGGATGGATCAAAATAGAGCCCGCTTTGCTGATCGCGAACAAAGGCGTCATCCGCGAAACTGTCCCATAGGCCGGTCACCACGTCGTAGAACTCACGGGCGCGGCGATAGCGTTCGCCATGTTCGACGTGATCCTCCAGCCCGAAATTCAGTGCAGCATCCGGGTTGGACGTCGTCACGATATTCCAGCCGGCCCGTCCGCCGCTGATGTGGTCCAGCGACGCAAAGCGTCGGGCGACGTGGTAGGGCGCATCGAAGGTCGTCGAAGCCGTGGCTACCAGTCCAAGGTGGTCTGTCACTGCCGCTAACGCCGACAGCAACGTGAATGGCTCGAACGAGGTGACGGTGTGGCTCCGTTTCAGGGCTTCGATGGGCATATTGAGGACGGCCAGATGGTCCGCCATGAAGAACGCATCGAACTTGGCGGCTTCAAGCGTCTGCGCGAAACGCTTTAGGTGAGCGAAGTTGAAGTTCGCATCTGGGAAAGCGCCGGGGTAACGCCAGGCACCCGTATGAAGACTGACGGGGCGCATGAACGCGCCGAGCCGCAACTGCCGTTTCTGTATCATGGAAATGAGGTCCCGGATAAACGCTCAGGTCATAGGAATGTCGGCTGAGGCAAAATTTCCATTCACGCGTTTCCGGCCGCCTCGGCGATGGCCATATCCCTCGCGCGCAGGAAGACGCTCTCCATCCGCCAGTGCTCGTTGGTGTAGCGGGGATCGGACCCCCATTCATCCCAACCGTGATTGCGGCGGAATTCGCCCAGCAGGCTGGAGGCGAGAATGTCGTCTTTATCGACCACGGTGGGGCTTTCGCAGTCCGGAGCGACATAAATCGCATCCCCACGGCAATAGAGCTCGCACATGAAGCAGGTTTGGCAGTCCTCCTGCCGGGCGATGCGCGGCGTGTCGCCGGAAACCGCTTCGAGCACGTTGGTCGGGCAGACTTCGACGCAGGCGTTGCAGCCCGTGCAACGCTCGGCGATGACGAGTTCGATCATGATGCAAGTTCCAATGCGTGGCCGTAGTCCGACCTCGTCCAGACCCTGTCCAGGCCGCCGACAATAATGCGCCGGTTATAGCGGGGATCGGTCTCCGGCCGGTCCTCGCGCTGGTGCATGCCGCGGCTTTCGTCGCGCGCCAGCGCCGACGCGGCACACCAGCGCGCCGTGGCCAGCATCGCGGCGGTTTCTCGAGTTCTCAACAGACCGCCGCCAACACCCCCTGCGTGCGCATCAAACTCCGCCCAGGCACCTTCAAGTGCCTCGGCGGAGTGCCGGAGCTTTTCCCCGCTGCGGAAGATGTTCTTGTCGTAAGCCAGCATCTCGCTCTGAATGGCGGACAGCGTCGCACCAAGGTCGACATCGCGCTGCACACTGGCAGGGCGCAGGCCCGCCTGCCCGATAGGCCTGCCCCCCACTCCGGCACGATTTTCGGCGGCATGGCGCGCCGCACCCTTCCCGGCCCATTGGCCGGACGAGACCGCCCAGGCAGAATTGATGTTGCCGCCGCCTGAAATCGCACCGGCAACCAGTTCACGCGTCGCCGCATCGCCCGCCGCGTAGAGGCCCGGAACCGAAGTCACGCAATCCTCGCCGACAATGCGCAGCCCGCCGATGCCGCGGATCGTCCCTTCCCCGTGCAAGGTCACTTCGAACCGGTCCTTGTATGGGTCGATGCCCCAGCGCCGGAACGGGAGCATGAAATTGGGCGAGATCGTCGGCACCTGCGCGCGGATATCCTCCGGCGTGCGGGCGAGATCGCAGAAGACGCGGCCCTTCAGCATTGCCCGTGCCAATGGCCGTGACGTCTCCGGCCCCGGCGGCATCGGAATGACTGCACCGTCCTCGTCGTAATAGGTGGCGAAGGCGTAGGACATCGAGCGTGTCATCGTCGAGCGCACCGGAGCGACAGTATAGTAGGTGGTGAACTCCATCCCAGAGAGTTCGGCGCCGGCTTCCGCCGCCATGAGATAGCCGTCACCCGTGTTGGTGTGCGAGCCAAGCAGGCGCGACAGGAACGAGGTGCCACCGGTGGCGATCACGACCGCGCCGGCATTGACCTGCCAATCGCCACCCGCCTGCCGCCGGATGCCGCGCGCGCCTGACACCGAGCCATCGGAACGCTGCAGCAGCTCCAGCGCCGGGCTGTGGTCGAGGATGGTCACGCCGAGACTGTCGACCAGCTTGCGCAGGGCGCGCATGTACTCCGGGCCGCGCAGGGCGCGATATTGCTTCGCGCCGTTTTCATCTTTGGAGAAGTCGTAAAAACCTTCGAGCGTCGGTAGGCTTTCCCAGGTTAGCGCCAGGATGCGCGCCATCCACCCCGGCTCGTTCAGGCCTGCCCCTGTCTTTCTCCTGTTGCAAATAGCCGTCTCACGCAATTCGGAAGGGTGCGGCGGTATCCACCAATGGCCTGGCCCGGCAGTTGCGGTGACGCCGCTGGTGCCGCAATAGCCCTTGTCGGCGAGGATGACGGAGGCACCGGTGCGCCGCGCCGCCGAAGCAGCCCAGGTTCCGGCAAGCCCGCCGCCAATGATCAGCACGTCGGCGGTCAGTTCGAGGGTTTCGCCATGCGACCTGCTCATCGTCTGATATCCTCAGGCATTGCCATGAGTGCCATGGCGCACGCCCAGCCAGTCGAGAAGACTGCCGCGTATCCTGGCGAAGACCGGATCGGCGACATCGCGCGGACGCGGCAGATCGATGCGCTCCTCATGCGCGATGACTCCGTCCTTCATGACCAGAACCCGGTCGGCGAGAAGCACCGCCTCCTCGACGTCGTGCGTGACCAGCAGGATGGCGCAGCCATGCCGCTGCCAGAGCTCGCCGACCAAATCCTGCGCCTTGATGCGGGTCAGCGCATCGAGCGCGGCAAAGGGTTCGTCGAGCAGCAGCAGGTCGGGTTCGCGCACCAGCGCCCGCGCCAGCGAGGTGCGCTGCGCCTCTCCGCCGGACAGAACCTTCGGCCACACGTCGGCCCGGTGGCCGATGCCGACCTCTTCCAGTGCGGCGAGAGCACGCGTCTTGTTGGGACGTTCCGGCAGGCCGAGGACGACATTGCGCCACACCTTCTTCCACGGCATTAGCCGCGGCGCCTGGAAGGCGACGGCACGGCGCACCGGCACGTCGACCTCGCCGACGATCTCGCGGTCGAGATCGGCGAGAATGCGCAGCAGCGTGCTCTTGCCGCAGCCGCTGGCGCCGAGTAGTGCCACGAACTCGCCCGCCGCGATGTCGACATTGAGGTTCTTCAAAACCTCGCGCTCCCCGAAGCGGCGTGTGAGCCCGCGAACCCTGACTGCAGGCAGCGGGGCTTTCGAGTGTTTCGCGACAGGCGGAGGCGCGACCGCCTCGACCACGTTCAAGTTCCGCTGAAAGCTGGCCGCCATGCGAGAAACACCTTTTCTAGAGTTCGGACGGTGAAATCGACGCCAAGGCCGAGCAATGCATAGACGACGAGACACACGACGATGACGTCGGTCTGGAACATCTCCCGCGCATTGGCCATCAGATAGCCGATGCCGGCGGTGGCGTTGATCTGCTCGCCGAAGACCAGCGCCAGCCAGGCGATACCGAGCGAATAGCGCAGACCGACCAGCGCGCTCGGCAGCGCACCCGGCAACACCACGTGGCGGATCATCGCCGTGCGTGACAGGCCGAGCGTCCGGCCGGCTTCGATCAGCGTCGAATCGACGTTGCGGATGCCGGCATAGACGTTGAGATAGAGCGGAAAGGCGGTGCCGAGCGCGATCAGCGCAATCTTCGGCGCCTCGCCGATGCCGAACCAGATGATCAGCAAGGGGATCAGCGCGATATTGGGCACGGTGCGCAGCATCTGCATCGTGGCGTCGACCAGATCCTCGCCGAGCCGAAACAGTCCGGCGAGGACAGAGAGCGTCACGCCAATTGTGCCGCCAATCGCCAGGCCCGCCAAGGCGCGGCTGAGCGAGATGACCATCGCATCCTGAAGCTCGCCGGTCTCAATGAGCTTGGCGGCGCTGCCGATCACCGTGGACGGGCCGGCAAGCACCTCGCCCGGCAGCACGCCGGTTTGCGACGCGACATGCCAAAGCAGGACCAGAAGCACGGGGCCTGACAGACGCCGCAACCAGCGCGGCATTCCCTGCCCGGCGGCCGAGGCCGGCTCGATGCGCTGCCGCGCCAGCGAACCCTGCGACTTGGGCGCATGGTCCGCGGGCTGCCTTTCGATGGCGCCCGGCGTGATGGTGATCGTGGCGATCGAACTCATCGGCTTGTTCCCTTTCGAAACCGGCGTCAGTTCGTGGGCAGCCCGCGATAGACGTAGTCGGCAAGCTTGAGGTCGCCGCTCAGCACACCGGCTTCCTTCCAGGTCTCGAAAACGTTCTGGAGTGAAGCGACGAAAGCGTCGTCGATCGGCGTGCGCTCGAAAGCAGCCTCGTCCGGATAAAGGCTCTCGACCGTCGCCTTGTCCTGTTTCGTGAAGGCCGCGTAATAGTCGAGATAAGCCTCCTTGTTCTCCTTCGACCATTTGTAGGCACGGTCGGTGCGGGCCGAGAAATCGGCAATCGCAGCCACCTTTGCCGGATCCGACAGCGCCTTGTCCGTGGCGCTAAGCACGCCATTGCCGGTATTGATGCCGGGGCCATCGATCAGCACGGTGGCCTTTAGCGTTCCGATCGAACGTGCCTTGTAGATACCCCAGGTTGCCCATGCGTCGATGCTGCCGGCCTGGAAGGCGGCGCTGGCATCGGATGGGTTGAGGAAGGCAAGCTTCACATCGTCCTGGGCAAGGCCGGCTTTCTTCAGCACGCCGAGCACGAGGTAGTGCGCGACGCTGCCGCGCGTCGTCGGCGAAATGGTCTTGCCCTTGAGGTCCTGGATGGTCTTGATCGGGCTATTGGCGGGGATTATCAGCGAACTGCCGAGACCGCCGTTCGACCAACTGGCGACGATCTTGATCTTGGAACCGCCGGCAATGGCGCTGACCGTCGGCGCATCCGCCGCCGACCCGATGTCGACGGCATCCGCCTTCAGCGCCTCATGCAGATTGACGGCGGCTGCAAAGACCGACCACTCAATCTGATAGGGGACGTCGTCGAGCAAGCCGGCCGCTTCGAATTTCGCCCTGGTGGCGCCGGTCTGGTCGCCGACGCGCAGAACGACCTTGCTGAGATCTTCGGCGGCGAGAGCTGGCAGCGCTGTGAGGCCGGCAATTGCGGCCAGCCCGCCTAAGAGGAGATTGAACATGCGGCGGGAGACGATGGTCATGGCAGGGTTCGCTTTCAGTTTGTGGGAGGGACTTGTTCGGGAATGAGTAAGTTCACTCGGCCGCCACGGCGACGGTGTTCCTGGCGTATCGGTTGGGTGGAACGGGAATGCCGAGATTGCCGCGGAAGGTCTCGCTTTCGTATCCGGTGCGGTAGATGCCGCGCTTTTGCAGGATCGGAACGACGGTCTCGGCGAAGACTTCGAGAGTTCCCTGGGCAGCGACACGTTGACCACGAAGCCGTCGGAGCCGCGTTGCTCCAGCCAGCGCTGGAACGCGTCGGCGACCTGTTCCGGCGACGAAGAGGAAATCGAACTTCGCCGCCTCGGCGAGTTGCGCCTGCTTCTTGTAGTATTCAAAGCTCGTGCTCGCAGTCGCGTCGGCATCCGGATGGCGCCAGTCGCCCCTTCCAATGCCGACGCCGTGGAGCATGAAGCCGAGTTTCAGCTTGACGTTTTTGGGACATGACGGACTCCCTGGCTGTGAACCGGAGACGACGGTCGTTCGTCTCAAGGATGTCCGTCAGAGTAATTTCTACTAATTTAGTAGACTAGGCACAGCGTGCTGAACTTTCCCCCGATTGGAGAGTCGAATTCTCCTTTTCGGCCCATGCCGGGCATGTTGTCTGGGGGTGTGGAAATCGGCTGCCAAGCTTATCGCGATACTTTACGGACGTCGAAGACCTCCATGAGCGTGACCGAACGAAAATCCGATACGAGGACCGTGACGCGAACGATCCAGAAGCCATCCAGCGGCAGCACGAAGCCATCCGCATGATAGATTCCATCGCCGGCCCGGCGCGCTTCCCGCGTGAACGGGCCGATGCCGTAGGACGGCTTGTCGAGATCGACGCTGACGCTGATCGGCTCAAACGGCTTTCCATTGAGAAGCAAATTGCCGACCTCTACCCTGACCGAGCCGACGATCGGCGGATGGATCGACAGCGCAGCACTGACACTCTCCTTCCGCGCACGGACTTCCTGTACTGCGAACAAAGCAGGGTTTGCCGCAATCGCGCGCGGAGGCGGCGTGAATCGCCATAGACCGAGCACGGCGATGACGGCGGTCGCAAGGACGATTTCAGCACCAACGCTGCGCCTCAAACGCCGCGTCGCGCTTGCGTCGCCAGCGGCTGCGGGAGCGGTCAGATAGAAGCGGTTGAGCGCCGCTAGCAGTAGCAGCGCGACGACCAATGCGAGCTTGGCCAAGAGCACACGGCCATAGTCGGTGTCCCAGAGCGCCGGAACGCTTTGCACCTGCACGATCGCCAGCAGCAGTCCGGACAGCGCCAGCACCGCCACGATCGCCGGAATGACGCGGGAGAACAGCCGCAGCACGATCGGCAACGCTGCGCCGCCGCGGACAAGCACCGCTCCGAGCGGAATCAGGGCACCGATCCATAGCACGACCGTTATGGCATGGAGAAACACTGCCGGCACCGTGAGATATCGCGACGGCGCGGTCGAGGCGTGGCCGGCAGAAGCGACCGCCACACCGACCAGAAGCGTCGCTGCGGCGGCGAGCGAGAGTCCAAGACGGGACCGGGAGCCGGCCTGCCCGGCCGCGTAGGCGATGCAGATCGCCGTCGCTGCCAGCAGCGTCGAACGGCCATAACTCGTCGCCCACAATCCGGCCTCCCAGACATCGGCCGTCGCCACATCGGAAAACGGCGCGCCCAGCGCATCGAGCCCCTGGAAGCCGACCAGCAACGGCGCAGCAATCAGGCCCGCGAACAGCGCGCTCGTCACGATGCGGGCTCCCGGCGCCGGATTGGAACGGCCAATCAAGGCGTTGAATGCCACGCCGCCGACACCGACGATAAGGCCGACGAGCAGCACGAAGCGCGCCGACCAGAGCCCGATGCCGACTATCAGGCCGGATTGCTCAACCGTCGCTGGCGCAGCCGCGCTCGGCGCGCCGACCGAAAATACCAGGCCGCCGCCGATCGGATGGCCGTCGGACGAGGCGACTCGCCAGGAAAGGACATGCGTGCCGTTTTCCAGGCCGGACGGCAAGGTCAGCACGATCACCGAACCTTTTTCACCGATCTCCTTGAGGATTTCGGTGCGCCCGCCCGGATGGATCAACCGCGCCACCAGCGGCCGGGCCGGTTCGGAGAACCGCAAGGTGACGGTTCGCGGCGCGGCTGCCACGATCGCCCCATCGGCCGGCTCGGCGGCGATCAGCGTCGCGTGGGCAAAAGCCGATCCCGTGCAAAAGCCCGACATGAAAACGGCGGTGAAGATCGCCGCCGCCAGCCGCAACAGCAAGACACGAAGCCGGATCACGACCCGGCGCGTATCTTTATCGACGGCGCCGGGAATTTGAGATCGTCGGATGAGGCGCCGGCCGGCGGGATCTCGATCCAGCGCTCCACGCCAGACTCGCATTCCTGGACGATCGGAACAAAGATCGCCGCCACCGCGATGTCTTCCGCCACCTTCGCGCGGAAGACGAACTCTTCATAATGGGCGTCTTCGAGTTTTCCGCCCGACCAGGCGATCTCCTTGATGACGGTGTCGTCATGCCCGCCATGAGCGTCGTGCCCGGCTTCGCCGGAGCCGTCGCCCTGGGCTTCGACCCTTGTGATGTCGAGCGTCCAGCCGGGCTTTGGTCGCGGCTTGGCCTCCGTCAATTCCTCCGGCAGCGCGATCCTGACCGCCGTGGTCGGAGAACCAGCGCAGCCATGCGGCACCCGAAGTACGAACTTGACCGTAGTGCCCGCCTTCACCTCCTTGTTCTCGAAAGTGATATGGGCATGGGCGGGAAGCGATACCGCAAACGCCGCCACAGCGAGGGTAGCGCGCAGGCCGTAGTTGAGGATTTTCATTTGAAGGATTCCGATCGGTTTACCACGTAGCGGCAAGGCCGAGATGGCCGAGCGCCTCGCGCCTAAGCTCTGCCAGGCGCGGATCGCCGCGGTGGCGTGGATAAGGAAGATCGACCTCGATGTCGGCGACGATGCGCGCCGGCCGCGGGCCGAAGATCAGCACGCGTTGCGTCAGGAACAGCGCTTCCTCGACATCGTGGGTGACGAGGACGGCGGTCAGTCCCGCGCGCTGCCACAGGCCGACGAGTTCGGTCTGCATGGTCAGCCGCGTCAGCGAGTCGAGCTTGCCGAGCGGCTCGTCGAGCAGCAGCAGGCGCGGCTCGTTCACCAGCGCGCGGGCCAGCGCCACGCGCTGCGCCATGCCGCCTGAGAGCTGATGCGGATAGGCCTTGTCGAAACCGTCGAGCCCGACAAGCTGGATTGCGTCGTCGACGCGCTGGCGCGCCTTTTTCAGGATTCCCCTGGCTTCGAGACCAAGCGCCACATTGTCCCATACCGTTCGCCATGGAAACAGCGTCGGGTCCTGGAAGACCATGATGCGCGAGGGATCGGGCTCGCCGACATTTTCACCATCGACCTTCAAGTCGCCTTTGGTCGGATGATCAAGACCGGCGAGCAGTCGAAGCAGCGTCGACTTCCCGCATCCCGAGGGTCCGAGCAGTGCCACGAACGATCCCGGCTCGACAGAGAAATCGATGCCGTCGAGCACCGGAAGCGGCTCACCCTCGAGTTCGAATTGATGGAAGACGTGTCTGATGTCGATCTTCTGGCCGGCAGCGGTGGATGCCGCTGCCGGGTTCGTTGCAAGAGCTACCATCTGACGAGACCCTTCTGCCAGGACAGCGTCCAGTCGCGCACCCTGAAGAGGATGGTGATCAGGCTCGAGCACATCAGCGCCATGACGAGAAGTGCAGCATACATATTGGCATAGGCCGCCCATCCTTGCGCCCATTGCAGATACCAGCCGAGGCCGGCCTTGACGCCGAGCATTTCGGCGACGACGAGCACCGCGAAGGAGGTGCCGAGACCCATGAAAAGCCCGACGAAAACATGCGGCAATGCCGCCGGTATCGCCACCTTCAGGATCAGGAAGGATGGCTTTGCGCCAAGCGTGCGGGCGATGTCGTAATAGTCCCGGTTGACGCTGGCGATGCCCGACCAGGTGAGAATGGTCACCGGGAAGGCGGTCGCAAGAGCAATCAGGAATACGCTTGCCGATCCGCTGGTCGGGAAAATGAAGAAGGCGAGCGGCAGCCAGGCCGTGGCAGGCAGCGGCCCGACCAGGCGCAGCAGCGGATGTACCCAATAGCTGGCCGCCCGCGACCAGCCGATGGTGACCCCGGTGATGAAGCCGGAGAGTGCGCCGAAAAAGTACCCCTTGGCGAGCAATGCAACGGAATACCAGACGCTGAGACCAAGCCGGCTCCAATCGTCGAAGAACACTTCCAGGATGCTCTGCGGCGAGGAGAAGAACGGCACCGGGAGCCAGCCGGTCTTCGCCGTCACCACCTCCCAGATCGCGACGACGAGCGCGGCGGCAATCGCCCAGGGCCCATAATAGCGGATGGTGGAGGCGACAGCTCCGAAGAGCCGCCCCGTTGCGGCGAAAACGATCAACCCGAGCGCGATCACCAGCGAGATGACCGCCAGTTCCCGGCCATATGGCTGCGGGATGATCTCCGGCCACAGCTCGACCAGCGCGGCGACGCCGATCCAACCGGCTGCGGCGACGAGCCCAAGTATCCAGATTCCTGCCCCGGTCGGCGCCGAAGCGCCTTCCAGGGCAGAGGTTTCAGCGTGCCGGGAAATCGCCGGGTCGATTGAAGTCATCGTCCAGCCCCTTATGCCGTCAGCACGTCGGCATAGACGCGCTCAGCGAATTCCTGCGGATCGGTCGAGTTCTTGAAGACCTGCACGTCGCGCAGTTCCTGCGCATAGAGCGCGATCTCCTGCTTGAGGTCGGCCCCTGTCGGGTTGTGGCCGTGCGTCTGGTCGAGCAGCACGCCCACCAATTGCTCGATGGTCTTGTCCTTCGGCGCGTTGGGCAAGAACGCCTTGGCGGCGATCTCCGGCTTGGCGACGGTCAGATCCTGCGCTTCCAGCAGCGCGCGGGTCAGCGCCGATGCGGTCGGCAGGTCGTCGCGGACAAGGCTGCCCGTCAGGCCGACGATGCAGCAGACGCGGTTCTCGAAGCCGTGATCGAGATTGGACGCGATCTGAAGGTATTTGGGATCCTGCAGCCAGAAATAGGCCTTGGGGTCACCATCGGCGATGGCGTGGATTTCACCCTTCTCGGCGGCAAGCTGCAGCAGCTCGCCCGGATATTGACGCCATTCGACGTCGGCGACCGGATCGAGGCCTTCCTTGTGGAGCAGGATCGAGAAGAAGTTCTTGCCGGGACTGGCGAGATCGGAAATGCCGATCGTCTTTCCCTTGAGCTGCTTGAGGTCCGTGATGCCGGCCGATTTCAGCGCCACGAGACGCGAGCAGCCGCCATGGGTGCCGGCCGTGATCTTGACATCAAAGCCCTGTTCCAGCGCCTTCAGCCAGCGCAGCGCCATGCCGACGCCGCCATCTGCCTTGCCGGTTGCGATGGCTTCGAGCAGCGCTTCGGTCGAGGCGCCGAAATTGATCAGTTCGACCTCCAGCCCGTATTTCTTGAAGATGCCCTGCTCCTGCGCGACGAACACCGGCGCGAGGCAGATCGCCGAGGCGTTGGTCGCGAACTTTATCTTCTTCAGCTCGCCGGCCGGTGCGACGGCCTGCGCCCAGAGGCTGCTTGCGGACACCGCGCCAAGCGGCAGGGCAAGCCCGAGCGCTCCCGCCGTCTTGAGGAACGAGCGGCGGTCAAGCCCGCCGATAAGGGAACTGCTGCCTGCCGGTGCAAAAGTCTTCCGGATCATGTTCGATTCTCCTTGAGGATGCCGCGCTGGGTTAACGGGGGCCGCCAACCTTGCGCCCGGGAACTATTCGGCCGCCTGGACATGCGGCGCGGCGCGGTCCCGCGCCGCGACGAGCGTCCGCACGCGCGGGATGAGATCGCGGCCATAGCGGAAAGCGTCTTCGAGCGGATCGAAGCCGCGGATCAGGAAGGTGGTGACGCCGAGGCCGTAGTAGTCGAGCATGGCGTCGGCGACCTGGTCGGGCGTGCCGACCAGCGAGGTCGAATTGCCGGCCGCGCCGGTCAGAGCAGCGATTTCCGTCCAAAGCCGCTTATCGAGCCGCGCGCCTTGCGCGGCTGCTGCCAGCAGCCTGCGCGAGCCTTCGTTCGGTGGCTGGCCAGAACCGCTTTTCGCGTTGACGCTTATCAGGCGCTCGCCAGACGCGCGCAGGGCCTTGGCCCGCTGTAGGATGCGGTCGGCCTTCGCCCACGCTTCCTCCTCGGTCTCGGCAAGGATCGGACGCAGCGACAGGCTGAAGCGTGGCGAGCGGCCATGGGAAGCCGCCGCAGCGCGGATGCGCTGGATCGTCTGCGACACCTGCGCGTAGGTCTCGCCCCACAACGCGTAGATGTCGGCATGCTTGCCGGCGACCGCGATCGCCGCGTCGGACGAGCCGCCGAAATAGATTGGAATGCCGTCCAGACCCTGCGGCTTGACCTCCGAGAAGCCGCCGGTGACACGGTAGTATTTACCGTCATAGTCGAACGGTTTTTCGCTGGTCCATTCCTGCCGCACGATGTCGAGATATTCGCTGGTGCGGGCGTAGCGTTCGTCCTTGGTCAGGTGGTCGCCGTCCTGCGCCAGTTCCTGATCGTTGCCGCCGGTGATGATGTGGACAGAGACCCGGCCGTCGCTCAGGTGGTTGAGCGTCGCCAGTTGGCGCGCGGCCAGAGTCGGTGCGGTAAATCCCGGCCGATGGGCGATCATCAGCTTCAGATTTCGCGTGATGCTGGTCACATACTGTCCGACCAGAATGCTTTCCGGCGACGTCGAATGGAAAGCGAGAAGCACCCGGTCGAAGCCGCCATTTTCATGAATGGCGGCAGCCGCCGCGATATGATTGCGGTCAACGATCGGGCCGGAGCGCGCGATCGTCTCCGAGGCGTTGAAATTTCCGATATAACCGATGAATTCGACTGGCATGAAAACCTCCGTCAATTGTTTGTCAAATGCCCAGGGCGAGACGGCCCGCACCGAGACGGACCGTGTCTTCCTGGGGGCTGTGAATGCGGCCGCACAGCACATCGCGATGATGGCGCTCGAGCGGGTTGTGGCGTGAGATGCCATGATTGCCGGTGAGCTTCAGCGCTTTTTCCACGGCCGCGATCGCGTTTTCCGTGGTGACGACCTTGATCAAGCCGGCTTCAGACAAGCTGAAAGGGCGGCCCTCGTCGACATCGCGCGCCGCCGACGAAATCAGCCGGCGGTTCACAGCGATCAATTCCTCGATCTCACCGACCGCCTGCTGGATGCGAGGAACGGTCGCCAGCGGCTGGCCAAGATTGGTCGGCACGCGCTCCTTGAGAAAACGCACCAGCCAGTCGCGCGCGGCCTCCGCGACGCCGGTGTAGAGCGCGCCAGGCAGCGTACCGAACCAAGCCGCCTGTCCCTCGCCGCGCGTGTCCCACTCGGACGGAAGTCGGATATCGGCGGCGTGATCGAGCGGAACGCGCACATTTTCCAGGACGGCGTCGTGGCTTCCGGTGGCGCGCATACCGAGCGGATTCCAGGTCTTCTCGATCCGTAGACCAGGAGCATTGGCGGGAACCAAAAAGCCGCCGACGCGCGGCTCGGCTTCGTCCGTACGCGCCCAGATAATCGCCCAACTCAGGCCTTCCGCGCCGGTCGAATAGATTTTTCGACCGCTAATCGACCAGCCGTCGGCCGTACGACGCGCAGTGGTGACGGGCAGCCCTCCCCGCACAGGGGTACCGAGCTCAGGCTCGACGCGGAACGCGTTGATCAGGGCGCCGTTTTCGACAGCGTCACTCACCACCTTGCGCACGAGATGCTCCGGCCAGCGGCTCTTGGGCAGCGTTGCAAGATTGATGTACTGCATGACCAGGATGAGCGCGGTCGACGGCTCGCCACGCGCGATTTCGCGGATCACTTCGGATGCTTCGGCGAGGCCGGCACCCGCGCCGCCGAGTTCAACCGGCGCCGTCAGGGCGATAAGGCCGGCATCATGCAACCGGAATATGTTTTCGTGCGGGAATGCCGCATCTTCGTCATAATCGCCGGCTGTTTCGGCAAAGACGCCTGCCAGTTCAGCGGCAATCTCCACAGCGCTGGGAGTAGCCGTGCTCGACTTTGGACGAAGCGGCGTGACCGTCATTTTGGCATGCCCGCTGTGAAAGAAGAGGGTCTCATTCGGCAGCCATCGCCGTATGATTCGAAATCGAGGAAAAGAAAGCCCCAAGCTCCGCAACGGCCTGTTCGGCACGGCGGCGGATGGGCTCGGAGACGAGGCGATAGTCGGCGAAATCGCGGTCGGCGGCATAGACAGCACTCGGCAGCGTATGTGCCATGAAGAAGCCGAAGAGCGGGCGCAGCTGATGCTCGACGATCAGCGCATGGCGATCGCCGCCGCCCGTCGCGGTCAGGATGACCGGCTTGCCTTGCAGGGCGAGTGGGTCGACCAGATCGAAGAAATGCTTGAACAGACCGGTGTAGCTACCCTTATAAGTCGGCGATCCGACCACAAGCACATCAGCCGAAACGATGTTCTGCACTGCCTGTCGTGCAACTCCATCGAGGTCATTGGAATGACGAGCATTACCCAGAGAAGGACCGATATCGGTCAGGTCGTGGAGCTGCGTGCGAAAGCCGTATTGCTCGGCTGCAAGGCCGGCAACCGTCTCCACCAGCGCATAAGTTTTGGAGGGGCGACTGAAATTTCCGACCAGGCCGACCAATGTTGCACCAGACATGCAAGTTCCCTTCACCGTTGAAATTCCAGCACTTTTTCAAGATCGTGGCGTGTTACGCCAATTCAAATCAGGCGTTCGATGTCTCAATGTCTACTATATTTATAGAATTTGAAGACAAGGAGTCCGGGACGTTCCGAATGTTCGCGGTCCGTTAGAAAATCATGCTTGGTACGGAGCCGTTCATGGAACCGCGGGCATCCGCTTTCCGACGCACTGCGTGCCGGACCGGAGCAGTGTTCGCCGTGCCTTGGCTTGCCGATTTCGGTTGCCTGCCGATCAAGGTTCGGCAAAACGCCGCGATCTGTCCGCTCGAATTAGACAATTCGTTGCGCGGAGAAATCTTCCGCGCAATTTTTTATCTCGCGCCGGGACATTGCAACTTTATCCTGAGTGGAACGCGATGGGCTCGCCATCGCCTGTACCGCTTCGGCGGCCAATCCTCACCGACGGAGAAGAACCGATGGCACAAGCGCAATCGCTCAACCAGACGCTCGCTAAATTCCAGGCCAAACGGGCGCTGACGATGCCCGCCGACAGACTGAAGATCAATGTCGACCAGCGGCGCCTGCTCGTCGAAACCGCTGACCGCTCGGCCTTCGTGAAGGCGGGCGACACCGTTGGGCCTTTCGAATTGACGGAAGTGGATGCCGGTCCGCTGTCGCTCTCTGAGCTTCTGAAGAACGGGCCGCTCGTCCTGATCTTCTTCCGCTTTGCCGGCTGCCCCGTCTGCAACATCGCCCTGCCCTATTACAGCCAGCATCTCGGCCCCGAACTGCGCAGGCTGGGTACGACGCTGGTTGGCGTCAGCCCGCAGGTTCCCCAAAAGCTGCGCGACATCAAGGATCGCCACCAACTCGATTTCCTGATCGCGACCGACGCGGGCAATTCACTGGGGCGCCGCTTCGGCATCCTCTATTCATTCGACGAAGCCTCGCGCCGTCTTTCGGTCGAGAGCCGAAGCCCGATCGGCGAGGTTACCGGAACGGGAACCTGGGAGCTTCCGATGCCGACTGCGATCGTTATCGATCAGGCGGGCACTGTGCGATTTGCCGATGTCAGTCCGGACTGGCTTGTGCGCACCGAACCGGCCGATATCATCGCGGCCGTCCAGGCCATCACGGCGCGCACCGCTGCCTGACCAGAGCCGGCACAGAGAAAGACGAGGTGACTTTGACCAAGGACCACGGCCGCGACGGCCATCATCACGATCACGACCATGATCACGCGCCGGTCGACTGGCGCGAGAATGGGGTAAAAGTCATCCCCGGAAATTCGCTTGACCCCAACACCGCGCAGACACCCGGCATGAATCGGGCGACGGCGATCAACAAGGCACGGGCGGGCGCCGAAAAGATCTGGGCTGGCACGGTGACCATTCACGCCAACGCCAAGACCGGCGCGCATCACCATGGTGACCTGGAAAGCATCATCTACGTCGTCAAGGGCAAGGCGCGCATGCGCTGGGGCGAGAGCCTGGAATATGTCGCGGAAGCCGGTCCCGGCGACTTCATCTACGTGCCGCCCTACGTGCCGCATCAGGAGATCAATGCCAGCCGCGACGAGACGCTGGAATGCGTTCTTGTCAGGTCGGGCCAGGCACCGGTGGTCGTCAATCTCGACATCGAACCTGTGGAAGCACCCGAGGAGGTGCTGTGGATAGATCCGATCCACCGGTGAACTGCCGAGCTACAGCGCTGATGAGTTGACTGGCGCCAGGCGAGATCGCGGCGGGCAACGACACTGATCCCGGTAGGTTCGGCGACATCGCCGCCGTGCTCGGTCTGCCCGAATAGGCGCTACTCAGTTGCTGAGGGCCTTATGGCTGCAGGCGTCGACTACACGAATGAGCGCAGACGGCGGTTCTGTAAAGCGCTCCAGACTTCGTCCCGCGAACTGCGCGGGCGCCAGACTGCGGATGGCAGCGGCATTGTGGAGGGCAAGCTATCCTCCAATTGCCTTCCGATTCGACGGTTCATGTCCGGACCTGCCTAGGTTTTAGAACGAGGCCTAATCATGCCGGATCGCAGACCTCATCTGGTGGCCATAGCCGGAAGCGTGCATCGACCGTCGAGGTCGCGCGCGTTGGCGGAACCGGTTGCGGCGACCATGCACCGAATCGACCTTCGGGTCAGCATTTTCGATCTCATCGATGCCGGCTCCGGCCTTGGCGCGGCATTCTCACGCGGCGAACAGTCGATGAGGCTCTTTCCATCATCGAGGTCGTCGAGGCCGATGCGATTTGCGAGCGATCACGAATTTGCGGACGGGTTTCCGGCCGACCCCGTGGTGAAGGAGCGCACAGACCTGGCCGGCGCACAATTGACCGCATTGTTGTTGCAGCGTCGCCCTGTCCCGTCGAATGTGCGGGAGTCCAACATCCGGGCAGCGACGGCGGGCTGAAAAACAACGAAAAATCAACGTTTGTCGGGTTGTATATAATGTCACTAGAACTTATGTGTCATGCACGGCCGGGCGCGGTGGGGACGAACCGAGGAGCCAGGCGATCTCAACAAGCGGCACTCCGCTGCCGCACGCCAGGACGACGTTCGTCAAATGCTCACCAGGAAAGGCAAGTACGGCCTCAAGGCGCTCGTGCATCTCGCACATCTGCCGACCGGACAACTCGCATTCGTCAACGACATCGCGACCAGCAACAACATTTCGAAGAAGTTTCTCGACGCCATTCTCGGCGAGCTTCGCAATGCCGGCTTCGTCGAGAGCCGGAAGGGAAAGGAAGGCGGATATCGCCTGGCGCGTCCAGCCACGGATATCAAGGTCGGCCATGTCGTGCGTGTTCTCGACGGACCTCTGGCGCCGATCCCGTGTGCGAGCCGCACGCGCTACGCGCGATGCGAAGATTGCGATGAGGCGACATGCCAAGTTCGTCATATGATGCTGGAAGTGCGGCACGCCATCGCCGAGGTTCTGGACAACCGCAGTCTCGCCGAAATGCGGGGCTCCGCGAACGACGATCTAGCAGCAACCCTGAAATATCAGGCCTGATTCCTGGGGCGCCCCGCTATAGGCGGCGCTCATGACGGAGCGCAGCCGCAACTCCATCATCATCGTCGGCGGAGGCGCGAGCGGCGTCATCCTGGCCGGACATCTTCTGCGTTCTCCGGATCCGAATCTACGGGTCACGCTGGTCGAAAAGCGCGCGTCATTCGGCCCTGGCATTGCCTATTCAACGTCGCTGCCGGATCACCTGCTCAACGTAAGCGCGATGGGCATGAGCGCGCTTGCGGACGACCCGGAGCATTTCTGGCGTTGGCTGCGGGGCAAAGGGCTGGCGAAGGAGGAAGCCTTCCCAGTCTATGCGCCGCGCAGTGTCTACGGCCTCTACCTCCAGGAGCTTCTCATGGAAATCGCCGAGCGTGAACCGGGCCGACTCCGTCTCGTTCAGGAAGAAGGCGTCTCGGTCTCGCCCACTCCCGCCGGCGTGGAGCTACGGCTGGCCAATGGAACGAGCATCGTCGGGCATGTCGCGGTACTCGCGGCCGGGCATGACGAAGAGCCTGCATCGGAGCAGGGTTTTGCAGTTCGCATCGGTTCGGCCGAAGACACACAAATCGATCTGGATTCCCGCGTGCTCATCCTCGGCACCGGGCTGAGCATGGTCGACGCCTGGCTTACTTTGGAGCATCGCGGCCATCGCGGCGAAATCGTCGCCGTGTCCCGGCGCGGACTGTTGCCTTCGCCGCACCGGAAGGGTAGCCCGATTCGGCTGGACAGCGCGGACATCCTGCTTGGCACCGAGCTTTCCTACTTTGTCGGCTGGTTCCGCGACCTCGTCCGCGCAACCGAGAAGGCCGGCGGCAACTGGCGCGATGTCGTCGACGGACTAAGGCCCTTCAATCAGCGCATCTGGCAAAGTTGGCCGGTGAGCGCAAAGCGCCGCTTTCTCAAGCACACCAAGGCGTGGTGGGACATCCACCGCCATCGGATGGCGCCGGAGATCCATGCAAGAATAAGCGAGGCGGTGCGGTCGGGCCGGCTCCGGCTCATTGCCGGCCGGGTTCTGGGTGCCCATCGGGAAGGTCGAACCCTGACGGCCAATCTGCAACTTCGGCAGTCGCAGGCTGTTGAAAACCTGGAAGTCGGCGTCGCCTACGACTGCACCGGCATCGTCAAGGACGTCTCGACCGGAGCGATCGCAGTCGTCCGCTCGCTGACCGACCGTGGGCTCGCGCGCCCGGATCCGCTTCGGCTCAGCCTCGACGTGACCCCGGACTGCGCGGTGATCGATGCGGACGGCTCGCCCTCCGACAAGCTGTTCGCCGTCGGTCCGCTCACCCGCGGCACGTTCTTCGAAATCGACGCCATCCCCGACATCCGGGTCCAGTGCGCGAGATTGGCGGAGCAACTGGCTGGATAGGCGCCTTTGAATCGCCTTGGAGCAGCGGGAGCACGCTCAAGCGCGGGACCGCCTGCCCATCGTCGATGCCCCCGACAGCCCCGGCGCGGGCAATATGGCGCGCCGTTCCTCGCGAGCGAGGGAATTGCGCAACGGCGCTACTGCCTGGCCGAATCTCCGTATCTTCTCCGAATCGTATGGACCGGTCACCATGAATTCCGAGACGCCGGCTTCGGCATAAGCGATCAGGGAAAGCGCCGACCGCGCGGGAAGACCGGGCGCGTGAACCGCGTCCGCACGGCTGACCGGCCAGTCGCGCGCGAAGCTCACAGGCATTGCGAAACGAACCTTCCCGGACCTTCCGTACTGAGCCGCTGCGGCGCGCACGCGCGCAATCAGCACCCGCACATCCTCCGGCGCGCCGGGCGCCAGTTCGAATATGTCGGCATGCCGGCCGGCGACCTTTAGGGAAGTTCCGGAAAGCCCGCTCATCCGGATCGGTATTCCGAAGCCACGCGGACCCTTGTTCGGAATGAACCCGCCACGGACGCTGTAGAACGGACCCTCATGGTCGAACGGCTTGTCGTTCGACCACAGTCTCTTCAACAGCGTCAGGTATTCGTCCGTCCGCTGCCAGGTCGCGAGATGGCTCGCGTGCGAATCTGTAGCGACGTCGTTTTCGGCAATGCCGTCGGCCAGAATCCTTAGAGCCAGACGGCCTCCGCTTGCCACACCGAGCGACGCCAGCTGCCGTGCCGCCACCGCCGGGGCGACGACCCCTGCCCAATGTGTAAGAACAATCTGAAGCGACGACGTCACCGCCGCCGCCTTGGCCGCCAGATCGAAGTTGGTCAAAAGTCCGGCGGAATCATCGATCACGACGCTTTGAAAGCCCGCTTCCTCGACTTGTGCGAGGGCTGCCGCCGATGCGTGCGTATCAAAAAAGAACGGCGCCGCGCCTGCCGCCGAAAGCTCGTTCGAATCGGTACCGGGTACGAAAGTGAACTCGATGGCCATCGCATTTCCTCCTTCGTTCAGGGGTTCCGCCACGGTCGGCGAAAAGATCAAATCCTGCCCCTCCGTGGTTATAGGGAAGCCGTTCAGGGAATGAGCCCGAGCACGATCGCGGACGCGAAGCCGAATGAGAGTGCAAAAGCCGCGTATGCGGCCACCTTGGTCGAGGCGCCCGCGGGCGCCGTCACGCCGCCTGGTCGTCTTGCCGTCCTGCGAGTGTTCTCGGTATGGATGTAAGCCATATCATCCTCCAATATCGGCATTAGTCTATAAAATCAGTAGACTTTGTCGATTGCGAATTTCGCGTGGGATGTGGGAAATGGTTCTCCGGAAGCGGCGCTCAGCGGAAACTTCCTCTACGCCGCCTGGTCCCGGAGACGCTCGACACACATTGCACGGAGGACGACCGCGGTTTCGGCGAAGGTGCTTTGACCGCCGTTGTTGATCTCCGATGCTCGCTCGCCGATGATGTCGGCCACGGTGGCGCGCAAGCGCTCTGGCACAATGTCGAAGCATGTCCGCATGCGCCCGAAAATCGAACTGATCGGAACGTTCTTCTCCTCGAACATCACGGTAGGCTCATCCATGTTCAGGCCCCAGGCTTCATAGGCGTCGAGTGCGTCGGCGAACGCCTGGTGCAGATAGATGGAGGCATGGCCCTCGTGGAGGGCAGGAAGCACACGTGTCATCACCAGTCTCCTCATCAGGTCAAAACACGATATGGACTGCCATCGTCGGCAATTCCGAACAGCGAAAGTCGGCTTAACGCATGTCTTCGCAATTGGTTGTCGCCGACGTACGGGAGCCGGGAACGACCTACCAATGGCCGTGCATACACCAGCCCCAATAAAAGCTTTCGTCATGCTCGGGCAGGCGGTCACGCTCCGCCCTGGAGAGGCTTTCGCCTGTCCAGGCTTGGGGCCGGTTTGTTGTCCTTCGGCACGGGAGAGCCCGGATAGATGTCCAGATATGGCTCAGAAATGTCTGTTTCATCGTCACCTCCTGGTCATGCGAGCACGAGTGGGTGGTAGGCGGTCAGGCATTTAGAAGGCCAGTATGACTCAACCCGGCAGAATGTCAATAATGTCTACGGTTTTTATATACATTAACGCCGCCGGGGCCGGCTGAAGCTCACCAGGCCGTTACAACGGAACCCTTGAAAGTCTGCTCGACGAACGTCGTCACCTCAGGGGAGTCCCTGGGAACGCAGGCCATCGTAAATCTCGTGGGCGGCGGCCTTGGCGTAGCGCTCGTTCCCAAAATCCAGTGTGATACGGATCGATGCGGCGTGACGTTTCGCGAGTGGACTAGGCCCGCCACGCCGATCAGCTACGAACTTGCCATGGCATATGATGCGCCTTCCCCCTTGAGAGATGCTTTCGTGTCCACAGCGCGGACAAAGGTCGAAGAACTCTAGCTTCGTGCCGGGCAAGCCAATTTCGCGAAGCCCGAGAACAGGCGCTTTTTTGGCGCGCGGCAGTTCGCTGCTTCCTCGCTCAAGCGTCATGATCGGCCGGGAATATCGCCAGTAATCCGAGATCAATCGATGCGCACCAATTGCTTGCCTATGTTTTGGCCGCGAAGGAGGCCGATCAAGGCCAAGGGTGCTTGCTCCAGCCCCGTCGCAATCGTTTCCCTGTAAATTCACCACTCCCGAGCGCACCCAGCCCTCGAGATCGGCGATTGCGTGAGGCCAGAGCGAGGCATGATCGGAAACTATGAAGCCTGAAGAAGCGTTCGATTGGCGATGGCCGTGTAGAGATTCGTTATGCCATAGGGACAATCATTGTTGTAGTCGGTAATCATTCCGCAGAGTGCTATCCTGGAGAAGGGATTTCCCAGTTTCAGCACCGCGTTTAGCACCACGCCGCCTACTGTGTCGAAGTAAACATCAATCCCAATCGGGACGGCTTGCGCAAGCTTCTCCGGGAAATCGGCAGCGCGGTGGTCCACGCATTCGTCGAATCCGAGATCGACAACAACATGCCGACACTTTTGCTCTCCACCGGCAATGGATCGACCGCGTAGAATTTGCACTGCGGGATGAATTTTGTGCGTTGCAATATCTGGCGCAATTGCTATCATGAGGTGGTCGGCTACCCACTCCTCCCGGATGCGATGCCGACGTTGAACGCGGTGCACCTCCTCCCGCGCCGTTTTCGAAATCAAGCCCGCTGCCACCTCCTCCCGGCAGCGGGCTTTTTCTTTCAGGATCCAGCATTTTCGCCGCCATGATCTGTCCGATGAACTCGAAAGAGCGCCGAGCGGGCAGCTCCGCTTGGACGAAGGGGGCGCGGAGTGCGCAACCGCGACGATGGTCTCGAGCGCACCTCGTGGGAGGCCGTCGGTCTTAAAGGCGCGTACCGACCGATGATCGAGCAAACGTGTTGAGCGTCTCGTTCCACAACATCCAGCGTTCGGAACTGCCTCCCGATATCGGCTATAAAGCGCCCGATGCACATCCCGCACGAAGCGCTCGTCGGCAAGTGGAGCATGAGCAATGCGATTCATGCGCGCTCGAGCGACAGCGCGAATGCCTTCAACAGCCGGATGGCAACGTCGGTTGCTTTAGCCTGCCAGGCAAGCACGGTCGTGCGCAGGCTTGGCTGGCGTGTCGGCCAGAGGTTCGGCCCTTGCAGACGCGTCCAGGCGGGCGTGCCGGGCCGCTGGGGAACAGCTTCACGCTCGACGCCGAAATCGAGCTGCTCGCGCCAGTCGGCAAGTCCCTGCGTGCGTTCCCCACCGACCCTTGTATAGCCGCGGAATTGCGGCGAGTTGACCATCTCGATCGCACGCTTTTCCGATTCAGGAAGCGCGAAAAAGCATTTCGCCTCGGCAAACAGCGTGTGTATGTCAGCATGGGAGATGCCATGGCCGCCAAGATAGAAGAATCCGATGTCGCGCGCGGCTGATCGCAGATCCGCAAGGAAGGCCATGTGTGCAGAACCACCCTCTTCAAAGCGGTTGAGATCGAGAATTGGCAAGATCCTTGGCATTATACACCTCGTAGCTTCTGAGACCCGCGCGCCACGTATTCCTCATCGTCGTGCGATAGTGCCGTAGTCGCCGTTTGCGACAAAGAAACACACGAGCGCAGACGGAAGGAGAAGGAGACAGTTGCTGTCCAACTCGGCGCGAGAGGGGAATGTTTTTCCTTCCCGCGCCTTTACTTTCTCTCCGATGCGTTGAGACGACTTTCGAGCCACTGGCTGTAGCGCGAACCGCCAAAGCCGAAGACGAAGTAGACCATGGCCGCCACCAGATAGGCTTCGTCATAAAAACCGAGCCAGTTTGGATCGGTTGCGGACGCCTTCGCAGCATTGAGCAGGTCGAAGATGCCGATGACCGCGAGCAAGGAGGTGGCCAGCAGGAAACCGATGGCCAGGTTGACGAGGCCAGGGATAACGACACGAAGCGCCTGCGGCAGCACGACCAACTGCATGGCGCGCCAATAGCCTAATCCGAGCGCTGAGGCCGCTTCCTCCTGTCCGGGCGGGATTGCCTGGAGGCCGCCGCGTACCACCTCGGCCGTATAGGCCGTCCAGAACAGAGCCACCATGATCATCGCCCGCAGGGTCTTGTCCATCGATTGGCCCTCCGGCAGCGCCATCGGCAAGATCAACATGGCGATATAAAGGATGGCGACCATGGGCGTGCCGCGCAGCAATTCGATGTAAATGACCGAAAGCAGGCGCAGTCCGGTCATATCCGAGCGCCGCGCGAGCGCCAGGAGGACCGCCAGCGGCAGGGACGTCGCAAAGCAAACGGTCCAGACTAGCAGCGTGACGGGTAGGCCGCCCCACTGGTTCGATGAAACCGGCGCTCCACCAAGCGCTCCCGCCATCAGCAGCCAGCACAGTACGATGACCGCCGGCCATGCAAACAGCAGTTCGCGCCGCCAGAAACGCGGGATTGCGGTTGCGCCGAGGAGTGCGAGCAGCAGCAAGATAACCAGAGCTGGCCGCCAATGCAGCTCGGGCGGATAAAAGGCGAATAGGAAGAAGCGGAATTTTGCGGCCACGAAAGCCCAGCACGCTCCATCGCGCGCCGCACAATCGGCGGAAGTGCCGCTCCAAGTGGCATCAAGAATCGTCCAGCGCAGCAGCGGCGGCACGATCCACACGAGCAGAGAAACGGTCAGGACCGTGACGATGGCATTGAACGGCGTCCCGAACAGGCCAGTCCTGAGGCGATCCCATATGGGGGCGCGCGCGATGACGAGAGGGGCGCCGACTTCGGCCACAGTCATGCCGGCCGCCCTCCCCTAAGCGCTACGCGCCTGTTGTAGACGTTCATGAGCGCCGACACAGAGAGATTGAGGATGAGGTAGATGACGATGAGGATCAGCAGGGCCTCGAATGCCTGGCCCGTGGTGTTGGCGGTCGTGTTGACGATGCTGACGAGGTCCGGATAGCCTATTGCTACCGCGAGGCTCGAATCCTTGACCAGATCGAGATAGTTGGAGGTCGTCAGCGGCGTAATCACCCGCAGCGCCTGGGGCAGGACGATGAACCGCATAATCTGCCCATCGTGCAGACCCATGGCGCGGGCCGCCTCCCATTGTCCGCGTTTGACCGACTGGATGCCGGCCCGTACGATCTCGGCGATGGAAGCGGAGAATTTCACCACCAGTCCCGTCAGCAGCGCAGCGAATTCGGGCGTGAGGCTGTAGCCGCCGCGGATGTTGAAGCCAGAGAGCGCCGGGACTTCGAGCGAGACGCTGGCTCCGGTGAGTGGGATGCCGAGAGCGACGCCCGCGACCGCGAGAACGCCGGCGAGCAGCCCGGACCGGAGCGTCAGCTTTCCCTGCCGGCGGGCTGTCCATAGGAACGTCGCCCATGCGACGAAGACGAGGCCGGCCACAAGCAGGGTGGGGAAGGACAGACCCTGAAAGATCGGGCCAGGGACGAAGACGCCGCGATTGGTCAAATAGAAGGCGTCCAGCAGCGGGAGCGCCCTGCGTGGTGCGGGAAGCGCCTGAGCCAGCGATATCCAGAAGAAGAGCTGGAGCAGCAAGGGCGTATTGCGCACGATCTCGACATACCAGCGCACAATGCCGGACAGCAGCAGATTGCCAGACAGCCGGGCGATGCCGAGCCCCACGCCAAGGATGGTGGCGAGGATACAGCCCAGAACGGCGACCTTCACCGTGTTGAGAATGCCCACCAGGATGGCGCGCGCATAGATGTCGCCGGCGCGGAAGGCGATCAGACTTTCGCCGATCTCGAAATTCGCGGAGCGCTGGAGAAAGCCGAAGCCGGGAATTACGCCGATACGGCTCATCGTCACCGACGTGTTGTGGCCTAACACGTAAAACAGCGCGACCACAGCGATGATCACCACGACCTGAGTAAAGGGGCGCGGGCCCCACCACATGCTTATTCTGCGGACAGTGCCGGGACCTTTCGGACCCGGCACAACGATGGACGTCATGGTCTTGAAACCGGTAGAAGAGCTTAGCGGAAGGGCGGCGAATAGAGCAGTCCGCCGTTGGTCCAGAGGCTGTTGTAGCCACGTTCCCATCCCAGCGGCTTCAGGTGCTTGTCGAACAGCTCGCCATAGTTGCCGACCGTCTTGATGATGTTGTAGGCGAACTTCGGATCAAGGCCGATCGCCTGGCCTAGCGATGGATCGACACCGAGGAAGCGCTGGATCGCCGGATCTTCCGACTTCAGGAACTCGTCGACATTGGCGCTGGTGATACCCCATTCCTCGGCCTGGATTGTGGCGTTCACCGTCCAGTTAACGATCTCCAGCCATTGGTCGTCGCCGCCAGCGATCGCGGGAGCCAGCGGCTCCTTGGAAAGGCGCTCTGGCAGGACGATATAGTCGTCCGGCTTCTTGAGCTGGGTCAGCTTGCCCACGAGGTCGGACGAATCTTGCGTGATCGCGTCGACGCGGCCTGATTCCAGCGCATTGAGGAACTCGCCGGTGTCCTCGATCGTCACGGGCGTGAACTTCTTGCCGGTCTTGCGGAAGAAGTCGGCAATGTTGAGCTCGCCCGTCGTGCCGCTCTGGACGCCGATGGTCGCGCCGTCGAGTTCGGCTGCGGTCGTCACGCCGATATCCTTGCGCACCAGGATGCCCTGGCCGTCATAGAAAATGGTTGGCCCGAAATGGAAGCCGAGCTGAAAGGCGCGGGTCACGGTGACGGTGACACCGGACAGCAGCACGTCGAACTCGCCGGCCTGCAACGCCGGCAGACGCTGCTGCGGCGACGAATTCGTGAACTCGACCTTTTCCGGGTCACCGAAAACGGCGATCGCCAGCGCCCGGCCGTAGTCGATGAAGAAGCCCTGCCACTTGCCGTTGCTGTCCGGCGCGAAGAAGCCCGGCGTGGTACCGACGCCGACCTTGATGGTGCCGCGTTCCTTGATCTTGTCGAGCGTCGGACCTGCGAACGTCGCAGTCGAGAAGACGCCGGCGGCAAGGACGAGCGATGTAGCCAGCACCGTCCTCCAACGGGCGCCGGATCGAATTTTGGAAGTCATATTGATTGCTCCTGAGATTGTCGTTGCAGTCGACCCTGAGGCCGGTCGTCCCCCGCCTTGATCGACTACCTCGAACATAACTCTATAAATTCTATAGACTAAGGAATCTTCGTCCATTTTTGCGATGCAATACGAAGCAAATTGCTCATGGATTGTGCAGACTGCCCACGCATTACTGGTCTGGCCAATCTGCCCGACGAATGGACGTGGTCCCGCGCTCGATCCAGTCGTCCGGCAGCGCTTCAATTGTTCTGGCGACTTGTCCTGGAGACGCCAAAGCATCCCGTCGCGGATTCCACGCTCGGCGAGACGAACGGAACTGCGGTAGAGATAGTGAGCACAGCTTCCGCCATGCCCAGCAGCTGTCGCTACCATCGATGCAACCAGGTCGAGATCGAGATCGCCAGCATAGTCCGTGGAGTCACGGTTCGCTGTGAATGCCGAGGCAGATATCCGGCCGCCCGGTGTAAAGATCTTGATCCAGCGTGGTACAGTGGCACATGGATCGTCGCTGATTTCCCTCTCCAGAAGCGCCCGCAGATCATCCTCCAGCCTGAGCGGGTTGATCCTCTAAGCGATGCCGCGGCAACTCCCGCCTCTATCCAGGGCTAGCATCAGGCCCGGACGGTCCGGCGTACCGCACCATCGCGTGAGCTGGAGGCGAAACGACCGGCGCCAACCGAATGTTACGGCCGAGCGCTCTTCGAATGCGTCGAAGGCAGGCTTCCAGATGTGAGCCGTAAGAGAAGACCCAGAAGGGCGTATCGGGCGTACGCCCCTCAAGGAGCAGTCTCAGCCAGCGCTCGCGCGTCTCCTCGGAGAGATCGAAGTTGCCGTAATGCGGCCCGGGATCGGGTTCTTTGCGCTCGACCCTCGCCACCAGCGCCGCAGTCAGCGCCATGTTCGAGATCGGCATGGATCGGAGCGCTATCGACTGTGCCATCACCCCGCAATCCTTTCAGGCGTGACCTCCCGGAGTGCGGTGTCCGTTCGCCGCCAGCCGAGCACGGGCGCGATGGCATGGACGAAGTCATGCATGACCTGCCGATAGTCCCCTTCGGGGAAGTCATAGGGGAGCTCCATCCGGAACTCGTCGACCAGCGGCAGGATGGGGTCGTCGGCCAGTTGGTCGAGGATCTCCTCCGAGGTGCCTATGATGTCGCGCGCAAACAACGTCCGTCGCTCGCCATTGGGCTGCAGCGTTCGCGCGTGGCGGCTTGCGGCATAGGCGCGGTAGCGTTCGCGCGTCTGACGATCGGCGCTGTCAAAGGGAACGATCACGCGGCCAAACCCGATGCGCGGCCGGTGCGCGATATTCCAGTTCCTACAGTAGAGTTGGAGCTGGTTGAGCTGTGCCTCGAAGAAATCATCGGTCTTCTCGCCGGTGGTGACGTTGCCGATCAAAAGATTGAAGCCGTTCTTGGCGGCCCACTCGGCCGAACGCAGCGATCCGCCGCCATACCAAAGGCGCTCGGTCAGGCCGACGGCAACCGGCTGGACGCGTGGGCGGTAATCGCCGAGGGCCGAGGACAAGACCGTTTTGTCGTCCCCGAGCAGGTCGCTGCGCAGGCTTTCAGCTAGGCGCTCCGCGCGGGCATGGGAATAGTCGACACTCGACGGATCGCCATCGAGAAACAGACGGCCGAGAAGTTTCGCATGCGGCGGAGAACCGGCGCTCAAGCCCACATTGAGCCGGCCGCCGGACAGCACGTCGACCATCGCCAGATCCTCCGCCAGCCGGAACGGGTTCTCGTACCCCATCTGGATGACGGCCGATCCAAGTTGGATATCGGTCGTTCTTTGTGTCGCGGCGGCGAGAAAGACGGGCGCGGAAGAGACGCCGCGCTCGAGATGCCTGTGCCTGATCCAGGCGCTGTCGAAACCGAGCGATTCCCCAAATTCGAACAGCTTCAGCGTGTCTTCCAGCCCGGCCAGTGGCCGGTCTTCCGGATAGTTACCAGGAGTCAGGAAGCCGATGTGATCGATCTTGAAGTGTTGAGGCATCACTTGGCCGCTTTCGGGTCGATCTTGGAAGAATGTGACGGGGGCTTCCCCCGCGGTCGCCCCCGTCACGGCCGCATCAAAACTTTGGCAGGCCGGGAGGATTCGTCTCCGACCGCTCCAGGGCTTCCTCGGTGAGATTCCAGCGCGCCAGCGCCTTGCCATAGAGACCATTCTCGATTAGCCCGTTGGTGGCGATCGTCAGCGCATCGACCAGGCCGCTGCCTTTGCGGGTGGCAATGGCAACATCCGATTTCAGCGGCCAGCCGGCGCTCAGCGTGCCGATGCGTTTGATGGTCTTGTCGCGCGCCGCGATGAAGACGAGTTGCGCATGCGGCTGGACAATGACGTCGGCCCGGCCCGCAGTCAGCGCCACCAGACGCGTGGCTTCGTCATCGAAATACTGAAGCTCCAGCGGCTTCAGCCCGGCAGCCACATTCTGCTTGTCCCACTCCAGCAGGATACGCTCCTGATTGGTGCCTGCGCCGACAATAATGCGAAGGCCGGCGGCATCCTTCGGCTCCTCGATGGAGGCGATGCCGCTATCCGATTTGACGAAGAAGCCGTGCAGGCCCTGCCTGTAGCTGGTGAAATCGAACTTCTCCTTGCGCTCTTCCGTCACGCCGACATTCGAGATCACGGCGTCGTATTTGCCAGAGACGAGGCCGAGCGGCCAATCGGCCCAGGCGACGGCAACGAGATCGAGCTGCAGGCCAAGGCTGTCGGCAACCAGTTGCGCATAGTCAGGGTCGGCGCCGACAACAGCCTTGGCGTCGGTGGCGTAGGTGCCGAGCGGCGGGCCGCCAGGACTGACGGCGACCGTCAGATGTCCTGGCTGGACGAATTTGAAGTTCGGGGGAACTGCGCGGATGGCTGCCTCAATCGGCGCGGCCCGGACACGCTCTTTCTGCTCGGGCGAGAAATCGAAACCGGCTTGCGCGGCGGCTGGACCCGTCGCGAAGAGGAGGCCGAGCAGGCTGGCGGCAAATGCAAAGGATGGGATCTTCATTTGTTTTCTCGAATGGTTGAAATTATAGGAACCGGGAGCGGCCTCCGCCCGGTCTGGATCAAGGCCCTCCGGATCAGCTCTTGGGAAGGCCCGCGGGATTGGTCTCGGATTTCGTGATCGCTTCGGAGACGAGATTCCAGCGCTCCAGCGCTTTCGTGTAGTTGCCGTTCGCGATCTGCGCGTTGAGCGCGGCGGTGATTGCGTCTGCGATACCGGACCCCTTGCGCGTTGTGACCGCAATCTGTGCCGTCAGCGGCCAGCCGCCGGAAAAGGTGCCGACAAGCTTGGTCTTGCCATCGCGGGCCTCGTAAGCTCCGAACGCGTTGGGACCGAGATAGGCGTCCGCCCTGCCCGACTGGATGGCAAGTCGCTGCACAACATCGTCATCGTAGTACTGTACTTCGACCGGCTTCAGCCCGGCCTTGACGTTCTGGTCGTTCCAGCGCAGCAAGATCTGCTCCTGGTTAGTGCTGGCCCCGACGATCACCTTGAGGCCAGCGATATCCTTCGGTTCTTTGACCTCGGTGATCGGACTGTCGGACTTGACGTAGATGCCGAGAAGGTCGTCGCGATAGGTGGAGAAGTCGAACTTTTCCTTGCGAAGTTCCGTGACGGTCACGTTCGATATGACCGCATCGTACTTGCCCGACTCCAGCCCGAGCGGCCAATCGGCCCAGGCAACGGGTATGAGATTCAGTTCGAGGCCCAAACTGTCGGCGACAAGTTGCGCGATATCCGGTTCTGACCCGACCGGCGTCTTGGTGTCGCTCGCATACGTACCGAGAGGCAAGCGCCCCGGCGCGGTTGCGACGGTGAATTTGCCTGGCTGGGCAAACTTGAAGACGGCAGAAATGAGTTTGATTGCCTCGTCGTTGCGCTCTGCGCGTACGCGGCCCGCTTGCTCAGGACTGAGATCGGGTTCCTCCGACGACGCCGGGGATGCAAACAGCCCAAGGGTGATGGCGATAGCGCCGAGGGGACGAACGAGGGAACGGATGGAAACGGTCATGTGCGAATTCCTGTCATGTTGCGTTGAGAGTCGCGGTTCCCTTTGGAAGTTGTTTTCTTCCGCGTTTTTTGATCACAGCACCTTGGCGAGGAAAGCCGCGGTACGGGGATGCGTTGGCGCGTTGAAGACCTTGTCGGGCGTGCCAGTTTCCAGCACCTGGCCTTGTTCCATAAAGACGATGGTGTCAGCGACCTCGCGCGCAAAGCCGATCTCGTGAGTGACGATCACCAGAGTGGTGCCGGAGCTGGCGAGTTCCTTGATGACGTCCAGTACCTCGTTGACAAGCTCGGGATCCAGCGCCGAAGTCGGTTCGTCGAACAGCAAAACCTTGGGCTTGAGCGCCAGCGCTCGTGCGATCGCGACCCGTTGCTGCTGGCCGCCTGAAAGCTGGCGCGGATAGGCATGGGCCTTGTCCGAAAGCCCCACGCGCGCCAACAGGTCGTAGGCCAGTTCTTCCGCGTCGGGACGAGGCAGGCCACGCACCGTGACGGGTGCTTCGACGATGTTTTCGAGAACCGTCAAATGCGGAAAAAGGTTGAAGTTCTGGAATACCATGCCGACATCCACCCGACGGCGCAGGATATCCGCTTCCTTCAGCTCATAGAGCGTCTCGCCCTCCTGGCGATAGCCGATCAGCTCGCCATCGACCGAGATGAAGCCGTCATCGACGCGCTCCAGATGGTTGATGGTACGCAGGAGCGTCGACTTGCCGGAGCCCGACTGCCCCAGGATCGCCGTCACGCTGCCGGCCGGCAATGCCAGCGTCACATCGCGCAGAACGCGCAGCTCGCCAAAGCTCTTGGAGACGTTGTGGATATTGAGCTCGCCGCCTTTGACGCCACCTTCCTTCCAGCGGCCGGACACGACCGCAGCCGGGCTAGATGATACCTCTGGCGAAACGGCGGCAGCCGCAGCCGGGCGTGCCCTGACGCGATTGAAAAGCGCGGTGAAGATCGAAGGCGGCGGATTGCGCAGCGCGCCTTTCGCATAATGCCGCTCGATCTGGTGCTGAACGGCCGACAGGACGGTGAGGATGATCAGATACCAGATCGTCGCCACCATCAGCAGCGGGATGACCTCCAGATTGCGCCTGTAGATGACCTGGATGGTATAGAAGAGTTCGGGCAGCGCGAGGATGTAGACCTGCGAGGTGCCCTTGGCCAGCATGATTATTTCGTTGAAGGCGGTGGGCAGGATCGACCGCATGGCCTGCGGCAGGACGATGCGAGAGGCCTGCCGGCGTCGCGGCAGGCCGAGGGCCGCGGCGGCTTCGAGCTGTCCCTGATCGACCGAAAGGATGCCGCCGCGAACGATTTCAGAAGAGAAGGCCGCCGCATGCAGTGTAAGGCCCAGCACCGCGGCGAAGAATGGCGTGATGAGCTGCGTTGTCGACCAGCTGTAGAAGCTGATCTCGGTATAGGGCACCCCGATCCAGATCGTCTCGTAGAGATAGCCGAGATTGTTGAGGATCAGCAGGAGCACGATCAGCGGTATCGAACGGAATATCCAGACATAGGTCCAGGAAACACCGGCAAGCAGCGGCGAACCGGACACGCGGGCCAGTGCCAGCGCGGTGCCGAGGGCAAAACCAAAGATCGTGCCAAGCGCGGTCAGCAGCAGCGTGCGGCCGAGCCCGACGAGCACCGGCTCGGCGAAGAACCACTCGGCAAAGACAGGCCAGCCCCAGCGTTCGTTGGTGAGCGTCGAATGGGCTACCGCAAGGATGATCAGGATCGCCAGGACCGTTCCGAACGTGCGCGCGGGATAACGCGCCGGGACGATCTTGAAATGGGAATAATCACCCTTTGCAACAGGTTTGGCCGGGAACACATCAGGGCGGCCGAAGTCCGTGGTAATCGTCATGAGCGAGCCCTCCGTTGCGGGTGGATCAACCGGTGCGCGCGGCGCTCCGGGCAGCGTGCGTTTCGTCACGACGCGGCAGAAAGCTCTCCACTCTCGATTTGCCGATGAACTTCTCGAAAGGGAGGTGCCGGTAGGTTTCCGGGTCGGCCGTCGTGTCGAACAGAGCCGTGTAGCCATGGCCGAGATAGAGGCCGACGGCTTCCGGCTGACGGAAACCTGTCGTCAGGTAGATGCGCCGGTAGCCCTGCCTTTCTGCCTGCGCCTCAAGTTCGACGAGCACTTTGCGAGCAAGTCCCTGTCGGCGCAGGTCCCGGCGCGTCCATACGCGCTTGAACTCCGCCGTCGTGTCGTCGTACCGCTTGAAGGCGCCACCGCCGATGGTCTCGCCGCCGCGGATGAGGAGGAGGAAGTTCCCGTGCGGCGGAGCGAACGCCTCCGGCGGATAACGGTTCAGTTCGGCTGCGGCACCTTCGCGATCGAAGATGTCGCCGTAGCGGCTGTCGTATTCGAAGATGAGCTCGTCGATCAGCGGCTTTGCACGGTCATCGAGCGGGGTGGTGTAGAGAAAAAAGTCGTCGCTCATGGGCTTGGACCTGCGCTAGGATGCGTTGAGATAAGTTTCAGCCAGCGCTACCCAGTAGGCGGCTGCGGGAGCGATGATTGCGTCGTTGAAGTCGTAGAGCGGGCTATGAAGCGGCGCGCTTTCGCCGTTGCCGACAAAAACGTAGCTGCCCGGCCGCGCCTCGAGCATGAAAGCGAAGTCCTCGCTCGCGGTTCTTGGCCGGAAATCCTCCTCCACGGCAGCGCGCCCGAAGGAGCGCTGCGCCACCTGGCGGGCGAAGCTCGTCTCGGCGGGATGATTGATGACGCTCGGAAAGCCGAGCCGATAGTGGACTTCGGCCGTGGCGCCGAAGCTTTCTGCCTGCGCCCTGGCGAGTGCCGGGATGCGCCGCTGCAGTTCGGCCCGGAGGTCGGGCCGATACGTCCGCACGGTCAGCTTGAGCTCGACGCTGTCGGGGATGACATTGGAGGCCGCTCCGCCGTGGATCGAGCCCACCGTGACGACGGCCATGTCGCGCGGGTCGACATTGCGCGCCACGACGCTCTGAAGCGCCGTCACGATATGGGCTGCCGCCAGGACCGGATCGACAGTGTTGTGCGGTTCGGCGCCGTGCCCGCCTTTGCCGACGACGCGGATGACGGCCTGATCGACGGATGCCATCGCGGCGCCTTCCACGAAACCGAATTGTGCCTCTTGCACACCGGGCCAGTTGTGGAGCCCGAAGACCGCGTCGCAGGGAAAACGCTCGAACAGCCGCTCGGAGATCATCTTCTTCGCGCCTGCTCCGATTTCTTCGGCGGGCTGGAAGATCAGGTTCAAGGTGCCGGCGATAGTGCCACGTTCGGCTAGATAGCGCGCGGCAGCCAGCAGGATCGTCGTGTGGCCGTCATGGCCGCAGGCGTGCATCACGCCGGGATGGACACTGGCATAGGAGAGCCCGGTCCGCTCGTCGATGGGCAAGGCGTCCATGTCGGCGCGGATGCCCAGGGTTTTTCCGTCACCACGCCGCAAGGTACCGATCACGCCGGTTCCTGCCAAGCCGGTGGAGACCTCGTACCCCCAGCCGGCAAGCAAGGATGCCACGCGCGAACTCGTTCGTTCCTCTTTGAAGGCCAGTTCCGGATGGCGATGGAGATCGTGGCGCAGGTCGATGAATTCGTCGACAAAATTGCCGATGCCGGCAATGATCCTGACGGCGTCCTTGACAGAGGCGTGAGTGTTCATGCGCTGCAGCTCGTCATCGGGCGAGCTGACGCAACGCGCCACCATCGCCTTGTTGGGAATAGCGGCTCTCACGGCGTGGGAGACCGAGATGATCGCGCAACGTCTTGCCTGCAAGGACGCGCTCATAACGGCCGCGCGCTTCCAAGATCGGGATGACGTGACGGATGAAATCGTCCAGTCCCTCGGCCACCACCGGGAAGCCGAGTATGAAGCCGTCAGCGGCGCCTTCTTCGATCCAGCGGATGAGTTCGGCGGCAACGTCTTCGCCGGTTCCGATGAAATGCGGCTTCGGCGTCGCAACCTCCAACGCCACTTGCCGCAGCGTCGACCCCTTTGATTTGGCGTCGGCCTTGATCCGGTCGGTGGTCGACCGGAAGCTGTTCTGGCCGATATCGCCCAGCTCCGGGAATGGTTCGTCGAGGGCATACCGGCTGAAGTCGTGATGGTCAAAGAAGCGGCCGAGATAGGCGAGCGCCTCGTCGACGTTCAGCAAGTCGCGGATGGCGGCATATTTTGCCTCGGCCTCCTCGCGCGTGGCGCCGACGATCGGCCCGATGCCGGGGAAGATTTGGACGGCGCCGGCGGAGCGGCCGTGCGCGACCGCGCTTGCCTTGACCTGGTTGCGAAAAGTCCGTGTCGCCTCGAAGGATGGGGCATTGGCGAAGACGGCGTCCGCATATTTGCCGGCGAGTTTTATCCCGTCGTCGGAGGAGCCGGCCTGAAAGATGATCGGCTGGCCCTGGGGAGAACGCTGGATGTTGAGTGGGCCCTCGACCTGGAAGAAGCGCCCCTTGTGATCGAGGCGATGGAGTTTTTCCTTCTCGAAGAACTTTCCCGTCGCACGGTCCCGCGGAAACGCGTCGTCATCCCAGGAGTCCCAGAGGCCCTGGGTAACGCTCAGGTATTCGTCGGCGATCTCGTAACGTAGCGCATGGTCGGGATGCAGCCGGCTGTAGTTCCTGCCGGAGCCCTCGAGCGGAGAGGTGACGACGTTCCAGCCGGCACGCCCGCCGCTGATCAGGTCAAGCGAACCGAACTGGCGAGCGACCGTGAAGGGATCGCTGTAGGAGGTCGAAACAGTGCCGGCGACACCGATCTTCGAGGTGACCGTGGCGAGCGCCGACAGGATAGAGATCGGCTCGAAGCGGTTGAGGAAATGCGGGATCGACTTCTCGTTGATATAGAGGCCGTCGGCGACGAAGGCGAATGCGATGCCTGCAGCTTCGGCTTTGCGCGCGGTGTCGATGTAGAATTGCAGGTTGACGCTGGCGTCGGCGGGACCGCTCGGATGTTTCCAGGCGTTCATATGCCCGCCCGCCCCGTGCAGCATGACGCCGAACCTAATGCTCTTTTCGCTCATGGCATTGCTCCTTCAGGCAGCCGCGCTCTGGTAGGCGCCGACAAGAAGTTCGATCGAGGCGAGGCGCTCGGCGTAGCCGGCGACTGGCGTGTCGATGACGAATTCCTTGACGCCGAAGCGCTGGTGAAGCCGGTCCAGCTCGCGGCGGACGTGGTCGGGCGTCCCGGCGATCACGCTCGGACGGTTCTCCTCGACGCGGTATTCGCTTACGCCTGCCTGCCTCGCAAATTCCGCGGCGGCCTCAAGCGAAGGAAGGTTGACGCTCTGGCCCGTGGCGAGATGAACCTTGAAGACGCGCAGTTCACTCACCTGGCGTTCGGCCGCCTCGGTCGTCTCCGCTACGAAAGCGAAGAGAGCCAGCAGCGGCACGCGGCCGGTGGACTTCTCATAGACTTCGAATGCGCTTTGCACCTTGGCAAGGTCGCCATTGAGGTGGGCGGCAAAGCAGAATTGCCATCCATGGCGGACAGCCAGCGCGGCGCTATTGTCGCTGGCGCCGAGCAGTATGCGTTCCGGCGGAGCGGGCGGTACAGGTGTGGCGGCAACGCCCGCGAGGGGGTGACCCTCAGGAAGCGTACCCACAAGAAAAGAATCGAGTTCGGCAAGCTGATCGGCGAAGTCTCGCTTGACGTCGGCGCCACGTCCGGCCTGGAGCGCCTTGGTCGAAAGCGGCAGCCCGCCAGGAGCCTTACCGACACCGAGGTCGACACGCCCCGGCGCCAGCGCCGACAGCACGTTGAAGACTTCCGCGACCTTGTAAGGCGCATAGTGCTGGAGCATGACGCCACCGGAGCCGATACGGATGTGGCTGGTGTTTGCAAGCAGAGAGGCAACGACCACTTCCGGCGCCGAACTGGCCAGGCCCGGCGAGCTGTGATGCTCGGCAACCCAGTACCGATTGTAGCCAAGTTGTTCGGCTTTCTGCGCCAGCGCGACCGTCCTGCTGAGCGCTTCGGTTGCGTTCGATCCCTCGGGAACGGGACTCTTGTCCAGCAAGCTCAGGAGATATGACATTCTCGACATCCAGACCGCCGCGCCGGATCGCACCAATTAATCGGCCGCTTCATGTTGATAATATCGACAGAATTTATAGACTTAAGAAATCTGATCCCTTTCTACTTTGCTGAAGCGAAAAAATCGGCTTCAAAAGGCAGTCGAATGGCTAAGGAGAAACCCTGGCAGTGCTATCTGGCGGCGGTGTAAGGTACGCGCGATGTGGCAACACTGGGTTTCACACGACGCGTCCGGCACAGGTCACGCTCGTGCGCTCTCAGCGAAGGGCCTGGTCGAAACGATCTCGTCAGTATCGGTGACACGTAGGTCGACTCGTTGCTGCCGCGGTCGTCAGTTGGAGCTTCTGCAACATCACAAAAAAGCCGGGCCGATCAGGCCCGGCAAAGTGAAGGTCGAAACCTCCAGAGGGGAACATCGGCCGGCAACAATGGGAGGAAAACTGCCGACCGACGCCACATCAATGCACACGTTCGAGACATTTCGACACGAATGGAATGTCAAAAAATCACACGTTCCGGCAAAAATCTGTTCGGTCGGCATTCACCTGCTATCCACACGTGTCGTGACGCATGTGCCCACTTGGATATCGCACGCGGCTATCAAGCTCGCATCGCACTTGCGAGGAAAACGGCGGCCCCGCACCGGGAAACGGCGGCGCTCACCTGTGAATTGGCCCCGAAGCATGACCCCATCCATCCGAATTTGGGCAAACCCGTTGATTTTTCTGCGCATGTGGGAAAAGCAGAGGGGGCACGGTCGACGCCGACGTGACCCTATCTCGTTGGACACTTTTGCACGATATCAAGAGCATAGCAGCGAATTGCGTGGGGGTCACGCTTCGGAGCGGATTCACAGCTAGGCAGACCGCCGCAGTTTCCACTCTGATCCACCTCATTCATTTTCGAATGAGCGGATACAGCTTGACGGTCTCTCTAGTCTGCCGAGACCAGTCGTCTTTCCATGCTCGGCAGCGGCCTGCTCGTTGCCTCGACGCCTAGCAGCTCTAGTACCTCGTCGCGGAGGCGAATGAAATCTACGCACGACCGGTCGAAGCGCGCCGACGAGGGGACCGGCAGCACGGCTGCAATCCGTCCGGGGTGCGGTTGCATCACCACGACCCGATGTCCGAGGTGCACCGCCTCGTCGACGTCATGCGTGACAAGAACGGCCGTCGTGCCTTCGTGCTGGACGATACGCTTGAGTTCGTCCTGAAGCCTGAGCCGTGTCAATGCGTCGAGCGCGCCCAGAGGCTCATCAAGGAGCAGAAAGCGGGGGCGGTTGACCAGTGCGCGGGCGATCGCGACGCGTTGCGCCATGCCGCCGGAAAGCTGCGCGGGATAAGCCTTGGCGAATTGTTCGAGGCCGACGAGCTCCAGATGCTCTCGGACGGCCTCCTCCTTCTTCGCCCGGCTCGACGGACTCCGTCGAAGCGCAGCAGCCACATTGGCTTCGACGGTCAGCCAGGGAAGCAGGCGGTGGTCTTGGAAGACGATCGAACGGTCGATTCCCGGGCGCTCCACGGGCCGGCCGTCGATCCGGATCTCGCCCTGATAGTCGAGGTCGAGCCCAAGAATGAGCCGCAAGAGCGTGGACTTGCCGCAACCGGAGGCCCCGACGATGCCGAGGAATTCGCCCGGGCTCACCATCAGGTCGATACCCGCAAGAACAAGGACATCTCGCCCGGCAACCCTGAAAGTCTTGTCGACACCGCGAATCTCGAGAGCCGGCGCGACATCGCCGACCAAGGCGGGAGCAGTTACGATCTTGTTCATCGGGTTCTCCGTCGAAGAAGCCAGTTTTCCAGCCAAAGGGCTAAGCTGTTGTAGAAAAGGCCAATCGCGCCAAGCACGATGATCCCGAGGAAGAGGAGGTCTGTCTCGAAGAGCTGGCTTCCTTCGTTCAATCGTCCGCCGATGCCGGGCGTGACGTTCAGGAAGAGCTCGGAACCGAGCGTCGCGAGCCATGCATAGATCAGCGCGGCATGGAGGCCAGTGAAGATCGCCGGGAGCGCGCCCGGAATGGCGACGAGCCGGGCAAAATCCACACGACTGAAAAGCAGCGCATCGGAAAGCTCGCGATAGCTCGCCGGGATGCCGCGCACGCCTTGCCACGTATTGATCACGACGGGCTGGAACGCGGCGACCGCGATGAAGGCGATCTTGCCGGCGTCCGCTCCGCCGAACCAGACCGAGATTAGCGGTACCCAAGCGAAGAGGGCGACCTGGCGCGAGGCGAGCAAGGTAGGGCCGACGACCCGCTCCACGGTGCGTGAAAAGCCGAGGACAAGGCCGAGCAGCAGGCCGGCCGAGGCACCGATCGTGAACCCCGTCAGATTGCGCCTGAGACTTTCCGCGATATCGAAGAGGAGCGTGCCCGTCGTGAACTCGGTTCGGGCCCGATCGAACACCGCGCCCGGCGATGGCACAAAGCGGAGATCGACCCAGCCAAAACGCGTCGACGCCACCCAAAGCAGAAAGACGGCGATAAACGAGATAACGGTCCGCCAATGGCGGCTCGTGGCACTATCGACGATGCGCCGGATGACTTCAGCGGCCATCGCTGGTCTCCAGTTCCCACGGCTGGACGAAGCGCTCGAGCACCTGAAGGACCGCGTTCAGCGCGAGCCCGATCGCGGCGATCACCAGCATGGCGACGATCACCAGCTCAAGCTGGAAGAGCTGCCGTCCCCAGGTCATCAGGTATCCGAGCCCTTCGAACGAGGCGAAAAGCTCGACGATGACGAGGTTCTGCCAGGCCGCCGCCAGCCCCTCGCGAAGGCCGGTGAAGAGCGACGGCAAGGACGCCGGAAGCACGATGATGCCCAGATTCTGGCGCCGGCTGAAATTCAGGACACGGCCGAGCTCGACCAGCGCGGGCGGGATATTGGCTATCCCGCGCGATGTGCCGAGGATAATCGGGATTGCCGCGGACCAGCCGATGCACACATATTTCAGTTCCTCGTCTATGCCGATGAGGAGAATGAGCAGTGGCAGCCAGGCGAGCACATTTACCTGGGTGATCGCGGTCAAGACAGGCCAGACATAGGCGCGAACCTTCGGCAAGAGACCGATCGCCGCGCCGACGGAAAGGCCGAAGACGGCGCCGAACAGGAAGCCGACGAACACCCTCCTGAGACTCTGCACCGTATGGTCCAGAAGCGATCCGTCGCGCAGGAGGTCGAGGAAGGTCGCCCAGACGAGGCTCGGAGCTGGCAGAATTTGCTGCGGCAGCCAGCCATAGCGGGAGGAGAGGGTCCAGGCGAGCAGGAGAGCGAGAGGAAAGGATGCGCCGAGTGCAATGTTGGTGAGGATGGGAGGCACACGCGACGCCGCGTCGCGGGCCGCGAGGGGACGGCCTTCCGAAAGAATGAGGCTCATGGGCTTCCCGTCTCGATATGCGTAGGCGAGCCCTCGGCCTGTCGCGGACGACGGGCCGAGAAGATCGTCAGTTGATTTGCTTCTTGTCGAGCTCACCGAGGCGCGCGACAGCGCCTTTGGCGTCGTAGCTCGACCAGAAATTCTCGAGCTTCAAATCCTTGAGCGCCTGGTTGAGATATTTGGGTTCAAGCCACGCATCGACGTCGACGTCGCCCTTTACGAGGCCATAAGCCTTGGCTCCGGCGACCTGGTCCTTGTAGCGGGCGATGACGAAATCATCGATGAGCGGATTGAGCCGATTGGCGAGCGTGTCCCCATCGAAATCGGTCGCGAAGGTGTCCTTCGGAAAGCCCGACAGGGACCAGCCATCGAACACCTCGTCGCGATTGGCCGGCTCGGTGGCGAAAGCGGTCGCCTTGATGAAGGTGGTCACGACCCGCTGAGTCACCTCCGGATTGGCCTTTTCGAATTCCGTCGTCACCAGGTAAGACGAGTTGCGGCCGAGCGTCGGATCATCGCCCTTGGTCGAGTAGACGATCTTCACGATGCCCTTCTTGGCGAGCGCCAGATATTCCGGCCCGCCGAACACCGCGTCGACATTGCCTGACGTCAGGGCCGGAACGGCCGCGTTGGTGTCGAGATTGATGAAACGGACATCCTTCTCGGTGAGGCCATGCACGGCGAGCACGCGGTCTGTGGCCAACTGGAGATTGGTACCCTTGAAGAGCGCCACCTTCTTGCCTTTCACATCCTCGATCGACTTGATTTCGCTGGCCGCCGGCACGGCGAGATAGATCGGCTGGTGCCGGCCTGTGGCGAACAGAAATTTATGATCGAGGCCACGCGAGCGGCCGACGATGGCCGGCAGATCACCGAGCAGGAAAAAGTCGAGCTGACCGGCCGCCACCGACTCATTGAGGGCGGGACCAGCGCCGCGGAAGTAGGTCCAGGTGACCTTGATATTCTTGTCGTTGGCGAATTCCTTCTCGATCCACTCGCGGGCGCGGGCATAGGAGGTCGCGTCGCCCTGCGAATACTGGCGGTTGTCCAAGCCGACGCCCGGATAGCCGAAGCGAATGGTCAGTTCCTCGGCCGATGCGGATGCGAGCGAGGCCAAAAGGGCGGCTATGGTCGCGGCGATACGCAGTTTCATGATCGTGATTCCTTTGTCGTGGGTTCAGGCAGCCTTGGCCGTCGCGGGCTTCGCGACCTTGACTCGGGTGACGCTGCGGCGGCCGTCGACGCTGACTGGAACATCGCCATCGACCGTGGCGCGCCGCACGACACGGTGCTGATCGCCATAGTCATTGACCGCGTAGTGCTGCGTGGCGCGGTTGTCCCAAATCGCCACGTCGCCGGCCTTCCAACGCCAGCGCACGGTGTTTTCCGGCGCGGTGACGTAGGATTGGAAAACCTCGTAGAGCCGTTGCGAATCACTCTTCGAGAGGCCGACCAGGCGCTGAACGAAGTTGCCAAGAAGCAGGGTGCGCTCGCTGGTCTCCGGATGCACCCTGACCACCGGGTGCTCCGTCTCGTAGATCGTGCCGGTGAAGACTTCGTCGAAGTGCTTCCTCTCCTCGGCGGTCGCGCGCGGTCGAACTGCGGCGTAGTCATAGACGTTGCTATGTACGGCCCAGAGCGTGTCGGCGAGACGCTGCAACTCGGTCGGCAGGCTGTCGTAGGCCGCAGCGGTGTTCGACCAGATCGTGTCGCCGCCTGCCGCCGGGATGACGACGCCACGCAGAATGGAGAATTTCGGATAGGCATCCACGAAGGTGACGTCGGTGTGCCATTGATCGGCGCGGCCGCCGCCGCGACTGGAATCGAGATCCAGGATGGACGCCGTTCCCTTGATGGCGCCGACGGTCGGATGGGGGACGAGATCACCGAGGCGCTGGGCAAAGCTTTCCTGCTCGGCATCATCGAGATGCGCCTGATCGCGGAAGAAGACGACCTTGTGCCGCAACAGGATCTGGTTGATCGCAGTGACTGTCTGCGCAGGCAGATCGCCGGCAAGGCGGACGTTTTTGATCTCAGCACCGACACGGCCGGTAAGCGGGATGACATCGGTGTCCGGGATGATCTGATCGACGAGGGTGGGCTTAGTCATGAAAGTCTCCAATCTGTTGAACGGCACGCTGCTTGCAACGCTCCGCCGTGCACCGGCCGCGCAGCGATCGGCGGATGGGATTTGGTGACGTGGGTAACCCGCCGTCATAGGTAATGGCGGGCTGTCTTGCTCGGCAGCCGAAATCGCTAATTGCGATTTGGCCAATCAGGTAAGGGCCCGCCAGGACGCAGCGGGCAATGACGAGTTCTCATCCAAGACTAAATTCTATAAATTCCATAGAAATAGACGTTTAAAGTTCTGCGTCTGGGGGGAAAAGACTTCCGCTGAAGCTCGTTCCCAGAGCCATTCGCTGGCCCGATGTTTCGACGCCAGCGGACGCGACCCTGATCCTGGTCGATAACGGTTCCGCAGATCGAACCTTGGAGGTAATGGAAGCGATCCAACGCGCGAGTCCAGACAGGGTGTTCCTCGCACACGAAACCGAGCGCGGCTACGTCCCACCCCGGCGTCGCGGTGTTCTCGTCGCCAGTGAACGCGCAGCGCGCGAGGTGTTATTCTGCAGGCGGATGCCGATACGCTTTATGACCCTGCCTATGTTTCAGCGATGAGGAAGGCTGCTAGGGCCGCCCCCGGGGCCATGATTGAGGGGGTAGCACATACGGCAAATGAGTTCATCGCCGCCCACCCCGGCTATTACCGACTTGCCGACGCGGCGGATCGCGCGGCCGACCAATTCAGTGTAACCGAGGCCGACGAAGTCATCATCGATGATAAGGTCGCCGGCTACCGACTTTCGGATTACCTGGCTTGGAGCGGCCACCGTCGCGAGTACGACCGCCAGGGCGACGAAACCCACACGGAAACGTCGAGGCTCTATTTACCAGGCAAGATGCAGGGCGCAGATCGCGTACGCGCCGGTGGTGCTCTCGCTTTCCCCTCCCGGCGCAAGATCGATCTGGATCCGCTGCTTTATTTCGCAGCAGCCGGGTTTCCGCGGGAAGAAAGCTGGCGCCGGCGGTGGCAAACCGCTCAAGGCAGCGATGTAAAGCTTGACGACTTCGAGCGGGCGGATGCCGGACAACGCTTCGAGGAGGCCGTTTTCGTCCGACAGGCCCACAGCCTAGTCCTATTCGGCTTGATAGCCGCGGACGAGGACCCCGGGCGACAAGCGCGTCGCGCTGAACTCACCGCACTAAAGGACCAGCAGTGGCTAGCGGGCGTCGCCGAGGACCTCATCGCGGAGATCGAGCGGCGCAAGCAGATCGATGCTTTGGAGAACGCGCTCAAAACACAACCTCCACCGCGATCACCAAGCTCAACACAACGCTCTCGCAAGGGCTGATCACCGATCGGCTGCGCGCTCGCTTTGCCCAGGAAATAAACGACCTCAAGCTGGCCGGGCTCGCGATCGAGCAGACCAAGTCCAATCTGGGTGTCGCCCGCAATTCAGCTTGGCGCTGGAGTACCAGAAGACGGCCGATACCTCACCTTTCAGCGACGCAATCCGGGCCTTTGCCGTCTGCTCGCGCGCTTTCAGGCCGGCTACGACCTTTGCACCACGACCGGAGACATTGAAGATACGCGCGATCTCTTGGATTTCCTGATAGGTCAGTTGCATCGAAAACTTCGGCGGTTCGCCGGTGGCCTGCTTGCCCTTGAGATGGCAATCGGCGGGCGCCGTATAAACCGGAATACCCAGTTCCTCGAACTGTTCGACCTTTGCCACCACGCCTTCCGAACTGATCTGCCATTGGAACTGCGTCGTGATGAAATCAGGCTTCGTTGCCAGGATTCCCTCGAAACTAGGATCGAGTTCGGCAATGCGGGGAACGCGCGCGTCCACCTCCTCGAACCCCTCGAGCACCGGCCCGATCCAAAGGGCGGTGCCCACCACCTTGTCGCCGAGGCCTAGAAGGTAGAACACTTCCGCCGAATTCTGTCCATCCGCGACGGCGCGCTCTGGCGCCTTGTCAAAGATGAGCGTGCGGCCGCAGTTCTCGATCGTCAACGGATAGTGCGTTTCCTGGGCGAACCCCGCCGAAGGATACAGAGTCGAAGCGACAAATGCCGCTGAAATGTATGATGCAAGACTGTATTTCACGTAAGAGCCTTTGTAACCGTCAGCGAGTGAATTCTGGTTGTCCTGGCGCTGTGCCGATAGGACGTGAAGCAACGAGAATGAAGCGACGGTAGAACAGGGTCCGAAGCCTGTTCCTCAGGTCCGCGGTCTTCCGTTGAGCGATGGCGATCGACCGGTGCGAGGGAAGCCCCACGTTTTCGAAGCCTGCAGCTTGCACCAGGGGCTGAAGGCGTTCCGCCGTCAGACCCTCGCAGAAGGGCAGACGTGTCATGACGTCAGCATGCTTCTCGCTCATGGCACCGTCATAATATGGATCGTGGCCGATGAAGTGCTCTATCCACCGGACGGCCAGCGAAGCCAGCCGTCCGACGCGCGTCGGTTTCGTCCAGTCACCGTCGAAGACGAGCAGCTTTCCGCCCGGTTTCAGCACCCGGAACCAGTCGGCGAGCGCCTGTTCGGGCTCCGTCAGCGTCCAGACGAGATGCCGGCAGATAACCGCGTCATAGCTGTCGTCGGGTTCCATGGTGCGCTCGGCATCGGCGAGAACGAAACGTACCCGCGCGTTGCCGGCGTGCTTCGCACGGGCCACGCCGAGCATGGCTTCCGAGAAGTCGAGCGCCGTCACTTCGTGGTCCAGCGAGAGCAGGACATTCGTCACCTCGCCTGTGCCGCAGGCGAGTTCCAGCACCTTCTGCGGGCCCGGCCCGATCGCAGAGTCTACCGCCGCCGCCCAGGCGTCCAATTCCGGGCCCGGCGGAATGCGGTGACCGAACGCGAGATCAAACGTCGCTGAACGCTTTGACCAGTATTCGCGAATATCTTCCTTCAGGTGATAGTTGCGCATCTCCATCGCGTCAGGCTCCCACGGCGGCACGCCTTGCCGAACGGACGACATCGGACCGTGCCTGCGGACGCCGCGCCCGAAAACGGATATGGCAGACGCCGTCGCAATCCTGTTCGATCTCGACATCCACGCCGAACACGTCCCGGACACGGTCCTCGGTCAGCACCTCCTGGGGCGGGCCGAGCGCCACCAGCCGGCCACCCTGCATGACTGCGATCCGGTCGCAGAACATGGCGGCGTGGTTCAGATCGTGGAGCGCCGCGACCACCGTCAGGTCCTGGCGCTGGACCAGATCGAGAAGACGGATCTGGTGACCGATGTCGAGATGATTGGTCGGTTCATCGAGCAGAAGGATCTTCGGCTCCTGTGCAAGCGCGCGGGCGATGTGCAGGCGCTGTCGTTCGCCGCCGGAAAGCGTGTGCCAGAGCCTGCCGGCGAGATGCGCCATGTCGACGTTTTCAAGCGCCGCATCGACGATGTGACAATCTTGCGACGACCATGGCGACAACGGTCCGAGATAGGAGGTACGACCGAGTTCGACCGCCTGCCGCGCCGTGATCCGTTCCCCGGTTTCCGCCTGTTGCTCGACCAGTGCAAGACGTTGCGCAATGACACGCCGGCAAAGAGCCCCGATCGGCGCGCCCTCCAGGAGGACCTCGCCCGACTTCGGTTTGCGGATGCCGGCAAGCAACGACATCAGGCTCGTCTTGCCGGAACCGTTCGGACCGACGATTCCGAGAAACTCGCCGGCCTCCACGGTCAGCGAGACATTCCTGAGTATCTCCATTCCACCGGCGGACCACCAGACGTTTCTGGCCGAGAGCGTCATGCGCGGCCCCTCCTTTGTCCGAGAATGAGTGCGAAGGCGGGAGCGCCGACGAGCGCGGTGATCACGCCGATCGGCAGCACCTGGCCGGGAATCAGCGTCCGCGACAGAATATCCGCAACGATCATGAAGACGGCTCCGATCAGCGCGGCTGCGGGAAGCAAGACGCCGTGGCGGACGCCGACGAGCATGCGCGCCGCATGGGGGATGACCAGACCGACGAAGCCGATCGAACCGACGATGGAGACCATGACGGCGGTCATCATCGCCGAGACGCCGACCAAAGCCAGATAGGTGCGCCTGACCGAGATGCCGAGCGAAGCGGCCGATTCCGAGCCGAACGTGAAGGCATCCAGAGCGCGCGCATGCCAGAGGCAGACGACGAGGCCGACGAGCGCGGCCGGTACAGCCAGCCAGGCATCCGGCCAGCGCACGCCGGAGAGGTTTCCGATCAGCCAGAACATGATGCCGCGGGCTTGTTCCGCCGTCGCCGCCTTGGTGACGATAAACGAGGTGAGCGCATTGAAGAGCTGCGAGCCGGCCACGCCCGCGAGAATGATCGTCGCCGTGCCGCGCCCTGCCTTCACCGCCAGCACGCTGACCAGCACGAAGGCGATGATCGCACCGAGGAAGGCGCCGAGTGGCAACGTCAGCATGCCGGCTCCGAACCCGAGGATCGCAACGCTGACAGCACCCGTCGAGGCGCCGGCGGAGATGCCGAGAGTGTAAGGGTCGGCCAGCGGATTGCGCAGCAGCGATTGCAGCACGGCGCCGGACAGTGCAAGTGCGGCACCGCAGGCGGCGGCGACAACCGCCCTGCTGAGGCGATAGCTCCAGATGATGCCTTCGTCGATCGGCTCCAAAGGATAGCCTGCATTCCAAAGCCGGTTTGCTACCGTCTGTGCCACGGTTGAGAACGGAACGGCCGTCTCGCCGATCGCCGCTCCCATCCAGAGGGCCGTCAGCAGGATGGCGAGCGCGGCGAAAGCCGCGCCTGTTCGTCCGATCGATGTCAGCGTCAGGCTCATTTGGCGAGGCCCGCTTTGGCGATAGCATCGGCCAGCGCCTCAATGCCCTCAATCGTGCGGATCGTGGGGTTCATGGCCTGTGCGTCCATGTCGAAGACATGGCCATCCTTCACCGCCGGCATCAGGGTCGTAACAGGATCGCTCTTCAGGAACTCGAGCTTGGCCTCAAGGCTGTCGAGCGGATAGCGGCGGCGCCCCATCGAGCCTGCAACGATCATCGTCGGATCAGCCTTGGCGATCGTTTCCCAGCCCACCGTCGGCCATTCGTCGTCGGCCTTGATGATGTTTTCGATACCGAGTGCCGACATGATGTAGCCCGGCGCGCCATTCTTCCCCGCGACATACGGATCGGCATCGGCGGCACTCGAGAACCAGAAGACGGCCGAAAGCTTGCCCTCGGCTGACGCGCCCTTGGCACGGGCCGCTTCTTCACGTTCCTTCAGGTCGGCGACCACCTCTTCGCCCTTGTCCTGGACGTTGTAGATTTGCGCCAGTTCGCGGATCTCCTTATAGACGAGATCCATGGTGAAGACCTGGTGGCGCACGCCGTCGCTTGCCGCAGAGTTCTCCTTGCCGACGCAATCGGACGGCGAAGTGTAGACCGGAATACCCAGTTCCTCGAACTGCTCCGGCTTGGCCACCACGCCCTCCGGACCGACCTGCCACTGGAACTGGACGGCGATGATGTCCGGCTTCTTGGCGAGCACGCTCTCGAAGCTCGGATCGTTGTCTGCCAGACGGTCGATCTTGGAATTGACCTCCTCGTAGTCCTTCAAGACCGGGCCGACCCAGAGCGCGGTACCCACGACTCTGTCAGCGAGGCCCAGCAGATAGAGGATTTCGGTGCTGCTCTGGCCGATCGAGACGGTTTGCCCCGGCGCCTTCTGGAAGGTGATCTGGTGGCCGCAGTTTTCCAGCGTCAGCGGATAGGTGGTTTCGGCAGCTTGGGCCTGGGCGGCAAAGGTAGCTGGCGCGAAAGAAGCGACAAGGAGAGCCGCACGCAGCGGCGTCTTGAAAAACGATGTCATGGACTATCCCCGAATACGGATTGGAAGCCGCGCGAGTCGTGACGATCGGAAGGACGGTCAGGCCGTCCGCACGATCGAACAATCGACAGGTTTCGGGAAAGGCAGCGTCGGTCCACGCCGCGAGGCGCTGGTGATCTTCATTTCATGCTCCTGTTCCGGGCTTCCCCGCCCGTGACGATGGATCGATATGTGACGGCAGGTCTCCTGGCTCGCGAATATCCGCCGTCCATCTTCCTCCCGCACGACATGGTGCAGTGGCATGACGCATTCGGCCACGACAATTGGGCGTTTCCAACGTTTACCTCGCGCTCGTATCTTGGAACTGCTTGTTGGTCGACCGAATCGGCATTGCTTTCTTAGCGCGCTCCGCAAATAAGGCAGCACAAAGCACCGTGAAGTGGCACATGGCACACCATCGGCCACTCAAAATCATTGCGGCATAGACCAGTGGCTGGTCGGGCATGGCGATGGCCGTCAGGCCCAGCATTATCGGTGCATTGCGTGCCGCCGTGGTCATGGTCAGCAATGCATGCTCCGGATACGAAGCCCGGTGATCTTCGAGACGACTTCCCCGACGACGAATGTGGCGACGAAGAACAGGAAGATCGCCGCCAGCATGATTGCAAAGATGGAGGCATGTTCGATCATGACACCGATATTGCGAGCGAATATCTCCATTATGAGAAGCGCGATCACGAAGGGGATCGCAACGCCCACCCATGCGAGCAACCGGGAGAAGAGTGCCGGCAGTAGGACGGCTTTCAAGATCTGATGAAGCACAATGGCGGTCGCAAACGGGGCGAGGAACCATTGAAGTAGCGTATCCTCGTTCGCGCTGGCGCCGACCGGTGCGACGCCCTCCGCGAAGAGGTAACGGTAGACTGGATAGAGCAGGAGCTGCGTGATCATGTTGATCGGCAGCAGCACGGCACCGAGCGCCGTGTTTCCCTTGGCAAGGCGGGTGAAGCCGAGGAACCAGTCGGTACAGGGCGCCATGAAATAGATGACCAGCCCGGTGAAGAAAAGCGGCTGCCCGGACAGGAACAGGGATGCGATCACAAATCCGATTGCAGGCACGAAAACGAAGTTCGATATCCAGGCGATCGAGAGAAAGCGGATATTCGACCGGCCCTTGCGCAGCGTCTCGAACCGAACCTCGAGGATCAGAAGGCCGACGAGCAGCAGCACTGTATAGTCGACCTAACCGCCAAGGACCTCGCCGGTCGTCGGAGAGATGCGCCCGAGCATTGCGCCGGTGAAGATCGACGCCACCAGAAGGATGGTGACGCCAAACCCCGCAGGGAAGCGGCGCATTGCCCGACCGATGCCTTTCTTGTGAATGGTTTCGGTCGATGTCGGACCCGCCCCTCCGGCAATCCTGGTCATGCTGCCTGTCTTTCCCAGCTTGGAAATGGATCCGGGAGGTCGCGCCACCGCCCAGGTGAAAAGTCCTTTTCCTCGACGAGGCAGGCATCCAGCTCCGCACGGATTTGCTGCTCGTCCATCGGGTCGCAGCCGATGAACACGATCTCCTGCCGACGGTCGCCCCAGATCGGGTCGAGATAGGGCTTCATGCTGGCCTTCCATTCAGGATGGTCCGGCCACTGGTGCTTCGGCACCGAGGCCCACCACAGGCCGCGCTTGCCGGTGCGAATGAGCGCGCCGGCCTGGCTGATTTCGCCGACATAGTGCGGACGTGTGGCCAGCCAGAAGAAACCTTTCGCGCGCACGACGCCAGGCCATGACTTATTGACAAAGGCTTTGAGTTTCATCGGGTCAAACGGCCGCCGCTCGCGATAGACGAAAGACCGGATGCCGTATTCCTCGGTCTCGGGAACGTGGTCCTTGAAGCCGTTCAGTTCCTTGAACCAGAGCGGGTGCTGCTCGGCCTTCTCGAAATCGAACCGGCCGGTGTTGAGAACCCTGTCGAGCGGCACCTGCGCGAAGTCGACTTCGATCAGCTCCGCATCCGGATTGAGCGAGCGGACGATCTTGCGGGCAAGGTCGAGATCGTGCGGCTCGGCGTCCGAGACCTTGTTCATCACGACGACGTCGGCGAACTCGATCTGCTCGACCAGCAGGTCGACCAGGGCGCGGTCGTCGCCCTCTCCGGCCGTCTCGCCGCGGTCGCGCAGAAAGTCCTGCGAGGAATAGTCCTTCAAAAGGTTGGCCGCATCGACGACCGTCACCATCGTATCGAGGCGGGAGACGTCCGACAGGCTTTCGCCGTTGTCGTCGCGGAAATCGAAGGTGGTGGCGACCGGCAGCGGCTCGGCGATGCCAGTGCCCTCGATCAGCAGATAGTCGAAGCGACCTTCCTGGGAGAGGCGACGCACTTCGTTCAGGAGGTCGTCGCGCAACGTGCAGCAAATGCAGCCATTGGTCATTTCGACCAGCTTCTCATCCGTCCGGGAGAGATTCGCGCCACCATCGCGCACGAGCGAGGCATCGATGTTGACCTCGCTCATGTCGTTGACGATGACGGCGACACGGCGACCTTCTCGGTTGTTGAGGACGTGGTTCAAAAGAGTAGTTTTCCCGGCGCCGAGAAAACCGGAGAGCACGGTGACGGGAAGACGGTTTTGAGGTTTGGCTGTGTCGAGCATGGCGGCCTCTTGGACTGACGGACGTATGGAAGGAGCGCGCCCGGCCTGTGTGGCGCGGGCGCAAACGAGAGCGAAAGACGCTGCGGTCAGTGCGCCATCATCTCGCTCACGATCTCCTTCGCGTTCAGGGAGGATGGATAGTAGGTCGGCCAGTTCGTCACTTCCTCCAGCAGGGCCGCACGATCGTTGCCCCAGTAGAGGTGATAGTGGTCGGCTGCCTCGGGCGCGATCTTGTGGTCGCTCAACTGGATGTATTCTGGCGCTGCTGCGTCACCTTCGGTCTTCTTGAAGATGAAGCGAACGCCACGATTGCCCTTCTTGTAGGTCAGGATCTCATGGCCATCGCTGACATAGCGGGCTTCGAGCGGCTTCCCGCCCTCGAAGAAGGTTACCGTGTCGCCATCGATTTTGATCCGCTCGACGTTGGTCCGATAGCCGATTTCGTAATAGGCGCGATACTCGTCGGCGCTCTGGTCGCCGCCCTCTGCCTTGTGCGCCATGACCGGATCGAGTGTCCCATCCTGCAGATAGGGATAGACCGACTGCCATTCCCCGGCCCAGTCCGACAGGGCGCGGTCCTTCACCTGCCCGTCCTCAAAGTAGCCCTTATAGATCTGCTGGACCGCCGGATCGTGGCTATGTGCGGGATCTTTCTCAGCTTCTTGATCGTGGACCTTGCCGCTTCCGCCGACGGCCACGATGTTGTAGGGCTTGCCTTCGACGGCGATCTCGCCTGCCTTGGCGAAGGTAGCAGCATCGACTAGGTGCAGGACGCCCTTCAGCGGATCGGTGACAACGACTTTGTCGCCGGCGACTGCGACACGCGGACGAGGATCGTTCCAGTGACCCTCCATCGAGTATGGACCGGTCAGCTTGAGCGACTGGGTGATCGTGCCGGACACCACATCGAGCTGGTGCAACTGGCCGTCCTCGGTAAAGACATAAGCGAACTTCGCCCGGATCGGATCGACGGCGAAATGCACGCGGCGCGTCGGCAGCTCGATCAGGCGGAAAGCGTCACTTTTAGCTGTCGGGTCGATCAGCACCACCTTGTCGGGGCCGTAATTGCCGAGGAAATATTGCAGTCCGCGACCACCGATCAGCGTCGTGGACTTGCCGTCCGGCAGACTGTCCGCATAAGGTAGATGCTGGATCTCCGGCGCTCCGTCCCCATGCGTGACGACGAGCAGACCCGTTGCACAGGCGAAGGCCAGAATATTGCCCGACGAGGCCTCGCCATGGAGGTCAGGGCAGGCGGCAGTCTCGTCGACCTGATTGCCGGTGGCGTCAACGGTCCCGATACCGACCGGGAGCTCGTCCGGCTTTTCCTTGTTCGGCACCGACAACAGCACATGCGAGCCATAGGCGACTGCGACGCCGTGCTGCGGCGCGGCGGTCTTCACTTCCCTGAACTCGGACTTCCCCTCCAGCGCTGCCTTCTCCGAAATGATCCTGCCGACACCTTCACCGTCGAAGAAAGCGGCGAACACGCCGTCATGCTCAACGAAGTGCGAGGGCTTCTCACCTGCAATCTCGGTGCCCGTCAGCTTCGGCGCCTCGACGTCGATGTCGCCGTGGTCACCATGGTCATCGAAGGAGATGCCGCTCGAGATCGACGTGACGCTGCCAGCATCGCCCTGCACCGCGAACACGGTGCGGCCGCTCGTGCTACGGTAGAGCGATGCGGGACCCTTGAGCGCAAAAGTATCGAGCACCTCGCCCTTGACGGCATCTATGACGGTCACCTTCGGCTGTTCGCGGTCGGTGACGAAAAGACGCCATGCGGTGACGTCCTCCGCATGGGCAGTTCCTGCCGACAGTGAAAGGACCAGAGCGACTGCCGTGGCTGACGCGAACTTCAACTTCATCTTTCTCTCCTTAATGTTATTACATAACCGAGTTGATCCGAAGAAAAAGGCGGATTTGCTCCGCCTTTTCCAATCGCGCGCAAGCGCTCAGCTTCCGAGGATGGCGCCTTTGATCGTCCTCACATTGTGCTTGATCATGTCGATGTAGGTCGGTGCCGGTCCGCTCTCGTCCGACAGCGCATCGGAATAGAGTTCACCGCCAACCTTCAGGCCAGTCTCGCTGGCGATCTGCTCGGCCAGGCGTGGATTGGTGATGTTCTCGACGAAAATCGCCGAAGCCTTGTCTTCCCTGATCTGCTTGATGAGTGCGGCGACGTCGGCGGCTGAGGCTTCCGATTCCGTCGACACACCTTCGGGCGCGAGGAACTTGATGCCGTATTCATGCTCGAAATAGCCGAAGGCATCGTGCGAGGTGATCACGACCCGCTTGCCTTCGGGGATATCGGCCACGGCCGCCTTGATCTCCGTCTCCAGTGCCTCGAGCTTCTCGCCATAGGCCTCGGCATTGGCCCTGTAAGTGTCGCAGCCGGCCGCGTCGGCCGTGCAGAAGGCATCGGCGATGTTCTTCACATAGACCTCGGCATTATGGACCGATTGCCAAGCATGCGGATCATATTCGCCATGATGGTGATGGCCATGACCTTTCTCATGGCCGTGATCGTGCCCTTCTTTTTGCCTCCTCGGCGGCGTGGTCGTGGCCCTCTTCGCCCTCCTTGGCTTCCTCGCCGCCGTGATGGTGTTCTTCCTCGGCGTTACGCAACACCTCGCCGCCCTCGGTCAGTTCCACGACCGGCGCCTTGGTGCCGCTCGCCTCGACGAGACGCTGCAAAAAACCCTCGAACTGGAGGCCGTTGACCAGCACCACGTCGGCGGCGCCGACGGCGGCGGCATCTGCCGGCTTGGGTGAGTAGACATGAGCGTCGCCGTTCGGTCCCACCAGCGTGGTGATGTCGACGCGGTCGCCGCCGACTTGTCTCGCGAAGTCGGTGATGATCGAGAAGCTGGCGATGACCTTCAGATTCTCGGCCGAGGCGGTGGCAAGTCCGGCGGGAAACGATGTTATGACGCTCACGGCGGCGGCAAGCTTCAGCATTCTGGACATTCGATCGACTCCTTTGTTCAGGCGGTGCGGTGGGATGAGTGCCGGACGCGCGTGGCGAGAACGCCACGCGTGCCGGCAAAAATGGAAAGCAGATAGACCACACCCGCCGACAGGATGATCGCCGGCCCCGAGGGCAGCGAGGCGTGGTAGGAAAGGAGTAGGCCGGAGATGCAGGAGGCGGCGCCGATCACGACCGCCAGCAGGCACATGGGCTCGACGCGCGAGGTCCAGAAGCGCGCGGCCGCGGCCGGCAACATCATCAGGCCGACCGACAGCAGCGTGCGAGCGCCTGGAAGCCGCCGACGAGGTTCAGCACGACCAGTCCCAGAAAGATGAAATGGACCGGCGGTCCGAGACGCGAGACCGAGCGCAGGAACAGCGGATCAAGGCATTCCGCGACCAGACCGCGCCAGAAGATCGCAAGGGCCGCCAAAGTCACAACCGTGATCGTGCCGATCAGGCTCAATGCATCGTTGTTCAGGGCCAACACCGTGCCGAACAGCACGTGCATCAAATCGACATTCGAGCCGCGCAGCAATACGATCAGTACGCCAAGCGCCAGCGAGATCAGATAGAAGGCGGCCATCGAGGCATCCTCCTTCTGTATCGTCAGGCGGGATACGGCACCGGCACCGAGCGCCACGATGACGCCGGCGGCCAGTCCGCCAAGCGTCATCGGAACGATTTGCAGGCCATAAAGCAGGAAACCGGTGGCTGCGCCGGGCAGGATCGCGTGGGCCATGGCGTCCCCGGTAAGGCTCATGCGCCGAAGCATCAGGAACACACCGACCGGGCAGGCGCTGACCGACAGCATCAACGCTCCAGCGAGTGCCCGCTGCATGAAGGCGAACTCAACGAACGGTGCGATCAGGTAGTCATAGACGGCAAGCATCAGGCCGCGCCTCTGTGACCGGCATTGCCCGCTTGCGCCGGCTGCTCGACGGGACCGGGGTGCGGCAGATCGTGATGACCATGCGCAAGATGATGATCGTGGGCATGCGCGTCGCTGGGGACATGTTCTTCGGGCGCGCACCATGGCGCATCCTCATCCCATGCCTCGTGGAACTCCCACGCGCGCAGTAGATTCTCGGGTGCGAGCGTTTTTCGTGCGTCGCCCCAGGCCACGGGACGGCGGGCCAAGAGCAAGGCGTCCGGAAAATGCTGCCGCACGAGATCGAGATCGTGGACAACGACCATGATGGTGCGCTGTTCTCCCTGCCAGCGCTTGATGAGATCGATCAGGTCGGACACGGTTCGCGCATCTATTGCGTTGAACGGCTCATCGAGCAGGATGAGGTCCGCATCCTGCACCAGCACGCGCGCGAACAGCGCGCGCTGCAACTGCCCGCCCGACAGCGTGTCGATCGGCCGCCTCTCGAAACCTTCCATTCCGACCGCCGACAGCGCCTGCGAGACCGCTTCACGGTCCTCCGGACGATAGCGGCCGAGAAGACCGCGCCGTGGCCACAGGCCGAGCGACACCAAGTCGACGACACGGGCAGGAAAGGAGCGGTCCAGTTCCGATTGCTGGGGCTGATAGGCGAGCTTCACGCCCGGCGCGACGGTGCATGCGCCGGCCATCGGCTTCAGGATGCCGACGATGCCTTTCATCAGAGTCGACTTGCCGGAACCGTTGGCCCCGACCACCGCCGTCAGCGACCCCTTGGCGACCACCCCGTTCAGGTGATGAACCGCCGGGTGGCTGTTATAGCCCAGCGTCAGGTTCTCAAAATTCACGCATGCAGACATTCGTTCCGTCCCTGCGGAAGCCGATGCGGCTCCCGCTCTTGACGGTCGACTACGTTATGTTATTACGTTCGTCAAATCGAAAACGTTATATCATCACCCCATGAGCACCACCATCACAGCCCCGCCTGAAGCCACGAACCGCAGACACGGGCGGAATCGTCAGCTCGTGCTCGAGGCTTTGGAGCAAGCCCAAAAGCCGATGAGCGCGTACGAACTGCTTGAGCTTCTGCGTGAGGATGGGCTGCGCTCTCCGCTCCAGGTGTATCGCGCCCTGGAACAACTCATCGAAGACGGCACCGCCCACAAGATCGAGAGCCTCAGCGCCTTCGCGCTCTGCACGCGCGCCGGGTGCGGCTCAGACGGTCATGCGATCTTTGCGATCTGCACGAAATGCGGGCGGGCCGAAGAGTTCCATGATGATGCGCTGGAGTGCGTGCTGCGCCGACTTGCCAGGAAGGAAGGCTTTCGCACGAAGGCCGCCACCGTCGAGTTGTCGGGCCTGTGCGTGACCTGCGCCCATGGATAAGACACCGGTCTTCGTGTTGACCGGCTTTCTCGGCGCCGGAAAGTCGACGCTTCTCAACCGGCTGTTCGCCGATCCCGCCTTTTGCGACACGGCTGTCATCATCAACGAATTCGGAGATGTCGCGCTCGACCATGATCTTGTGCGCGTCGGCGAGACGCAGGTTGCCCGCACGACAACAGGATGCCTCTGTTGCACGATCGGCAGCGACATTCGATGGACGCTTCACGAGCTTCACGTCCTTACGCAAGCTGGCGAGGTCTTCTTCAACCGTGTCATCATCGAGACGACCGGGCTTGCCGATCCAGCGCCGCTTGTGAATCAGCTTATGCCGGGCGGCGCGCCGGCTCTTGGTCTGCGCGATCATCTTGTCGCTCGAAACTACGAACTCGCGGGCGTCGTCACCCTCGTCGACATCGTCACCGGTGAACTGTCGATCGAAAACCATTTTGAGGCAGCCAAGCAGATCGCCTTCGCCGACCGCATCGTTCTGACGAAGTCCGATCTGGCGCGCGATCCGGCCACGATCCGGGATATAGAGAGCCTGAGGGTACGGTTGACCGCGCTCAATCCGGCTGCGCCGATCGACGACTCCCACCAGGGCGGATTCGATCCAGCCGGGCTCTTTCAGCGACGCGTCTATGCACCCGCATCGCTCGGCGATGACGTGATCGGCTGGCTGGCGCTCGAGGAAGCCATCCGCGGTGATGGCGGTCACGGTTCGAACGGGACCGCCAAGCCGGGAGCATCTCCGTTTGCACGTCACGGCGGACGAATCCGCACCTTTGCGATCACCCGCGAGCTGCCGATCGGACGAGACGCATTCCGAAGGTTTCTAGACCTGCTGTCGATGTCCGCGGGACCCCGACTGCTGAGGGTCAAGGGTCTTGTGCACGACCGCGATGAGCCGGAACGCCCCCGCGTCATTCATGTGGTCCAGCACGTCATCTACCCGCCGGCAATCCTCGACGCCTGGCCAAGCGCGGATCGCTGTACCCGCCTCGTCTTCATCACCGACGGCATCGACCCTGAGCCGGTTCGGGAGCTCTTTGAAGCCGCTCTCGACGGCAAGCCGATCAAGGCAGGCCGGGCGCTGAGGCAGCTCGCCTCGGCTGTTGCAGACACTTTCAGGACGGGCGCGACCCAATTGGCGCGCGCCCTGACCAACTGACCAAACGAACAACAGGAGATGACCATGTCCGCCCAACCTGCTGAACAAACGCCCGTCACGGTGCTTACCGGCTACCTCGGCGCCGGCAAAACGACATTGCTCAACCGCATCCTCTCCGAGCAGCACGGCAAGAAATACGCCGTCATCGTCAACGAATTCGGCGAGGTCGGCATCGACAACGACCTCATCGTCGACGCCGACGAGGAAGTGTTCGAGATGAACAATGGCTGCATCTGCTGCACCGTCCGGGGTGATCTGATCCGCATCATCGAGGGGCTGATGCGGCGCAAGGATCGGTTCGACGCGATCCTTGTCGAGACCACCGGTCTCGCCGACCCCGCGCCCGTCGCCCAGACCTTCTTCGTCGACGACGACGTTCGCCAGAAGACCAAGCTGGACGCCATCGTCACCGTGGTCGACGCGAAACATTTACTTGGCGAGATCGACAAGGCTCACGAGGCGCAGGAGCAGCTCGCCTTCGCCGACATCGTCATTCTCAACAAGACGGACCTGGTGACGGCCGAGGAGTTGCCCGCGGTCGAAGCCCGCATCCGCAAGATCAACCCGACTGCGACGATCAGGCAGTCGACGCGCTGCGACGTACCGCTCGACCAGGTGCTCAATCGCGGCGCCTTCGATCTCGATCGCGTCCTGGAGATCGAGCCGGATTTCCTCGATGGCGATCACGACCACGAGCATGACGACCATGTGACGAGCTTTTCGCTGGTGACCGAGCAGCCGCTCGATCCGAGGAAATTCCTGCCCTGGGTGCAGATGATCACGCAGCGCTTCGGCCTCGACATCCTGCGCATGAAGGGCATCCTGTCGTTCAAGGATGATGACGATCGCTTCGTCGTTCAAGCCGTTCACATGCTGCTCGAAGGCGACCACCAACGCCCGTGGAAGCAGGACGAGCCGCGCGTCAGCCGTCTCGTCTTCATCGGCCGCAACATGCCCAGGGACATTATCGAGGACGGCTTTTTGAAGTGTCGGGCGCAACCTGATCCCGCCACCGCGCTGAGCGCATAGGATCAAACACCTGAGCTTGCGGTCTCCCTACGCGGCGGCAGCGACCACGATCATTGAAAGCCACCAGTTGAGCCTCTTTGCAAATCCTTTTGCGCCGCGCCGGGCGCTTCCGGAGAAGTCCCGACAGATCAAGGCCTGGGTCCGGGAGCTTCGCAAGCTCCACGACGACGTCGTCGTCTCCATCACCGAGCTCGCCTGTCGCGACAAGGATTGTCCTGACATCGAGACCGTGATCGGCATCATGCGCCCGGGCGAAAAGATCGAAACGATCCGAATTCACAGGCCGATCACCGAGGTGACAAGTGAGGATGTCTCTGATGCTGGCGGCGGTCCGAATTGAGCTGCCCCAGCCTGAAGGAATCAATCATGCAAATACGACGTCATCGTCATCGGCGGCAGCTATTCCGGAATGGCGGCCGCCCTGCAATTGCTCCGCGCGCGGCGCCAGGTCCTCGTCATCGATGCCGGGCGGCGTCGCAACCGCTTCGCCAGCCACTCGCATGGTTTTCCTGACACAGGACGGTGCCGATCCTGCTGAGATCGCCAATCGTGCACGTGAGCAGCTGTTAAAATACAAGACGTTGAGCTGGATGGACGGAACGGCCGAAAGGGCAGAGGGAATACGTGACGCCTTCAAGGTGACGCTGGCCGACGGGAACATGGCTGAGGGCGACCGACTCTTCTTTGCCACTGGGGTTTCCGATGCGTTGCCGGAAGTTGAAGGGCTAGCGGATCGTTGGCGCGTTGGTGCACGGATCGTTAGGGGTCTGGGTTAGGCAGGACGGAACCGCAACAGCCCTTGTCGTTTAGTCATTTCTTTCAAACACAATAGCGCCCGCCGTCATTGTATCGAGAAGATGAAGTTCAGGGTGACGAACTGGCCAGAATATGAGGCAGGACTTCGTCATCGGGGCAGTTTGACCCTGTGGGTGACGCCGGAAGCCCTGTCCAGGTGGCAAGCGCCAAGACGCAAGACATGTGGCGGCCAGCACCGCTATTCTGATCTGGCGATCGAGACCACCTTAACGCTGGGCCTTGTGTTTGGCCTGCGGCTACGCCAGGCAGAAGGTTTGCTGGAATCGGTGCTGCAGCTGATAGGGCTGGCGCTCGCTGTCCCCGATCATACCACCCTGAGCCGTCGGGCGCGGACATGGCAATCGCCCAACAAACGGCATGATCGCCAGGTTCCGCCGGAGGGACCAGTGCATGTTCTTGTCGACAGCACCGGCCTGCAGGTCTACGGTGCCGGCCAGTGGCTGGAGGAGAAGCACACGGCGCCAGATCCCGTCGCAGTTGGCGCAAGCTGCATCTGGCACTGGATGCCGACAGCGGCGAGATCATTGCCCATACCCTGACTGATCAGGACACTGGCGATGTCTCTCAAGTTGCGCCACTACTCGACCAGATTGGCGGTCCGATCGGACAGTTTACTGCCGACGGTGCCTATGATGGAAAGTCAACTTACGACGCAGTCATCAATCACAGCGCGGCTGTCGCCATCGTCATTCCGCCTCGCGTCAACGCGGTCGAACGGATCGACGATCGACCTTCCGACCAAAGGGACCAGCATATCGCTGCAATTAGCAGAGACGGCCGGATGAAATGGCAGGCCTCCAACGGTTATGGCAAACGCTCGCTCGTCGAGACCGCCATAGGGCGATACAAGTCGATCATCGGGCGGCGTTTGCGGGCACGATCGCTTCCGGTTCAGCAGACCGAAGTCGCCATCGGCTGCACCGTCCTCAACCGCATGCTTGCCTGCGCACGCCCGAAATCCGCCCGCCAGGCAAAGGAAGCGTAGCCCGCGCGTCATCAAAGATCGAGATCCGTCATGCTCCAGATCCGTGCACCAACGCCCCGTTTACCGGGAACGGCACGAGATGCTTGCGGACGCCATCGCGAATAGTTTCGCCGACCACCTGGAGCTCATTCCGTCAGCAACGGGGCTGCATCTCACCGCCCTGGCTCGAACAATGTCAGTCGACCAAGTGACAGCGGTCGCCCGTCGCGCCGCTGATTGCGGCGTCGCTGTCCAGATGCTGTCGTCGTTTGCGGTGAGTGGGACCCCACGAGCCGGGATCATGCTGGGATATGGTGCCATTCCCACGGCAGACATCAAAGAGGGCCTGCGGTTGCTCCAGGCCTGCTTCGACGCCGTGTAAGAAATTCCACCCCGGCACGACTATCTGAACATGACCATGATACACCAAGACACGACAGGCGATGCCGAGCCGGCCGTGCCGGAAGACGTCGATCGACGCTACGCGCTGACGGTAGAGATGCTGGGCAGCGCGCTGGCGCGGCTGGCGGCAGGATATGAATCCGATCCCGCCGAGCAGCAGGACCTTGTGCAGGACATCCATCTTCAGGTCTGGCGCAGCCTGAAGTCTTTCGACGGACGCTGCTCGCTGAGGACCTGGGTCTACCGCGTGGCTCACAATGTGACCGCCGATCATGTCGGGCGAGCCCGACGCCGGAAAGACATGATCAGCCTCGATCAGTCCGCGGCAGAGATTGGAGCGGACCCGCGTCCCTCTCCGGAGATAGAAATCTCCGACAGGCTGGCGCTGGCGCAGATCCACGCAATGCTCCACCGCCTGCGGCCGGTCGATCGGCAGGTGATGATCCTCTACCTGGAAGACGAGAGTGCCGCCACCATCGCCGAGGTCTCCGGTCTTTCAGCGGGCGCCGTAGCGACCCGCATCAGCCGCATCAAACGCCTTTTGGCCGGCCAGCTTACCCTGGAGGCAACGCGATGAGCGACCGATCCCAACATTCATGGAAGGAACAGCCCGTGACGACCGCGACCATCAATCTCAACGAGATCAAGGCGCGACACGCCGCCCTGAGCCGGACCACAAAGCGTCGCAACACCTTGGAATATGTTGCGGGAGGTGTCGCAGTGGCATTTCTTCTGGTCATGAGCGTAGTCACATTCCTTGCCGCCCGTACCGTGGCTGATTGGGTCGTGGGCGCAGGATTTGCGACGCTGGCGCTCGGCATGGTGATCGTCGGGCTGCTTATCTTCAGGAAGAGCACACGCACCGACGCCGACATGGCGGCAAGCGGAATAGACTATCTGACGTTCCGGCTGGAGCGGGAGCGCGACCTTCTTCGCTCGGCCTGGCTCTGGTATGTCGGGCCGATGGTGCCCGGGTTTGTCCTGGTCTATCTCGGCTACTGGATGGCAAATCCCGAGCGTCCGATCTTTGCGCTTGTCGGAGGAAGTCTGACCTTTGCCTTCCTTGTTTTCGTGGTCATACTGAACCGCCGCGCAGCTCGACGGATCGAGACCGAAATACGCAGCCTGAGGAAATGACCTTTGCTTGTTTCACAGGACAAATTCGACAGGGTCGCCGAGTGGTTACCCAAAAGGCGAGCAGGGCTGGTGACCTGCGGCGTCGGCTACAATGGGAGCAGTTCGTTGTCGACTGGCGGTGCGGTGCGGCACCAGAGATCTCTGTGGAACATGGTTTGTTGGTGGTTCTCTTCGGTTATAGGGCGCCTTGCTATCGTAGGTGGCGCGCTGGCTGGCATGAGCTGGAGTTCACACGCGTCGGATGACGTGGAGCCTCGATGGCAAGAAGATCGGATCAAGCTGAGGATCGTGGCGCCGCCCGAGTGTGCACAATTGGCGCTCGAAGGACTGGTGCGACGCACCGTGTTGGGCATCACTATACGCTCTCGCTCAAGAATTGCATGTGGCTGTATGCGAATGCAGTACACCGTTCGGGCAAAGCCGTCGACCGGCGTCGCATCAGATGCCGGGGACGCGGCCACACTGCCCGGGTGGAGTGCATCGCGCCGAGGCACTGTCGCCCAAGGCACTTTCATGGCGCTCAGGGATGTAGATCATCTTGAAATTGTATTGCCGCGTAAACCATCGTTCGAGAACCCATGGCTTGAAGTCTCGATCGGCTGCTTCTCAGTCTCGCCGGACATTTAAACGCTCAACAGCGCCTTGTGGAACAATAGCCTTTTAGGCGGTGCGCGAGTTTTGGCCTGCTGTACATTGCAATAATCACCAGCCACGAAGATGCGTTCATCCATGCAGCCGATTGGTCGCCACCTCGCCACCCTTGCCGAAGAAGACGAAGCCGGTGGCGCGTTCGGATGATCCAAGATCGACCGTTTGCGGCAAAAGGGATTTGATTTTTGGCGGCAAGGTAGGCAAGTGTAGCATCCGGCGGAGGCGTACTGTAGGGGATGCAGATCATCTGAACCATGATTTTATATACCTACTCACTTGAGGCTGAGCCGAGCGAAGACCGCTGGAAAGACACCGGAATCCCAGGTTTCTTCTTTACAGAACTGGACGAGGTGCGGCAGGTCGTCCGCGAGCTCCGCGACGAAGTCACCTCGGATGAGGATGAGGAGCCTTCATGGAGTCCGGTTCGCATCGAGCGGATTGAACTTCTCGCACCGACGACCCAGAACGTCCTGACCCTGCTCAACGAGGGGATTGGGCCGCTGATCCAGCGCTATGAGATCGTGGAAACCATTGCCTAATAACTAAGCCGATAGCTTTCCGGCAAGTCCATGCCCGGACACTTTGCTGACCTTCTGTTGGCCGTTTTCGCAGCGACGTGCGCACTGGGCCACTGGGTGATCGGCTCGAGCGAAAAGCATCTCTCCCGCATCTATGACGCCCTGAAGCTGCGGCTCAGATCGCAAACCCTCATCCATGGCGACGAGACGACTGTTCAGGTCCTGAAGGAAAAGGATCGAGAGGCCGCCAGCACCTCGTATTGTCCTTCGTGGCGCAGTCGGTTGGAGAAACGTAGCTCGGTATGCCGAGATCGGAAAACTGCTCGCGCGTGCCGATCCGGCCCTTCGGGCCGACTGCCGTCAGAAACTGTGCCGCCAGAAAATCCGGATTGCGGGCGACGACCGCTTCGAAATTCGGCGTATTGTTGGCGATGCGCTCCACCTTCTTGTTCTCGGTTTCCAGTTCCGGGAGCACCGGCGACACCCAGATCGCGCTGCCGGCCATTCTGTCGGCGAGGCCAAGCATGAGCATGATCTCGGTGCTGTTCTGCCCCAGGCCCACGGCGCGCTGCGGGGCATGGTCGAAACGTGCTTCGATGCCGCAATTCTCAAGAACCAACGGATAGGTGGTGGGGGCTGCCACGGCAGCGGCTGGAATTGCCGCGACCAACGCAGCGAGAACGATAATCTTCATGTCCTGTCCTCTCTTGAAACTCGGCGATGCCGGGCAGAAAGGCAGGCTGGATCAGTGCCCCTGACACGGACTGATTGCATAACGGGCGATGAAGTCGCTTGCGTCACGGCCCTGCCGGAACCCTCGTCCGGTTTTTGGTTTCTCGCGTAACGGCAGGTCTCCTGACTCGCGGCTCATGCGCTTCACACCTCCTTCCCGTATCCCCGCGGGGGTACAGTGGCTTTAGGCGTGAAGCTCGCCGCTTACAGTTGCGAGGGCAGTCGTGGCATTGGTCAAAAGACCTCACCACATTCCCTTTTAATCTGCGGATGCAGAACCGTAACGCAGCCTTGATAGGCAACCCTGCGGCGCTTGTCAAAGCCAGGCGATCCAATCCTCATCCCAAAAGCGTTGGGTGGATTTTGGCGGGGTTCGACTCGGGTCTCCAACAGCACGGCGGCCCTTCGAAAATTCGGCGTTCGGTCAACGCTGGGGCAAAAATCATGGTGCAGTGCGGTATTGAACATAAATTCCGCTCTGTCGGTTTCATAATTCCGTTACGTCAGCTTCGTAAATGAACGAGACGGCATTGAGCAAGGCCGTCCAAAAAGGATGGAAAACATGTCCAAGATCGCTGACAAGACCACTGACACCATCGAGAACGCCGCATTTCCGACCTTCGACCCGTCCAAGGCTACCGACCAGTTCCGCGCTGTCGCCGAAAAGGGCGTCGAGCAGTCGAAGGAAGCCTTTTCGAAATTGAAGACCGGCGCCGAGACGACCCAGAAGGCTCTCGAGTCGACCTTCGAGACCGCCAAGACCGCCGGCAACGAGCTGTCGCTCAAGACAATTGCCGCTCTGCGCGCCAATGCCGAAGCCGACTTCTCGCACCTCGAAGCCCTGATCGGCGCGAAGTCGCTGTCGGAAGTCGTCGAGTTGCAGACCGTCTTCCTGCGCAAGCGCGTCGAGATGACCGTCGAGCAGGCCAAGGACCTCCAAGCCGTGACCGCCAAGGCCGCCGAGGAAGTGTCCAAGCCGGTCAAGGAAGCCTTCGAGAAGGCTTTCAAGGAACTCAAGGTCGCCTGACATTCTTGTTGGACCGCGATCTTTTCCGAAAACCGGTATCCGCGTTTCGGGATCGTGGACTGAGGCGACGGGAAAAGTACCGGCAAGGCGGCATATCCACCCGCCGTCTTCCGGGGCTAGTAGTGGCCAGCACCTCCTGCCGCCGGTCTTTTTCTTTTTGGCTGGCGGGCTTTGTTCAGCCGGACACGCAAACCCTGCCCGTACCGTTTGAGCAAGCATCATTTTGTCCAAACGTTTGAAGAACTGTCGCGTCGTGTTCGCGATGACGGCGACTGGTTCAGGTGCACGAGCATCGTGACGCCATAGAAGCCGACAGCGCGCGCGGCCCTTTCATTCGGCCGCAATCCGTTTCGGAGTCACGGCATCCGACCGGCGGCTCCATGAGTTGACGCTTCTCCGTATGCCACGCCGAATCTCTTCGTGATTTCGCCGGCGTCAAACAGCCGACACGTACCAGTGCTACCTATCGCTCGAATTTGCACGGAGGTCCGAAGATGCTGCACGTCGACCCCAAGATGCCGGCGACGGTTCTCACACTCTCCCCAGTTCACGGCAATAGAACCGTGACGACACACGTCCGCGGCACGAGCCTCAAGAACGCCGTCCGGTTCGTCATGGAACGCCTGCCAAACGCGGAAAGATCCCGGTCTCTTATCCGGACAGCGACGCATTCACTCTATTTTGCGGAGATCGAAGCGCTCAACCGGCGACCGGAATTTCTCGGTGAGAACACCGGCCCGACATCGGCGCCTATGAGACCTGTTGGAGGAAGAGAGGACATGGGAGTGGGAAAATTGGGCACTCCGGGGAGGAGCACGAAGCCGAGGTTTGAGTTAGGCTGTGAAATCGGCATCCACGGTGGACCGCTGAAGGCGACTACCGTTAACTGCATGAAGTTGCAGGCAAATTCATAACGCTGGCGGGGTCATCATCGGCGCTGACTATGACCCCCATTTCAATTTTCTGGTCTGTAAGTCAAAGCCCTAAGGTCCAATTGCGTGGCGTTGACCTGCCACCGAATTTTCATCCGGCGGCAATTAGAGCCTCGGCGGGTTGTACGCCGTATGGCGCGGGTTGAGCAACGGGCGATCGGCGGAGCTGGTCGGGGTTGTGCAGCTGATCGCCCGTTGCGGTGAGATTGGCGGAATAAGCCGCGGGCGTGATGTAGCCGAGCGCCGAATGTGGGCGCGATCGGTTGTAGTCGTCCGCCCATTCGGCGATCGTCGTCCGGGCATGGTCGAGGCCGAAGAACAAGGTTTCGTTCAAGAGTTCGTCGCGCATCCGGCCGTTGAAGCTCTCGCAGAAGCCGTTCTGCATCGGCTTGCCCGGCGCGATGTAATGCCATTCCACCTTGTGATCCTTCGACCAGGCGAGGATGGCGTTCGAGGTGAACTCGGTGCCATGGTCGGAGACGATCATGCCCGGCTTGCCGCGGCGGGCGACCAGTTCCGTCAGTTCGCGCGCGACACGCCGGCCTGAGATCGAGGTGTCTGGGATCGCCGCCAGGCATTCGCGTGTCACGTCGTCGACGATGTTGAGCACGCGGAAGCGCCGGCCGCAGGCGAACTGGTCGTGGACGAAATCCAGCGACCAGCGGGCGTTCGGCCTTGCCTCGACCAGGATCGGTGCGCGGGTGCCAACCGCGCGTCGTCGTGACCGTCGCTTGCGAACCGTCAGCCCTTCCTCGCGATAGAGCCGATAGATGCGGTTGATCCCCGACGGCTCGCCCTCGCGTCTGAGCAGGATGAACAGCCGCCGATAGCCGAAGCGCCGGCGCTCATTGGCAAGGTCTCGCAAGCGGCAGCGCAGTTCCGTCTCAGGGGGCCGGCAGGACCGGTAACGGATCATCTTGCGGTCGGCAGCGACGATCGAGCAGGCCCGCCGCTCCGACAGGCCCATGGCGGCCCTCAGATGCGCGACGGCTTCGCGCTTGGCGACGGGCCCTACCATTTTTTTGAAAGAAGCTCGCGCAGCGCCGAGGCTTCTAGCAGCTGGTCGGCAAGCAGCTTCTTCAGCTTCGCGTTCTCCTCCTCCAGCGCCTTCAGCCGCTTGGCGTCCGACACCTCCATCCCGCCATATTTGGCCTTCCAATTATACAGCGTCGCCTCCGAGATCCCGTGCTTGCGGGCCAGATCGCCCGCCTTCGCCCCCGCCTCGTGTTCGCGCAAAACCGCGATGATCTGCTCTTCCGTAAATCGCTTTCTCTTCATCAGTCCGTCCTTCAAACGAGGCCGGACTCTAATCCCAACTGGAGGAAATTACCCGTGGCAGGTCAGCGTCAATCTTCGGTGCCGATTCACACGCCGACAAGCGCCTTGCGTTCATCGGCTTTGAGAAGACCGCGACGCGCCATCCACCTCACACGATCGCCCACCCCTCGCTCGCCGAGCGATCATGCACTCTGTCCGAAATCAGCCGGTTCCGTTTAGGGCTCGCGCAGCCCTGTCCACAAATCACAAATTGCTTTGACGGGCGGCAGTCCCAACTTGCATTCGTGCGATACCTTGTGTGGTGGCCTACCTACGTCGGGTCAGGAGCGAAAGTTCACTGTCTGCTCGACCTTGGCGTGTCACCAGGAACAGTTCTTGTGCTCGCCCCAAGGTCCTCGTCAGCCCAGTTCGAAATACTTGGCCTTGGGGACTTCACCGTTCAGCGCACATCCGGCCTTCTCCCCTGCGCTAGCTGTGACGGCCTCATCGATTGAAAAGTGGCGGCGAACGATCGCCAGCCACCCAGATTTCGTGCGCTGGTTGGCTCCTCGAGAATTTGCGTGTGGCCGCTACGCCACGCGCACCTTCTCGCCTCTGCCGTTCCTCATCGTTTATGCAAATATGAGGTTGATCTTGGGGACGAAGTGGATTTGATTGGATCAGTCCTGATTTATTCTTCCAAGAGAAATATTCGTTGCGGCGCCAGATCGCCGGCTCAAAAAATCCTGCAGTGGAAATCATCAGCCCAATTCGGCGATCGTGCAAAGCGCTCGCTCGAGCGAGCCCGTAGGTAAAACGCAAAGGCCTAAAAAAAATGAGCAGAGTGGCGCGCGCAAATCCGGACGCGGTGACGCCAACCACGTTTTCCCCCCTCAAGAATCGAACGTTTCGCTCGATCTGGCTGGCAACTCAAGTCTCATCCCTCGGCTGGATGATGCACACCGTCGCCATCGGCTGGCTCATGGCCACGGTCTCGACTTCCGATCTGATGGTCGCGCTGGTTCAGGCCTCCTCCACTCTGCCGGCCTTCATCTTGTCTGTATTCGCTGGGGCCATCGCGGATAATCTCAGCCGACGCGGAGTCATGCTCGCCGGCCGGTCACTGATTGCGGTGGCGTCGCTCACACTGACTGTTCTCATAGCGCTTGGCTTTGTCGACCCGTGGATCATCCTCGGTGTCAGCTTTTTGATCGGATGCGGCTTCGCCCTCAACGATCCCGCCTGGCAGGCGTCAATCGGCGATATCGTGGAAAGGCGCGATCTTCCGGCGGCCGTCACGCTCATCAATATCGGCTTCAACACCGTTCGGAGCGTGGGCCCGGCGCTCGGCGGCATCGTCGTTGCTTCCTTCGGGCCTCTGACCGCTCTCGTCTTGAGTACGCTCAGCTATGTGGTGCCGTTGGGCGTCATTTGGCGCTCCAAATGGACTGTTCCATCCTCAGCGCTCCCGCGCGAGCGGATGACCACTGCGATCTATGACGGAGCGCGTTTCACGGCGATATCGTCCGAAATCAAGGCAGCAATCGCTCGGGCGGCCCTTCTCGGTCTGGCGGGTATCGCCATTCTCGCGCTGCTGCCTCTCGTTGTCCGTGATCATTTGAACGGTGGTCCGTTCGACTACGGTGTCCTGATGGCCGGCTTCGGGATTGGCGCCTTTTTCGCAGGCGTCACCGCCGGTCGCTTGAGACGGCTCATGTCTCAGGAATGGTTGATCAGGCTTGCATGCCTCGCTTGCGCAGCCTGCTCAATGTCCCTTGCCGTCGCCCCTACCGTTGCGGTGGCAGCGACCGCCCTCGCCCTTGGCGGCGCTGGTTGGGTCATTGCCTGGTCCGGGCTTGGCGTGAGTGTGCAATTGGCAAGCCCGCGGTGGATCGTTGGCCGCACCATCTCGATTTATTATGCCCTGACCTATGGCGGGATCGCGGCCGGCAGCTGGCTGTGGGGCACGGTGGCCGAGAACTATTCACTGACCTGGGCGCTGGTGGGCTCGGCCGGCGCTCTGGTGCTGGTTTCCGCGACCGGGTTCCTGTTGCCGATCCTCGAGAACCAGGAAACGGACCACGATCCCCTAGAGGGATTCAAGGCGCCAGCGGTCGCTGTCGAACTCAGACCGAGAAGCGGACCGATCGTCGTCAAGATCGAGTATCAGATACCGGGCGAGTACACAAAGGCGTTCCTGGCCCTCATGCAGGAACGCCGCCGCGCCCAAAGTCGCGTCGGTGCCCGGAACTGGACCGTCGAGAGAGACCTTCAGGAACCGTGTCAATGGACCGAAAGTTTTCGCACGCCGACCTGGACGGACTACCTTCGCCTCAATCACCGGCTCACGACGGCCGACAAGGAACTGGACGACCGTCTCCAGGCGTTTCACACGGGAGAGCATCCGCCCCGGATGAAACTTTCGATCGAGCGGCCGACCGGACATCCCCGCAAAGCGGACCACATCACGCCCTTTGTCGCTCGAATTTGAGGCGGGCTGGATCATGGCTAGCGCTTCCCGTTGCTTTGAAGCGACACCATCTTCGAGCGCGAACTTGCTGCAATCGCCTCTGCCGGGGATAGACGCTGCTATGCGTGTCGCAGCGATGACGCTAGCGTTCTACCCCGGCGGCAGCAACCTTCAGGCGATCCGCTACGCGATCATGCCACAGGCACTGCCAGTGATTCTCTCTGTCATACTTTACAATTTCGAGTCGAATGCTCGATCCGGCATGATACTGGGTATCGTTGGTGCCGGCGGCACTGGTTTTCTGCTGGCCGACCGCATGCATGCCTTCCGGTGGCCGGAAGCCTGGTCGATCATTTTCATGATCATCGCCATGTCTACGTGATCGATGCCGCCTCGGCCTGGATTCGCAGGCGGCTGATATAATCAGGCGTCAAGGCGCGTAACCGAGCGGTCGGCATATTTGTTGCCCACCATGCCACGCCTTCCGGTGGTGGTGCCGGTAACGAGACTTGGGAAGGCCGAACGGGTCTCGCTTAGATAAATAGTCCGGTGCTCCAACAGCCCAACAGCGTGACGCCCAATGACTGCAAGCGGCAGAGGTTCGGCGTCAGATCGGGAGAGACAAGGTCGGGCCGCAGGCCGTCGAAGCTGACGATGACAAATCGCAGATGTCTTTATTCTAGTCGCGGGGGAGGGATGAGCACAAAAGCCGTCAGTCGCAGATCGCCAGTTCACGCGGCAATGTCCAACAAGCATCCACCGATTGCGCGCCAACAATGAACTGGTCTTCCAGCATGAATGCGCCAAGGCCGCGGATGTACCAGGGCAACTCATAGGCCAGCACCATGCCGGGTTCGATCTCCGTCGGTTCATCCGCCGCGATGAAGGGCCATTCCTCAACGAAGACCGACGCACCAAGACCATGGCCAAAATGGCCGCGGCAATACATGTCAAAGCCGCGAGCATGCATGGCCTTCATCGCCGTCGCGTGGACCTCGCGCAAACGGACGCCGGGACGGAGGCGTTCCAAGTCGGTCTCGAAGGCGTTGCGCAGGGTCATAGATCGCCCGCTGATCCGGATTGGCTCTGTCGCAAACCTTTCGGTAAGCGGAGCATGGCAAGAAACACTCCTCAGCTGTGGAGGAGCACGTGATGTTCAAGGGCCGCCATTTCGACCAGTCGGTGATCCTGCTGTGCGTGCGCTGGTACCTGGCCTACAATCTGAGCCTGCGCGATCTGGAAGAGATGATGGCCGAACGCGGCTTGAAGGTCGACCACTCCACCGTGCATCGCTGGGTCGCCCACTTCTCGCCGCAGCTGCTGGAGCGCTTCAACCGGCGCAAGCGTGCGGTCGGCAGCAAGTGGCATATGGACGAGACGTACATCAAGGTCCGCGGCCAATGGATGTATCTCTACCGCGCCATCGACAGCCTCGGCGACACGGTCGAGTTCTTCTTCAGCGAAAACCGTGACCTGGTGGCGGCCAAACGCTTCCTCCGCAAGGCGCTGACGCGCCATGGCCGGCCGGAGCGCATCGTCATCGACGGCAGCCAGACCAATTACGAGGCGATCCTTTCCTGCGACGCTGAAAGCCGGCTGCGGCAGCGATCGCGGCGACCGCTGAAGCCGATCCGCATCCGCAATAGCCGGTATCTCAACAATCGGATCGAACAGGATCACCGGCGTATCAAGCGCCGCATTCGAGCCATGCTCGGCTTCAAGTCGCAGGCGAGCGCCCTGGTTATCCTCTCCGGCATCGAGATGATCCACATGATGCGCAAGCGACAGGCGAGGTATGCCTACAATCCCAGTCTGTCGATCGCTGAGCAATTCGATATCCTCGCTGCCTGACGGACAGGCCGAAATGGCCGTTCACAACCCCATTTCCAGGTTTGCGACAGAACCGCGCGCTTACGGAGCGCTTTGACGACAGCTTGAGGAAGAGGCAACTGGCGAAGCAGAGCGATAGGCTATGAACGACGCCCTTCAAAGTTCAATCAGGTGCCGGGAGCGAGGTCCTCCACTCCATCAGGTCAAAGTTCGCCATGTGCCCGAAGGAGGCCTGGCTCACCGCAAGTGACATCGACCACGCCTGGCCGATGTTCGGGCGACCGCGGTCGCTGGTCACTGATTCCGCGAGTTCAAAGGACATGCCTTCTATGGCGCAATGCCGGCTCCGGCGGTGGCAGGGTTTGGGATCAATGGCATGATCAAAGATACCTGAAGCCGTCGGGCATTGCCGCACAAAACCACGGTTCATGGAATCGATGACAAATCCACTGCACCGCAAGACGTCGACCATCGAATTTTTGTTCCAAGTGCCGCCGATAGGTCAGTCAATTCGGTCCGTATCGCATCCGTGTCTCCTAGGCTCGGCGTCCCCCGACGAGCACGCGGCTTGTCCCGACCAAGATCAATCGGATAGATCAGTATTTTTGTCAAATCTTCCCCTGAGAAATCGCATACTGGTACAAACGATCGCCATACTCCCGGAATTTTTGTAAACCCCTTTGTTTCCATCGCAGTGCGTTTATCGAGAGCTTCTGCGGGCGACGAACCAACCGGCAGATCAAGAAAATCATAAAACTCCTGCGGAAATTCGTCGATGCTAAAATACTCGAACATGAAATTCCCGAGACTGTAGAATATCGGCTTCTGACGGTAGATTTCTATCCCTCTCAGCTCATGCGATCCATGACATACAACTACATGGGCTCCGGCCTCAATCATGGCGTGTGCAGCATCAACCAAAAACTCCGCTGGTCCGCATGGGTCATTCCACTGCAGCTCATGAGAATGCAGTGACACAACAACATAGTCCGCCTGTCGTCTGGCCTCGCACACCGATGCGATAATTCGATTCAAGTCTTCGGGATTGGGAGTCGTCCTTGGACCTGGCTTCGGTGAGGCCGTAAAATTGAGGGGACCAAACGGCAAGATTTCGGGTGCTGACTTTGTCCCGAAACCCTGGTTAGCAAACCATTCCCGTTCAAAATTCACCTTTGAGATTTCCGCGATTTCTCTAAGAGATTCCATCTGGTTCTGTTCAAGGCCGTATACCGTGTTGTAGCGAAGCGGGTTCACACCTGGCCTCCCGACGATTTCTGCTCCGGCAGGGCCAGCCCGATGTGATTCAAAGAATGTGGATGTGGCCGCAATCAGTGCAACTCGTCCATTGCTTGAATCAAGATATCGCGGCCGGCTCGCCTGCCTCAAGTCAGCCCCGACTCCAGCATGAACAACGCCCATTTCATTGAGCAATTCTGCCGTCTCTTCGAGGCCGCGGTAGGAATAGTCCATAGCGTGGTTGTTTGCCCAGGAAACAAGGTTGAACCCAAAATGCTGTATCATAGCTCGGATGGCCTTGCGGCTAGCCTTCATCCAAGTGCCCCCGCTTTCAGCAGATGCGAAGGCATTACGGCTAGCGGCAACAATCTCCAAATTTGTTAGCCGGGCGTCTGCGACTGCAATCACGGCCTGTAGGTTCGTCGGCGCCTCGGATTGCAAGCGGGCCCGAGTGACTATGGCATCACCCGTAGCTGCAAATTTCATCGATCTAGACATGAATGGTATCCAAACCTTGTCTTTAAACTCTTCGATAATGTATACGTCGCTACGAAACCAGCGACCATTACAGAAGTTTTCCGCTTTCGCCTCGATCAACCGGCCATCGCGTTTCTGCGACGCCATGCATACGCAAGGATCCCGGCAGCAGGATTCACTTACGAAAAGCGCCTTGGACGGACTGAATGCGTTCCGGTCAGGATAACGGGGCTGGACGAGTCCGGACGGCCCCTGCTGGAAATGCTCGGTCGCGAGTCGTCGGCAAGCCTGATGGCAATGTCCCTGGCCGACGCCATTGCAATGCTGCCGCCAGATGTTGTTTCGATCGAGGGTGGCCTGCTGCTGAGCTTGGAATCCCTGTCTTCGAACTGATGGGACCAGTCCGGCCTCAGTCTGCGCAGGCCGGCGATCCTCCGGATCGCTGGCAGCGCTATCTGCCGGAAGGTCACGAGCGCCGCGTTGGGATTGCCCGGAAGCCCCGCGAACAGCATCGGCCCGATCATTCCGATCTTGATGGGCTTTCCCGGCCGCATCGCGACCTTCAGCACGTCCAGCGAACCGCCGTGGCACCCAAGAGCGGACACCACGTGATCTTCTTCGCCCGCCGAGACACCGCCTGTCGTGACTAGGACGTCGCACCTGGGGGCCGCTTCCCCGAACGCTTCGGCCAGCGCGTCCCGCCGATCTGGAATGATCCCGTAGTCGACGATCTCCGCCTATGGCAAGCCCGATCATGGTCGGATCATGACGCGGTTGGAATTGTAGATCTGGCCATGCCCTAGCGGCTCGCCGGGCTCACGTAGCTCGGAACCGGTCGAGATCAGGCCGATGCGGACCTTCCGAAGTGCTTCGACTGCGTCCAGGCCCTGTCCCGCCAGAAGCGCCAGCCGCTGCGGCGACAGCCGGTCGCCAGCGCCCATAAGGAGGTTCCCGGCCCGGACATCCTCGCCGGCGTGGCGCACGTTTTCTCCCCGCCTGGGCAGTCTCGTGACGAGATACGGTCGCCCGCACGCTCGCAATGTTCCTGCATGACGACGGCGTCGAACCCGGAAGGCACGGGAGTGCCCGTGAAGATGCGGATTGCTTCATTGGAATGGAGTATTGTCCGCTATGGACCTCGCCTGCTGCGACCCGGCCGCCGACCGACAGCTCCCACGGACCTGCCCCGGTCAGGTGGGCGGTCCTGACCGCATAACCATCCATGGCGGAGTTGTCGAAGGGCGGAAGGTCGATCGCGGCGTTGAGTTCCCCGGCAAGGACGCGTCCGGTGGCGTCCATCAGCGGAACGCGCTCGGTCTCCGCCACGGTCCTGGCAATCGCGACTGCCTTGGCGGCGGCGATGTCGACGGGAATACCCTTTCTCTCCGTAGCTGCGGCGCAGTTTTCGTTCGTGAGTGGTACCGCGTTTTCCATGTCTGCTCTATTTGGGGGATGCTTTTCAGATAGGCAATGACGTTCTTGACGTCGTCAGGATTCTTCAGGCCGGGGTCGGCTAGGTATTCCGCCAGGTTCGTTCCGTCCCAGACGAGGCCGGCGCCCTCAGCCTTCATCGCCTGCGAATAGGAATACCCCGGCGCGGTCCGGTGGTCCGACCAATGCCGCCCTTCAACGTCGGACCGACCTTGTTCGCATCGGTTTCGACGTTGTGACACCGCTGCCGCCACAGGAGCGGTATGGCAGCCAGGGCTGCGGGAGCCAATCGGCCGGGGCAGACTATGACTGTCATACACCACATATTTGCAAATATATATTACAAATATGTTACTCGTATTACGTTTGGTATAATAATTTGTTGCATAAATGTAATTTAATTATACAGGAAAATAACTTCAATTTTTCTATTGATTTTCTTCGAACGGGCGTTCAGCCTCTGTTTAATGAAGGAGGCAATGATGATGCCTGTAGTGAGTGGGTATGTGGAAACGTTCGGGGCCTCAGGCTATAATTACATACGGCTGCCGCCCGTCCCGGCTGATTACGATGTTCCCACTGGCGCACAAAATCCGGCCGAACTTTTAGGCTTACTTGAGAACTCCATCGGTCGAGCAGTTCATATAACCGGACGGGTGGGTGTTTCACTTGGCGGCGGCATCGATTCCAGCTGCAATCACCGCCCCTTCTGCGCCGGTCTCGTCCCGGCTTACCGTTATCGACATTCACGGTTGGATACGGCCCCGGCGACCCGGAAATTGAACGCGGTCGCAGATTACTTTCACACCGACCATCATGACGTGATCGTTCAGTCAAGCTGTAGCGGCGCAACGGCTTCCCGGGACGAAAGACATCGGTATCCTCGCTCAAAACGTCGAACGAAATTTCCCGAAACGGACCTTCCACTATGCGTGGAACGCCGCTCTTTTTGAAATCTGGAGCCAAATATTCTTGGACGAGGTCAGCGCAAGCGAGCGTCCGATGGCTCATCAAAGAGAAGGTTAGTTTGCTCGCGCGCTGAGTAGCATGATTTGAGGCAGCACGCGGCGATAGGTGCCATTCAGTTCGGCAAATCGAGGTGCCCCCTCTTGCAATACTGAAAATGAGGAAAGCGTCATGAATGATGATGGGCAAATAAAAGACGCTTATAGCGCGTATGGCGAAATATGGAGCGATATTTATGATGAGTATGCGGAGGCGCTCAATAAGTCCGTCGAGATCGATCGAGCGGTGAGTTTTCTTGCTCCATTCACAAAGGACGGCATCGCGTTAGAACTTGGCGTCGGAAATGGTCACATTGCTTTGCCGCTTTCCGAGACAGGAGCTTCTGTTCACGGTCTCGATAATTCGGAAAGGATGCTTGCCTCACTCCGCGCGAAAGGCGGTGGAGATGCAATCACATCACACCTTGGCGACATGGCGCAGTTCGATCTAGGTACGCAATTTGACCTCGTGTACTGCATCAATAACACCTTTTCACATATGGTGACTGTGGAACAACAACTCGGCTGCCTGGCGTCTGTCGCAAACTCTCTGCGGCCGAACGGACGGTTCGTCATACATTTAAACTACCCGTATACTGCTGATTTCTCTGGTGCTGGCATCTATGGTAACCAGCGGACCACGGTCATGCATGTCGATGAGCGGCGCGCCATGGTCCGATTTGCCAGACATGACCGCAATCAGCAGCTTTTTATCTCTCAAGACCTTTGGATTACACCGGCCGGAAGCCGGACGATGCCAGTCAAGATGCGATATTTTTATCCAACTGAGCTCGATCTACTCGCAAGAATTAGCGGACTCGAACTCCTCGAACGCCACGGAGATTGGCAGAAGCGTCCGTTTGACAATGCATCTTGGCGCTACATGTCCGTGTTCCGGAAAGGTGAGTAGATCGGCGCAATGATCCTCGGCTGGTGACCGGGCCGGCGCAGTGTGCGACTGACGAAATGAGCGCTCAGGCGGGCTTCGATCACCTGTTCCACACGCTCCAAATGGGCGGGCAACCGGCCACGGTTGTGCTGGCGAGGACGCGCGCAGGTACCCGACTTGCCCTTGATGATCGCCTCGGCCTTCCTCTTGGGGGCGTCCAGCACGCCTGAGCGATCTCAACGTCTCCAGCGAGCGGCAGATTGTATTGCTCGCGGCTCAGCTTCTCGCTTCTCGGACTTCACGCCGAACTTCTCGCGTCGCAGCCCGCTGACGATCATCTCCAGCCGGTGGCGCGCCTCCTCCGGCTGCGTCAGCGCTTCTCATCCTGATCCTGATCGCTATACGTCGGCATCAATCTCTTCAGCGGCTGGCGCTTGAAACCCCGAACAAGCCGGCAATCAGCCGCTTCTGCCTTGCCTTGCTCATTTCGATGACGGCGCCGATCGTATTATGCTGTTCGAGAGCGGTAGGGGCCGCGGCATGGCGCGCCTCACTCGGCTGAGAGTTGGTTGTAACTCGGTGGACCAGGCCAAGCGTTCAAGGTTACAATGCTGGAGATAAGGGTCGCCATCGACCACGGCCCTCCAGCAAGGTCAAAGCATAGCGCTCTACCCCATGCATACTGTCGGGTTTGTCGGGTCCACGACACAGGCTGTTTAGCCAATCTAATGCTTGCCTCGGGCTTAAGTGGCTGAAAAGAAGTCACAAAGGCTTATGTTCGGCTCGACCAGCCAATTTGGCACGATTGTTGAAGTTCTGCGCTTTAAGGCGGCGGGAGCCGTGACCTGCATTCATGTCGCGGTAAACCGCTCATGGCGAAGTATGGAGCAACGTCTGTCATGAATGTGCGGAAGCGCTTAATGAGTTCGTCGAGGGCGCGCCGGCAGTCGGGTTTCTGGCGCCATTTGCATAATAATGGTCAAACCACAATTTAGTAAGAATGCTCGTTCAGGTGTCCCCGGAGCACGACAAAAACTGCGCAGAACGGTCCATCGGACCATCAGTTATGCCGTGCTCTTGCTTTACCCCAATAAGGACCGCTCGCGCAAAGCAGTGGACGTTTACTGCCGGTCAGGTCATCGCGGTTGTTCCTGCGCCTTTCTGTAAAGAGAAGGTTACAGATGCGAGTCGAAGAAAGTGCTCAGCAATGAAGCGTTGGGAAGTGGTTCGCTCGGCGATCCTCAGTGATATCGATGCGGGTGCGTTCGAGGACGGGCGCTTGCCTGGCGATCTTGTTTTGGCAGAACGATTTGGCGTCAATCGTCACACGGTGCGCAATGCCATCAAGGTGCTGGAATCCGAGGGTGCTTTGCGCGTTCAACATGGTGTGGGAACATTTGTTGCCGATGATTTGGTTGCAGACAGATTCAACAGTGATCGCAGGTTCACTTATAAACTACTTGGTCAGAACAAATCCCTGAAGTCGGAAATACTTTCGATCAGCGAAGCTTCTGTCGAAGCAGATATCGCAAAGCATTTGAACATCGCTCCAATGGCACTGGTCACTGAGCTCAGATCGGTCTCGTTCATGAACGACTCGCCCTTAACGACCGGAACGAGCTACTTCCCAATCGACCGAATTCCGGGTCTTGCCGCTGCGTTCGAGGCGGAAGACTCCGTCGCTGCAGCCTTAAAGCGCTGCGGGATTGCCAAATACAACAGAAGATGGACCCGGATAACCGCCCGGAGGCCCACCCCACAAGAAGCACAGCGGCTGCGAATATCTTCATCCAGCCCGGTACTCGTTGAAACCAGTGTCGATGTAATCCCGGATGGGTTACCGATTAAATGTTCTTCCAGCGCCATACGAAGCGACCGATATGAGTATCTTATTGAAGGCAACAAGGATGATCCCGATCGGAGTGATCTAACATAGGCCGCCAGCCGTGCTTCGGCCGAAACGAGCTGGGTATAAGCCTACCGACGGCGGGCAATCTCACTTGCCGATCATTATCTCTTATCGCTGCGGTCACCTTTGAAGAGGTAAGATCGGGATCGCTGCGCATCCCGCTCGTCGGTTTGCATCAAAAGCAATGGCCGACTTGGACTTGACGATATGGCAGTACCAGAACAACATCGCGAAAGTCGAGGCGATCGATCCTCTCGCCGTGCGCATTACCACAAGGGTTCCTGACCCGGCGACCGAGAAAAAGCTAGTTGCGTGGAGCGCCCAGATCGTCAGTCGTGCTGCCTTCAACGAGGCAGGCAGCTGGGACAATTGGTTCGCCGCGCCCATCGGGGCTGGTGCGTACAGGATTGCGTCCAACAAGAAGGACGTTGGTCTCGCTCTCGAATCCCACGACGAATACTGGGGAGGCCTGCCCCCCGTTCGCGCGCATCGAGTTTCGCGTGACCGCCAGCACAGCCTCGGCCTCAGGAGGCGAGATCATCTTGGAATCCGGGCGCGCAATCATATAGGACCAAAGGGGCGGCTTCGTCGGAAACGGCAGTATAGAGGACGTGATTTAACGCACCTGATGATACGATCTGCGATCCCGTCGAGGCTAGCAGGGTTCGTAACACTCCGGGTAAGGCGCGGGCTGGCATATGCCCAGATGCTCTCCGAGGAGATTAGCATTTTGCGCCGCAAGCTTTTGCACTATTTTGGATCGAAAGAAGAATGCGGGTCAGCGCTTCGCCACCGTCTTCGAGCGATCCGGAATTGTCGATATGCAGCACATCGCCACCTTGGACGCTTTGCTGCTCGTTTCGGATCAGACGCTGTTTGATGCTCATCAGATTTTCGCGTCCCCGTTCGACCAAGCGCTTCGCCAATACGTCCATAGGCGCGGTGACGTTGACCACGAGCAGTTGCGGGTAGCGCTCTCGCGCTTCGGACAGAATGGCCCGGGAGCCGTTGACGACGACGACATCGCCACGCTTCAGCCACTCGTCGATATCCGAGGGTATCCCATAGGATAGGCCGTTTGCCTGCCAATGCAGCGCAAAGGCGCCTTCGAGAACGCGCCGCTGGAATTCGTCATTGTCGACAGGTTCATGGTTCTCTCCGACCGCGATCTGCCGGCTGATGACACGGCGCACGAAATGAACGCGCAGATCCGATCGAAGCCGGCTTCGCGCGTAATCGATCAGCGTGTCCTTGCCAACGCCGCTTGGTCCGACGACAAGGATCAGCCTCCCCTGCCGCGACATCATCGAGCCCAGACCGCCGCTTTGAGCACCGCTCCGCCGTCGACTGTGAACTGCGAGCGGACAACGAAATCGCCCCCGTTGCGCTCCTGCACGAACAGTGACAGTCTATCGATGCGATAATCCTCGGAGAGATAATCCTCAAAGATCGCTTCCAGACGCTTTCTCGTTCGTGCTCGATCCTCTTCGGGAATGCGGTCGGTCAGCGTGATATGAAACTGGAAACGATCGAGCACATAGGGGTAACCCCATTGCACAAGATGGGCGGTCTCGATCTCATCGAGCGGACTTAGCAGCCGCCGTTGGAGTTCCGGCGTGTTCATCGGTGCCCGGAAGCAATCGAATTCATCAACGATCTGCGCAGCAAAACCGCGCAAGGCCGGGGTGGGACTGACGGGAACGAGCGCAAAGAAGCCACCGAGGAGATCGATTTTCAAAGCCCCAATCGGACAAGGGTACCGTGATGCGGCAAACCTACTGAGCGCCTCTTCCAGGTCCTCGACCGAAGTGCCTTCTCTCAGCCGGAACGGTGCCTTGAGCGTGGCATGAAAACCATATCGGCGCGGCTCCGAGGTCAGAAGGGCGTCCGCCTCCGGTCGGGCATCGTCGGCAGCATCAGCCCGGAAGGCATCGCGACCAAGCCATGAACTCGCCGCTACGGTGAGCGGATGTTCCCGAGCCGGTGTGTAATAGATGGCGTAGCGACTGCATGGCTCGGGCATCAGTCGCACGTCCCCGCCACGGCAGCAGCCGGCACAGCCATTGCGGTCGATTGATTGCCGATCTCAAACAGCCTATCGGCAACGGCTTCTTCAACTTCCTCGTCATGGAAGATGGCGACGATGGCGCCGCCGCGAGTGGCCTCTTTGATAAGATCAACGGCGGTCGCGTGGTTCTCAGCAGCGCCCGTCGGTCCACCCTGTTGTTTTCCTACATCATTGCGCATTGTGTTCGTCGTTTCAAATAGTAGGCTCGAGGTCTTCCCTATAATGATCAGTTCGGGCCGAGCAGGTCAGCCCGAACAAAACGTCGGGCACCGTCCATCGCCCATTGCGCCGCCTGCTACGCAGTCGAAAGCGATGCACCTGGTGCAGATACTCCAGGAATCTATTGGGCTTCGAAGAGGGAGGCGGCCGAAAAATCCTTCGGGAGTTTCAGCAATTCGCCGATAGTTGATGCGAATTGCGTCTCATCGGCGATCTCGCATGAGCCCTGCGGGACATGCTTCCCGGAAAATATGCAAATCCGATCGTCGAATGGCGCTCCCGCCCAAAAACCGTGCGTGGAGAGATGCTTCGACTTGCCGAGGAACTGGTCAGATGGCGTGCTCGATGGCGCCGCCTCAAAATCGTGACCAGGAGGAGCAGTAAACGTGCAAATGTTTGTCCGATCATCTTCAGAGACATGGATCGAATCGCAGGGCTCGACGCCAAATTCCGACAACCGCGCTGTAACCGACTGCACATCGGCCTTGCTTGACACCCGAACATGGAGGACCGCGCCTTCGGTCGCCCATGCCGCGTCTGGGATAACGCGATCGGGATAGATTGCCGTGTGCACGGGACCATGGCCGTGATCACTCGTGATTGCGATGGCATATTCAGACAATCGGCCTGCACGCGCTAGCTGCGAAGTGATTTGACCGACGAGCAGATCTGCGAAAGCTACCGAGAAATGCGCCTCCCGGCTCTCATAGCCGAATTCATGTTGATACGTGTCCGTCAGATTCACCTCGGTCAGAATCAGATCGGGCGCGTCGCTGGAGCAGGCAAGTGCGGTCGCGGCAGCAATCATCGACTGATCGCCCCACAGGAAATTTGTTATCCTATAAACGCCGTCTGGCTTACTCGCGGCAGTCGCCTCCAATCCGAGTGGAACGCCTGCCAGGCGAGACTGCGGATCCTTCACGTTGAGTAGACGCGCACCCTGGTCACCTTGCTTCATGAAGCCGCAGCTTCGGAGCCAGCAAGGGGGTACATAGACCGATGTATGCTCTGGGTCTACGAGAGCATGGCCGATACAGGCGACGTCGAGGCCTGCCTCGTGCGCGCGCAGCGCGATCGTCCGAGTCTTAACGTCCTCGGCTTGCGGCGGTACGAACTCGCCGTTTACAAGAATTCGGTTGCCATAGATGCCGTGGCGCACTGTGCTGTCGCCTGTCAGGATCGAAGCACGCCCGGGCATCGACGTGGCCGGAAACGGCGAGCGCATCCTCTTTACAAGGAATCCGTTCTCAGCGAGCGCGGACAAGTTCGGATATCTGTTGCGATGATTGGCGAAATAGTCGGCGCTCACACCGTCGATCATCACCATAAAGACTTTTGCGCGTTGCATATTTTCTCACCTAGCTGGGGTTTAACTCTTCAGGTTCCGTTCAGGGTAGTTCCCGCTGTTTCATTTCAATCGGAAGCCACAATCTCGCTAGCGCTGCAGGAACCTTCCAAGCCTGACGCCGCCAAACTTCCGGTCGTATTGTGCTAGAAGACTTTTCGTCCCTCAGACCAAACCTCGCGCACGACAGGCGTGCCTTCACTAACAGTCACACGGACCAGATCGCCTCGGCGGCCGACTTCCACTGCGCCGCGATCGTTCATACCAAGCGCTGCGGCCGGATTTGCAGAGATGATTCGCACCGCAGTCGGCAGGTTGAGCCCGATGTGTTCCGCGGTCAGTAGGAATGCGGCTTGGAGGAGGCTGCTTGGGATATAGTCCGATGCCAGAATATCCAGCAGTCCTTCCCGGGCGAGTTCCCCTGCTGCGATGTTCCCGGAATGGGATCCGCCTCTCACGACGTTTGGGCCACCCATCAATATCGACAGGCCCGCCTTTCTCGCCGCCTTGGCCGCAGTCATGGTCGTCGGGAATTCGGAAATGGAAATTCCGAGGTCTATCGCCTCTTCTATGTGCGCATCGGTTTCGTCATCGTGACTGGCACATGCGATCGATCGCGCCGATGCACTCTCTGCGATATGAGTTCGATGCTTCGGCCCGAGTTCTTCAGATGCCGCTCGCCATTCATCAATTTGTTGCTCAAGGTTCTCAGATGACAGACCATAGTCCGCGTATTGGTCTTCACGGAACTTCTTCAAATCGGCCGCCTGCCTGTGGCCCGGAGCATGGTCCATGATCGATATCAGCTTTACCAGCGGGTCATCGACAAATTGGGAGAAGAGCGGAAGAACACCCTTGTCTGTTATTTCACAGCGCAAATGCAGGAAGTGGTCCGCTCTGAGGAGCTGTCGCTCCTTCGCGTTTTTGATGCCCGCAATATTCGGCTCGAGATACTTGTTCCGTTCGGGTTTTCGGATGGTTGAGCCGACACATAACGCATCGAAAACAGTCGTCACACCGCCCGCGACGACCAAAGCATCGTGAGCCATGAGGGCAAGCTTTACATCCCACCGGACGCCGGGGCGAGGTGAAACATGTTTCTCCAAATTGTCGGTGTGGAGATCAACAATGCCTGGCAACAAATAGTCACCCTGTAGATCAATTGTGCTGGGTGCGGAAACCGAACCGGCCGAGATGTCGGATATCATTCCTTCCTTCAGGCACACCCCGCCAGATACGATCTCGTTGGGCAGAACGACATTTGCGTTCGTGAATGAAACTTCATGAGTCATGGTATCTCACCAAGCGTTAAATTGAATTCGTTGTGAACGAAGGCCAAGTACAGCTACAGCCGTCGCGTTACCTAGCTAGGTGTGTGATCGCGTTTCGTGCTGATGCGCTCATTGGATGTCTTCCCGCCATCAGCGTGGTGAAGCGCATGGTTACCGGTGCGCTATCCCGATCATCCACATGTCTCCGCTACCGCAGCAGGTGCCCCAGCTTTGGCTCCTGAAGGACTTCCGACCTCGAAGAGCCTATCCGCAACGGCTTCGCGTACCTCTGCGTCATGAAAGATGCCGACAATCGCTGCACCGCGAAATTTGGCCTCGTTGATCAGGTCGACGACCGTGGCTCGGTTGGCGGCGTCGAGCGAGGCGGTCGGTTCGTCGAGAAGCAAGATCGGATAGGTGACGACGAAGCTGCGGGCGATATTGACGCGCTGCTGCTCGCCACCGGAAAAGGTGGCCGGCGCCAGCGACCAAAGACGCTCGGGAATGCGAAGCCGGGTCAGCAGGGTTATGGCGAGGGCCTTCGCTTCTCCGGCCGGCATGCCATTGGCGATGGCCGGCTCGGCGACGACGTCAAGGGTGGCGACGCGCGGAATGACGCGCAGGAACTGACTGACATAGCCTATCGTCCCGCGGCGGATTTCGACCACTTCCCAGGGCTCGGCGGCCAGCAGGTCGACGGTCTCGCCCATGTGCTCGACGAAAATCCTGCCTGCACTCGGTTTGTAGTTGGCATAAAGCGAGCGCAGCAATGTTGACTTTCCCGATCCAGACGGTCCGTGCAGACAAACGCATTCGCCGGCTTTCACGGTGAGCTCGATATTGTCGAAGACAGGAAGGATGGTTCCGCCCTGAGTGTGCAAATGGAAGATTTTGGCGAGGCCTTTGACGTGAATGCGCGTAGTCATCTGAACTGTCCTTACTGCCTCAGACCTGTAAAACGGAGGAAACGAGCAATTGCGTATAGGGGTGATGCGGATCGTCAAGCACCTGGTCGGTCAGGCCTCTCTCGATGACGCGCCCGCGCTGCATGACCATCAGCCGGTCGGCGAGCAGGCGCACGACGGCTAGGTCATGGGTGACGACGATGGCGGCGATACCGAGCTCGCGCACAAGCCCACGCAAGAGATCAAGCAAACGCGCCTGCACGGAGACGTCGAGACCACCGGTCGGCTCATCCATAAAGACGAGCCGGGGACGGGTGACGAGATTCCGCGCGATCTGCAGGCGCTGCTGCATGCCGCCGGAGAAGACCTTCGGTTTATCATCGGTGCGGGAAAGGTCGATCTCCACCTTCTGGAGCCAATCTTGCGCCTCAGCACGGATGTTGCCGTAATGGCGGGCACCGAGCGCCATCTGTCGCTCACCGATATTACCACCGGCGGTAACCTCCATTCTAAGGCCATCCCGCGGGTTCTGCTGGACGAGGCCCCAGTCCGTCCGCATCAGCCTGCGTCGTTCCGGCTCCGACAGGCTGAGAATATCGGTTGGCCCTTTGTCGCGCAGGTCGTAAACCACGGAGCCTGTGTCCGGTGTCAAACGTCCCGAGAGGCAGTTGAGCAAAGTCGACTTGCCTGATCCGGATTCGCCGACGATGGCGAGGATCTCGCCTGGAAAGACATCGAAGGAAATGTTCTGACAGCCGATCGTCTTTCCATAGCCCTTCGTAAGATCGTGTACAGAGAGCAGTGGTTGACGGCGAGCGGACTGGACCTGCATTGCAGCTCTCATAGTTGTTCTGATCCTCTTTTCGAGGTCGAGAGCGACCCAATGGCGGCCGGTCTCTCACCATCCGGCCCAACGTGGCCCTGGTCTCGTCTAGTCGCGCAATAGTCGGTGTCCGAGCAAATGAACATTCGCTGCCCCCTGTCATTCACCACGATCTCGTCGAGATAACTGTCGGTTGCTTCACAAAGCGAGCAACATTGAGTCCATTTCTGCACCCGAAAAGGATGGTCTTCGAAATCGAGATTATGCACCTGCGTGTAGGGTGGGACGGCATAGATTCGCTTTTCGCGGCCTGCCCCGTAAAGCTGGATAGCCGGACTGTTTGCTATCTTCGGATTGTCGAATTTGGGAATGGGCGAGGGCGACATCAAATATCGGCCATTGGTCATAACCGGATAGCTGTTCGTCATGGCAATGTGGCCAAAGCGCGCGATATCTTCGTAAAGCTGAACGCTCATCAGGCCGTATTCCGCATACGCATGCATCTTCCGGGTCTCGGATTCCCTGGGCTCGAGACGACGCAGTGGATCGGGCGACGGCACCTGATAGACTATAATCTGCCCCTCTTTGAGAGGCTTCTCGGGCACGCGATGACGCGTCTGAATGATTGTGGCGGCTTCGGTTTTCTCGGTAGTTGCGATTCCGGCCACGCGTTTGAACAAGCGGCGGATGGACACCGCGTTCGTGGCATCATCCGCGCCCTGGTCGATCACCTTGAGCGTGTCGCTGGGCCCGATGACGCTGGCTGTCACCTGTATACCGCCGGTGCCCCATCCATAGGCCAGTGGCATCTCGCGGCTTCCAAACGGAACCTGAAGGCCGGGCACGGCCATCGCCTTCAAGATGCAGCGACGGATCATCCGCTTGGACTGCTCGTCGAGATAGGCAAAGTTGTAGGCTTGGCGGCGGCCCCGCTTGGACGAACCTTCCTGCGCGCCGGTCATTCCGCGGCCTCCTTGGTTGAACGGCTATCGACCTGCTCGCGGCGCAACTGTCGTATGAACTGCAGGTCACCCTGGAAATCGACATAGTGCGGCAAGGTCAGATGCGAGACGAACCCGGCCGCCTCGAGATTGTCGGTATGAGAAAGCACGAACTCTTCGTCTTGAACAGGATATTTTGGTTCCTCACGGTATTCGTGGCAACGCAATGAGCGATCAACGATCGCCATCCCCATCGCCTTGCGCTCACTCCTTCCAAAGGCGAGACCATATCCCCGCGTGAAGCGCGCAGGCTCGTCGGCGGACCCAGCGAACAAGTCCAACATCTGGCATTCCGTGACAGTGATGTCTCCGACAGAGACCGAAAAGCCCAGTTCCTCAGGAACAATCTCGAGCGCGACGTCTCCGACCCGAGTTTCCCCGACGTAGGGGTGGCCAGCACTGTAGCCGCGCAGGGCGGAATAGGCCAATCCTACGACGAAACCCTCATCGCCACGCGAAAGATTCTGCAGACGCTGATCACGACCGGCCGGCAGGGTCAAAGGCTCTCGCGTCAGATCGAAGACCGATGTCTGGTCAGGCGCAGGCAATTCGGCTTCAATCAGGCCTTCGTCGGAGATGCTGTCGAAAGCACGCGGAAGATTGGGATCAAGGGGGGCGTCCGCAATCTTGGCTTTTGACTCCTCGACGTCAGCAGCATCGAGGAGATCGAAATCAAGCAGTCGATGCGTGTATTCATAGGTTGAACCGAGGACCTGCCCTCCGGGAATGTCCTTGAAGGTCGCAGAAATCCGTCGCTCGATGGCCATCTGGTCTGTATCGATCGCGTTCGACACTGCCAAACGCGCCAGCGTCGTTCGAAAAGCCCGAAGAAGGAAGATCGCCTCGACGGCGTCGCCCTGGGCCTGCTTCAATGCGAGGGCAGCAAGCTCTCTGTCGTAGATAGAGCCCTCGCACATCACCCGGTCGACAGCGAGACCGAGTTGCTCCGAGATCTGCGAAACGGTAAGTTCGGGAACTTCGGGATCGCCCCGCCTATCCTCTGCAATCAACCGATGCGAGTTGAGGATTGCCTGCTCGCCTCCCTTTACAGCCACATAAGCCATTCAGATCTCCACCGATATGCTGCGAGGAAGCGCAATGACTGCATTTCCGGAGGTAAAGAGGACATCGACTCCGATCGGGTAATCGGCCTGATTAAGCTGCCAGTCTTCCCAAAACCACGACGGAAGGCCCTCAATGGCCGCCGAAATCTCATGCTGGATCCCCGGCCCGCGCCATCGTGCAAGTAGCCCTCCTGTAAAGGAGGGCACCTGGACGACAATGGTCGTCGAGGCCTGGGGCTCCAACTCAGTGCCGAGGCAGAACTTTGGCAGGCGTGGCATCGCCATCGGATCCGCCACAATGGCAAATGCCGATCGTTCGGGGCCGTCCACGACAGGCACCCTACAGTGAAACCCAAGATAATTGCGGACGGACGTCAAGTTCGATCGGAGATCGAGCCAGATTGGCGTTTCGAAGTCTGCAAGGGTGAGACAGACCGAGACGGTCGCCGGATCGAGAGGGCCAACTGCCGTGGCTGCGGGGACCAGCGTTTGCGGACGGCCGACATAGGCATAGGCATCCAAGATGCGGCGGAATGTATCCTGGCTACCAAAAACAGGACTCGCGAAGCCAGGTTCGATCGTTGAAGTATCCATAACCCTGCTCATTCGGGGCTCGAATCTCGCGCCATTGCGAAAAATTCGACCTTTGTCGAAGCCGCTCTGCGGCTCCGAAGCTCACGGCGGTCCAATTGCGTTGCCTCAAATTGTGCAACAAACCGGCGGCTCGCGGTCGCGATATCGTCCGCCCTTTGCAAAAGCGCGTCGAAGACGGCCGCCAGTTCTGCATGGCGCTCGTCGCATCCGAGGACGAAAGCGAAGCCCGTCGTACCATCAGTCAACCTGAGAGCACACTGAGTCATCGTAACCTCGCCGAGGTTGAAGAGGTCGCCGGTACCACCGGCGCGCCCCCGCACCAGCACAAGGCCGGTCTCGGGTCGGCGGAGCCACTCAAATTGCGGGGAAGTGCCAAGCTTATTCCGTGCTCGCTCGAGTTCGTCGCATTTGGCCCGGGCAAGGACAGCCATCCATCGCTGCCTGTATTCAACGTCATTCCGCACTTGTGTTCGCCGTTTTGATTGTAGGTCCAGTTCAGAACCGGACCGTTGATAACTAGATGTCTAGGTATCTTCTAAGCGCTGATTGCAACACTTTGATGACAGGAGAAGGGCTCGGCCGATAAATTTGATCTGATCAATCAGGGCAGGGGAGCCAGTGGTGGGAACTGCCGAGCTTCTGACGTCTCGTCGCCGAAGTGCCTTCAGTCGTTACTTTCAATCAGATATTCGTATCGGTCGCTTCGTATAACGCTGAAGGCATATTTGATTGGCAACCCATCCGGCGTCACATCGACATTCGTCTCGAAGAGTACCGGGCTGGAGGAAGATATTCGCAATAGCTGCGCTTCCTGCTGGGTGGGTCTCCGGGCGGTTATCCGCGTCCATTTTCGTTTATATTCAGGGATGCCGCAGCGCTTCAAGGCCGTGGTCGGGGAGTTCAGCCCTTCGAAGGCCGTGGCGAGACCAGGAACTCGCTCCACGGGATAATAGGCCGTCCCGGTCGCCAAAGGCCAATCGTTGATGAACGAAATCGACCGGACCTCCGTGACCAACGCTGGCGGCGCAATCTTCAGATGTTCTATTATTTCAGGTTCGACGGAAGCGTCGGTGATCGAAATTATCTGGCGCTTCACCGACTTGTTTTGGCCAAGGAGTCTAAAAGTGAATCTGGGATCGCTGTCCAGCTTGTGCGAAACGAAATCATCGGCCACGAATGTTCCAACACCATGTTGAACCCGCAGAGCGCCCTCAGATTCCAGTGCCTTGATCGCGTTGCGCACGGTGTGGCGATTGACCCCAAATCGCTCTGCCAAGACAAAATCGCCGGGCAGGCGACCATTCTCGAAGGCTCTCGCCTGGATGTCATTGAGTATACCGGAGCGAACCACTTCCCAACGTTTCATCGAGCACCACTTTCAACTTCGATTCGTTTGAATAGCATTTTACCGGAACCGGCGAAAAAAATCCTTATTGGAACGGCAGTCGATGCAAATTGTGTGAACCGGAATGGTAAGCTAAGGAGAAGTACAAGAGAATCTGTTGCAACCTTTTCCTTACCAGCGCTGTGGCAAGGAGCCTTCGATCATTTCGGAGGGTTGCAATGTTCAAAGGCCGTCAGTTCGACCAATCCATGATCCTGCTTTGCGTGCGCTGGTAGCTGGCCTACAATCTCAGCCTGCGTGATCTTGAGGAGATGATGGCTGAGCGGGGGATCGCCGTCGACCACACGACCATTCACCGCTGGACCGTTCGTTTCGCACCGCTACTGCCGGATCATTTCTACTGCTGGAGCATTTCAACCGGCGCAAGCGTAGCGTGACCGGGAAGTGGCATGTCGACGAGACTTACATCAAGGTCCGCGGGGATCCGCAAGAGTAAATACCTGAATAACCGGATCGAACGGGACCATCGGCGCATCAAGCGCCGCATCCGGTCAATGCTCGGCTTCAGACCACCAGCATCAGCCCCGATCATCCTAAACGGCATCGAAATGGTTCACATGATGCGTAAGCAACGGGCGAGGTTCGCCTTCAATCCGAATCCATCCTTGGCCGAGCAGTTCCAAATCCTTGCCGCGTGATTGGGCTCGTGCCAGACCTCTCTGCACTCCCATTCAGCCGTTGCAACAAAACCAGTTCGCGACAGAGCCCAACGCCACATGCGGCATCAGGGTCTCCTTTGCCCCCAATGCGTATTTCGCCGTCTCAGACTGTGAGGCTTACATTATAGTCGGTCAGGAAATCGTCCAGAGTAAGGATATGCTCCACCCACCTGGTGCTGTCGGTCGCGTTGAGCAACGTGCGGGAGCCATCGACGGAGAGCAGTGGTGCCACTGCCGCATTACGGTCATTCAGGAGCTCGGTGAACCGGTCGCGCAGCATTATGTCGTAGATCGGATCCTGGATAGCCGGATACCCGCTCTTGACGCGCTGGACCACCGACTGCGGTAGCAGGTCCGCGGTTGCGGCCCGCAGCAGACTCTTCTCACGCTTGTCGAAAGTCTTGTGCGACCATGGGCAGCCGAACACGTACTCAACGAGGCGGTGGTCGCAGTAGGGGACCCGCACCTCCACACCCAACGCCATGCTCATCCGGTCCTTGCGGTCGAGCAGCCTCGGCAGGTAACGCGTGAGGAAAAGATAGCAGACCTCACGCATGCGACGCTCGTGCGGATCGGCCGAGGCCGGCCCGGTCAGGGTGGGTACTTCCGCAAGTGCCCTGCGGTACTGCTCGTCGATGTAGCCGGGAAGGTCCAGTTTCTCGAGCAGGTCGGGATCTAGGTACTGCCAGCCGGTATCGACGTCCAACCAGGGAAACGTGTCGGCCTGAACGTGCACCGGATCGTGGAAGTACGAGTAGCCGCCGAAAACCTCGTCGGCCGACTCTCCGGACAGTACCAACGTCGCGTGTTGCCGGATCTCCCGGAACAGCAGATAGAGCGAGCTGTCTTTGTCGCACAAAGTGAACGGCAGGTCGCGGGCGTGGAGGGTGCTGGCCCGCACGCCAGGCTCCATGAGCTCGTGCGCGGACAAAGTGATGTTCATGTGGTCCGTAGTAACGAACTTCGCAACCTCCTGCACGTACGGACCGTCCGGTGTGGCGTACCCCGGGCCGGGGGTAAAGTTGTCGGTATAGCCGACGAAGTCGAGGGCGAAGGACCGGATCCGTTCGTCGCTGAAGCGCGCGGCAAGTGCGGTCAAAGCCGAGGAGTCAAGCCCGCCCGACAACAGCGTGCCTAGCGGCACGTCGGCGATGAGCTGCCGCTGGATCGTGTCCTCAAGCAGCTCCCGGACGCGCCGAACGGTGGTAGGCACGTCATCGGTGTGCCCGCTGTCGGCGAGCTGCCAATAGCTCATCTGCTGGATGCCTTCGCGGGTCACGCGGACGATGTGGCCGGGCCGTACCTCACGCATGCCACGGAACACGGAGTTGTGTGGGTCGGCGACGGAACAGAGGGTGCGACGAAGCCCGTCGGCGTCCAAGGCCCGCTCCGCGAGACTATTGGCGAGGATCGCCTTTGGCTCCGAGCCGAACAACACTCCATGCTGGGTGGGATAGTAGTAAAGCGGCTTGATGCCGAGCCGGTCGCGTACGAGAAGCAGTTCGCGCTTGGCGGTGTCCCAGAGTGCGTAGGCGAACATCCCGTTTAGTTCGCTCACCCCAGTGCAGGGGTCGCGTCGGCCCCACTCGCGGTGGGCGTGCAGCACCACCTCGGTGTCACTACTCGTCTCGAACCGATGGCCCAGGGCGACGAGCCGTTGACGCAGCTCGCGGTAGTTGTAAGTCTCGCCGCCGTAGACGAGCACCAAGGCGGGTTCGCCGTCCTCGTCGAGCGTCATCGGCTGGCGACCGCCCTGGATATCGATGATCGCCAGGCGGCGGTGTCCCAGTGCCGCAGGCCCGTCGATCCAAGTCCCCTCGTCGTCCGGACCACGATAGGCCATGGTGGCCGTCATATCGGCAAGCTCCCGTCGCGCGTCGGGACTTCCTAGGTCACGATCGAAATCAATCCATCCACAGATGCCGCACATATTTTGACTCCTTGCTTGGGTAACTGTCGCGCAACTTCGGGCATCCGGGACACCGCACCCCGCGAACACGCGACATCCTTTATGGCCACCTCATCGGCTCAACTCGAGTAAGCTCGATCGATTGTGACGGGTTTCCAACACGCTGCCCCTAGCTGCACACTCCACGCAATTGCACCGACCCTTTCTAGTAGCTATTCCAGAGATCGTGGCCCCATTGCTTTCAGTTGGAGGCGGGAGCAAGCCCGGCACCTTCTCTGCGGCCACGCCGAGACCCAGGATATTCGCGTCGTCCCTTGGCAGGCCTCGCAGAGAAGCATACGGGCAGACCGGCGCTCATGCGGGCCGGTAGGCTCAAGTCCAGCGCGCCCAACCGCGACCCAAGCTTCATGTTGAAGACGGTCGCGGAGTATTCGTGCTGCGACTTCCCGTTGAGCATGATCTTTTGGCCGGGCGTGTCGCCGTTAACGTTGATCATCATCCAGGCATGACCGTTCTTATCGGCGCGAAGATCGAGTTCGACACCATGGAACCGTACTTGAGCGCGTTGTCGGCCGCTGAAATGGTGTTTTCGAGAATGCACTTGGAATTATCGAACAGGCCGCGGTGCGGCGTACCTGCTTCCGATGCGGATCGATGCTGCGGGTCTCAGTCTCGGTTCTGGTCAGGAAAAGATCCTTCCCGTAACCAGCGTTGTCGGTTTCGTTCTTAGGCGTCGCCGAGAGCGGGACTGTCTAGACCGAAGTTGGATTTCCAATCGGCCTTGTTACCGGCCGCCAACCACTCGGTGATGGTTTTGTTGACGGTGCCGTCGACTGGATCGTTCGGATCACTGGAGCCAAACTTTTGGTCGTCTCCCGACAGGTGGGAATCTGTAGAGCAACGGGTTCGCCGCCCGGCTGCACCCCGCCGATTTGGGTTTGCTCGCCAGCCTTCGCCTTGTCCCATGCGATAGCATTGGTGGCACCTAGCCCTCCAGCAGGCGTTGAGGCGAGAATCATGGTCATAATGAACCCTAGCCGGGCCGACCGCTTGCACCGGTGGCGTGCAATGAAGGCGAAAACGTTGCGAAAGGCGCCGCCACGCAGATCAGTCATTGTGTTACCTTTCTACATTTCATTCATTGCGGTTCGTGCTACAGGAAAGCCGTTCGGCAGCTGTCGCCGCTTCGTACCCAGGCACCGCAAAACCCGTGCCACTTCGGCCGCCTGGGATAATTTGCAGTTTCTTTCCAAGAGATTGGCCGAAGCGATTTAAGAGATGGCCAAGCAAGTCCGTGTCGCGGACCCGACAAAGGCGCCCTTACTCGACCCGGACGCTGCCGATGAAGCACCAAGTGCCCCACTGCGCGCTGTGGCTGAAGATGCGGATTCGCGCGAGGGTGGCCAGGATCGTCCCGCATATCGATCCAGCGAAGAAGCCGGAGCGCGCTTACCGCGCGTGGAAGCCCCATCTGGTTTTGTTGCAACGGCTGAATGGGAACGCAGAGAGGTCTGACACGAGCCCAATCACGCGGCAAGGATTTGGAACGGATCTGTTGCAACCTTTTCCTTACCAGCGCTGTGGCAAGGAGCCCTCGATCATTTCGGAGGGTTGCAATGTTCAAAGGCCGTCAGTTCGACCAATCCGTGACCCTGCTTTGCGTGCGCTGGTAGCTGGCCTACAATCTCAGCCTGCGTGATCTTGAGGAGATGATGGCCAAGCGCGGCATTACGGTCGATCACACGACCATCCACCGCTGGACCGTTCGTTTCGCACCGCTACCTGCTGGAGCATTTCAACCGGCGCAAGCGTAGCGTGACCGGGAAGTGGCATGTCGACGAGACGTACATCAAGGTCCGCGGCCAGTGGATGTATCTTTACCGCGCCATCGACAGTGTCGGCGACACAGTCGAATTCTGGTTGCCCTCGGCCAAGCGGTTCTTCAGAAAGGCGCTGGCACGTCATGGCCGGCCCGAGCGCGCCGTCATCGATGGTAGCCAAACCAACCAGGAGGCTATCGTTTCCTGTGACATCACAAATCGCTTTCAGGATCGTTCCCGGCGTCGGCTGAAGCCGATCCGGATCCGCAAGAGCAAATACCTGAATAACCGGATCGAAGATCGAACGGGACCATCGGCGCATCAAGCGCCGCATCCGGTCAATGCTCGGCTTCAAACCACCAGCATCAGCCCCGATCATCCTAAACGGCATCGAAATGGTTCACATGATGCGTAAGCAACGGGCGAGGTTCGCCTCAATCCGAATCCATCCTTGGCCGAGCAGTTCCAAATCCTTGCCGCGTGATTGGGCTCGTGTCAGACCTCTCTGCACTCCCATTCAGCCGTTGCAACAAAACCGTACAAGAACCGGAGCCAAGCTCGTCGCTGCAGGCCATTCCGTGCCGGCATTTGCAAGCTCTGCCCTAGAGATTGGGTAAACACGATTATCCTCGCCCGATACCTCTGGAGGCATCCAGCGCTCACGCCGTGGATGATGTTCCAAAGAAAGTCTGCGACGCAGCAATTCAAAATTGCCCCTTCAAATCGAAAGGTACACGTTTGATGCATGCCGTCCAATGTCCCGGCGCAACCTGCCGCAGTGCCGTTGAAGCCGTTGCACATTCAGGGCTGGCGATCGGGCACCTGGTTCTAAAGACGCAGCCGGATGGCGGTGAAAGGGCACTCGGCACTTCACCTTTCAGGAACACCCGGTTTCGTCGTCGAAGGCTTGGATGTTCGACCGGCAGTGCGGCCAGCAAGGCTTCGGTATAGGGATGCGCAGGCGCATCCCAGAACATTGCCGAAGGGGCGATTTCCATGATCCGACCGAGATACATGACGATCACCCGGTCGGCGATATGGCTGACCGCGCGCAGATCATGCGAGATGAAAAGCATCGTCAGGGACAACTTGTCCTTCAGATCCAGGAGCAGGTTGAGGATCTGCGCCTGAACCGAAACATCGAGAGCCGAAATGGGCTCATCGGCGACGATAAAATCGGGCTCGGTCGACAATGCCCTGGCGATGGCAATCCGCTGGCGCTGGCCACCGCTGAAGCTGTGCGGATAACGGGAGCCATGCGTGGAGGACATTCCGACCTGGGAGAGGACTTCGGTCACGCGCTCGATCCGTGCTCTCGACGTCAGATGAGCATGATGTATCGACAGCGGTTCACCGACGATTTCCCCGACGTTCATGCGTGGGCTGAGGCTGCTATAGGGATCCTGGAACACCATCTGCATATGCCGCCGAAAGGAGCGCATTTCCTTTGGCGTCAAGGTCGTCAGATCGATCCCTTTGAACCGAACCCGACCCGAACTCGGCGGGGTCAGCCGCAGCAAGCTGCGCCCCAATGTCGTCTTGCCTGAACCGGATTCGCCGACCAGAGCGACGATCTCACCAGGAAATATCGAAAACGATGCCCCGTCGACGGCTTTGATGAATCTCTTGGAACGGAACGGCGACATTCTGCGGAGCGGCAGATGGACGCGAAGATCCTCGACCTCGAGCAGAGACGGAGCGCTGAACGCCGGGACCGCACCGCCATCGGGCGTGTCGAAATGGGCAAAGGACGCATTCATGCTACTGCCTCCGGCTGCGCATCCGCAGAGGTGATTTCACGCCAACGCCAACAACGAACGCTGTGTCCGTCAGCCATGTCGAGTTCCGGCATGTGGCGTGCGCAGTCCGCCACCGCATGGCTGCAGCGCGGACGAAAGGAACAGCCGGTTGCCAGATGAGCAAGTTCGGGAGGGCTGCCGGGAATAGCGGAAAGCCGGCGCGGAAATGCACGGCCGGACTGCAATTGCGGCCGCGCTTTCAGCAGCCCGCGTGTGTAAGGCATCCGTGGCGTGTCGAAGATCTGCATGACTGCGCCCTCCTCGACAATCCGGCCGGCGTACATCACAACGACCCGGTCAGCGATCTCGGCAACGACACTAAGATCATGCGTGATGAACAGCATGGCCATGCCGGTCTCCTGCTGTAGTTCGTGAAGAAGAGCGAGAATTTGCGATTGGACCGTGGCATCGAGAGCCGTCGTGGGCTCGTCGGCGATAAGCAATTTCGGCCGACATGATAGAGCAATCGCGATCATTGCTCGCTGGCGCATACCGCCGGAAAGCTGATGAGGATAGTCATCGAGTCGCCGCTCGGCATCGGCAATGCCGACGCGGTCAAGCAGTTCTCTGGCCTGCCTTCGAGCGTCGCGAAGAGTGCATCGTTGATGGGTCAGCAGAACCTCCATCAACTGGTTGCCGATCGTGTAGACCGGATTGAGCGCCGCGGCAGGCTCCTGAAAGATCATGGCGATGTCGTTGCCAAGAATGCTGCGCAGGCGGCGCGCCGGAATATGGAGAAGGTCCTCTCCTTGATAGAGGACCTTCCCCGCAACGATCCGCCCCAGCGACTTCGGTATAAGGTTCAGGATGGAAAACGCGGTTGCCGATTTGCCTGAGCCGGATTCTCCAACAAGGCAGACCGTACTCCTTTGTCGAACCGAGAATGAGACCCCTTCGACTGCTTTGACAGTTCGGTCATGGGCATAGAAATGGGTGCGCAAATTTTCGACGCGCAGGAGCTCGCTCTCATTCATCCTGGATTCACCTGATTGCTGCGGCTCTGACGGTTCACTTCGTGAAGTGAATGTTGTCTGGGCGGAAATCCATCGTGTACTCCGTGTTCGGAAGCCACTGGATACCGGACTTCACGCCATAGAAATCCGGCGCGCGATAGAGGTAAGTTCCGGGGGCATCTTCTTCGAAGATATCGATCATCTTCTGGTAGATGTTGTAACGACGCTTTACATCGAGGGTGGTCTCGCCCTGCTCGGCCAGCTCGTCAAATTCGGCCTCGTCTTTCCACAGCTGCTTAGACCAGGTCATATAGAGGGTGACCGCGGGATCTGTCGGTACGACCCAGTCCGAGGCGTTTTTGACGGTCAGGATCGGAGCGTCCTTCTTAAGTTTGCTCCACCCTTCATCAACTCTTACACTGGCGTTCACGCCAATCGCTTTCCACATCTCTACGACAGCTTCGGCAACAACAACGCCATTGGTGTAATAGACGGGATGTGTCACGTAGAAGATCGGTTCGCCTTTGTACGACGACTCCTTCAGTAGCTGTCTGGCACGGTCGGGGTCGTAGGCCAAGGCCGGGCGATCGGGATTGTAAAGCTCGGGTCCCCATGCCTCATACTGCGCGGAATGCGGGATGGTGGCCTTGCCATCCCAGAGGGCGTTCGCGAGCAGTTGGCGATCGATTGCAAGGTTCAGGGCTTGACGCAGTTTCTTGTCGGCCATCACCGGGTTGTAGGTGTTGTATTGAATGAAGTGATGGTTTGCCATGGTGCGGCGGATTTCGCAGCAACCAAGATTTTGGACAGCAGCCAATTGGTCCGGCGGCAGGCTGTTGATGATGTCCACTTCGCCATTCGCGAGCGCCGTTATTCGCGCCGAAACCTCAGGGATGGCCTTGAAGGTCAATGTGGAGACTGTCGGCCGTCCGCGGAAATAGGAGTCGTTTGCCTTGAGTTCCATGCTTTCATCAGTCTGGAGTTTGACAAAAGCGAACGGTCCTGTTCCGACCGGCTTCTGTCCGAATCCCGCCTCTCCGACCGACTCGAAATAAGCCTTCGGCACGATGTCGCTGGTGTGATACGCCAACAAATGAAGCAGAACAGGGCTAGGTTCCTTGGTAGTGATCCGCACGGTCAGGTCATCAACGGCGTCGACCCGTTCGATGACCTTCAGAAGGTTTCTGGCACTGACGTAGTCGGACGCCGGATCGAGGATGCGATCGAAAGTGAACTTGACGTCAGCACTCTTGAGTGGCTGACCGTTGTGGAAATGGACATTTGGCCGAAGAGAAAACTCCATCGTGCGGTCGTCGATCCGCTTCCAGCTTTGTGCGAGGCCCGGAACGAGCTCATAGGCCGTCTGGTCCTTGCTTTTGGAGAAGTCTCTCGCAACAAGTGTGTCGAACATGTTGTAGGTGATCGGTATGTCAACATTACCGAGCGCCTGGGCGGGATCGAAGTTCGCACGAACCGTGTTGACGCCGACGGTCAGTGGTGGCCTCGTGTCGTCCTGCGCGACCGCGAAGGTCGGCAACAGCATAGCAACTGCTAGAACTAGATATCGCATTAGGGTCTCCCAAAAAAGGTGGATGATCAGGCATTCCTGCAGGAATAGAGTGAGGGCTGCACCATTTACGTGCGGCTCCGGGGATCGAATCTGTCGCGCAACCAATCGCCGACCATCGATGCTGCCAGCGTGATTGCGACGATGACGACACAGGGAAATGCCGCCAGCCACGGTGTGGTGATCAGGTAGTTCCTCGACTCGCCGAGCAACGAACCGAGAGAAACATTTGGAGGCTGAATACCCACGCCAAGGAACGAGAGCGACGATTCCAGCACGACGAGCTCGGCGAAGCTCAGGCTGGCCAATACGATGACGGGCGACAACGTGTTGGGAAGCACATGACGCATGGCGATGCGCCAGGGGGAAGCGCCCGAGGATCGAGCCGCTTCCACGAAACTGCGTCCGCGCAGGGCATGCACCTGGCCCCGGACCACCCGAGCATATTTGTAGTAGTCCGCGAACCCGATAATGAGCACCAGAACAAGCGGACTAGGTCCGATGAGGGCGACCGCAGTCAATGCCACTAAAGTGACCGGCACCGACGCCTGCGCATCGACCACAGCCATGAAACAATCGTCGATCCATCCTCCGGTGCTTCCTGAGACCAGCCCGCTGAGCGTGCCGGTGATGACCCCGACGAGGACTCCGGCACCAGCAATGAGCAAGGTGGTTTGGGTCGCGAACAGAAGCCGAGAAAACAGATCTCGTCCGAGATGATCCGTTCCAAGGAGGTATTCGGTCGTTCCCCCGGCAAACACCGGTGGCCGAAGTCGGTGTAGGAGGCTCTGGTCGGCCATATCATGCGGTGCGATCACCGGAGCGATTGCGGCGAGCAATGCTATCACCGCAAGGATGAGGCATGAGACGATCGCCACGGTCGGCGGCCGACGACGCCTTCCAATATTGGTGGGGACGATACCTTCGTCGGTTTGGGAAGGGATCAATCCCGGCGCGCTGGTCTCGATGCTCATCATGAGCTCCCCCGCACCCGCGGATCCAGCAAGCCGTAACCCACGTCAACGAGAAGATTGGTGAGTATGATTGCTGCCGAAAACACGAGAATTCCGAATTGCAGCATGGCGAAATCGCGGTTCATGACCGCGTCGATCACAAGGCGTCCTGCTCCAGGCCAGGAAAACACGGATTCCGTCACCACGGCGCCGGCGATCAGGCCGCCAAGTTGCAGGCCCAGAACTGTCAATACCGGGAGAATCGCGTTTCTCAGTCCGTGCTTCACCACGACACGGAACGGGCTCAAGCCTTTGCTGCGCGCATAGCGCATATAGTCCTGCGACAGGACCTCCAGCATGCTGCTTCGAACGAGCCTTGCAATGTTGGCTGAGGTAGCAAGAGCGAGGGTTACCACGGGAAGGACTAGATGTTTCCACGTGCCCATGCCGCCGCTCGGTAGAAGCTTCAGGGACAAGCTGAAGATCAGGATAGCGGCAATGCCGAGAACGAAGTTCGGGATGGCTTGCCCGACGATTGTTCCGGTCGTGAGGAAGCGATCAAAGACCGTGTTGTGATGCAATGCCGCCCAGAGGCCTGCGGACATGCCGATGGCGACGGACAACACGAAAGCTGGAATGGTCAGGAGGAGCGTGTTGGGAACGCGTTCCACGAACAGTTCGACCACGGGTCGGTTCGAGAAGAAACTCTGCCCGAAATCTCCGCGCAGCAGTGCGGCGCTGTACCGGACGTATTGCGTCCCCACATCATCATCGAGTCCGAGCTTTGCCCTCAGCTCAATCCGTTGTTCCTCGGGAAGTTCGGGCGAAATGAGGAAGGACGTGGGATCTCCGGTCATGCGTGTCGCAAAAAACACAATGGTGAGGATCGCCCACAAAGTGATAGCACTGCGCAAGGCTCTCAAGATGAAAAACACCAACTCTCTCCACCACACAGCAACAAGCTAAATTTCATGATATTTCGGCATTCGACAGAGGAGGTAACCAGATGTCTAGGTTTCTTTAGTTTGCCCGTGTTACGTTTTGATGACAGTAGCGATGCGAAGTGGGGGCATAACCTGTCCCTCCAGACACAGGCCGAACGGACCGTGAGCCTTCATCCCGGACACGCATGAGCGTCTGCCGGCTGGTCGCGAACTTTTTGGCGACGGCCGAAACACTCATTCCCGTTGCGAGATTGTCGCGCACGTCCTGCTTCTATTTTTCGTTGATCGTCGACGGGCGCCCGAGAGCCTTGTTGAGGATGGTGGAGGCGATGGCAACTTCTGGGCGGGAAAGGAGAGCTGGCCCCCGCAGACGCTTTCCGATGACGGCCCTGAATCGCCCGATGGGCTGTCTCGACCAGAGACCGCTTGCCGCGGCCGGTGGAGGCTTGCCATTTCATCCGTATCTCTTTGGATCGCTGCAATGTGGTTGTCCCGTCGGTACGGCATTTCAGCATCTGCCAGTTCGACCGCGTTGGCACGCGGCGGAATGACGATTGCGGCAGCAGCGCTGTGGTTGATGACGGAATCGTAGGTTGGCTTCCGTCATAGGCGCCGTCGACAGTGAACTGTCTGATCGGACCGTCAATCTGGTCGAGCAGTGGGCCCACCTGAGAAGCATCGCCGGTGTCCTGGTCGGTCAGGGTATGGGCGATGGTCTCACCGCTATCGGCATCCAGCGCCAGATGCAGCTTGGGCCAGCAACGGCGGGATTTGGCACCATGCATCTTCTTTAGCCATTGTCCCGCGCCATAGACCTAGCCCGCATTATGCAGCCCTTTGACCCGTTCAGCGCGGGCGCCCGGATTTTTGCCGGGAATTTCGGATTTCATAGTCTTCTTGACACACTTCCGCATGCCCCGACTGATTCCGGAGGTTGGATGAAGATGTTTGCGGGTTGACGGGCGGGGTTCGGAGTTTCGGAGGCATTGTGGAGCCCCGCTGCTCAGGTAACGAGGCGGTGGATTCGGGCGAGCGCGATCGGCATGATCGTTTGCACCGGGCACGATGTTGGCAGGTGGATCTTGATCATGGTCTTCAGCTCGACGATGCGGGCCGCGATCTTGACCAGTTTCAGGCGCAGGGCGTCGAACTGCGCCACACGCCATATCGAACGCTTGGGCATGGACATGCGCAGCCCCCACATGACCCAATAGGCGCTGGCGTGCAGAAACAGCCGGACCTGATTGGCCGTCGCCTTCGTGCAGACGTTCGGTCGGCGGCCAGATGCGTCTTCCAGGATTTGATGTGGTTCTCCGCCTGACCGCGCCGACAATAGACATCCTGATAGAGAGTGCGGGGAGTGCCGCGTTTCAGATTGGTGACGATGGAACGCGTGTCCGATCCGTCCGCGCCGACCTCGACGCGGGCGATGATCCGCTCGACACGGTTCCAACTCTTGGCCCCGTCTTAGAAAGACCTGAAGCGGCGGGCTTTCCCTTTCTCCGTTGCTGCCTCGAAGACTTTCTTCGTGCCGGCTTCGAGGTCCAGGATATGACGACGCAGGGGCGCCGTCGGCGCGATGCCCAGGATGTAGTCGATGTGGTTGGCGTGGCACCAGTCGAGCACCTCCGGCCCGCAATAATGACTGTCGCCGCGCAACAGGATTTCCGTCTTCGGCCAATGGCTCCGGATCGCGCGCAGCAGACGGCGAAGAAGGGGCTTGATCTCCTTGCCGCTCGGACGCTTGGCCGGCCGAAGGACGCAGGTGATGAACCGGCCTTCGCCATCGAAGACGACGATGGGCTGAAAGCCATACTCGTCATAATGCGCATTGAACACGCGCAACTGCTGGCCGCCATGGACGGCGTCGAACGTGTCGTCGACGTCGAGCACGATCCGCTTGGGCACCTGATGGAACGAGCCACAGTACAGATCGACCATGGCGCGGGCCATCCGCAGCAGAGCCCGCGTGTCCGGCAAATTTTCCAGCCGCGAAATCGTCGATTGAGAGCACAGTTCCCGGTCGGACGGCGCCAGGGCGAGCGCCATCTTGAACATCGGATCGCTCCGCAAGCCGGAGGCATCGTTGCCATCCTCAGAACCGGCCGCGATCATCAGCAGGCGAAAGCGGATGATGTCGGCCAGACTGTGAGTGATCTGGTCTGGCGCACGCGGATCCTTGATGCAGGCGGCCAGACGCTCGGCCACCTACAAACGTTGCTCGGTCTCACGCAAAAGCAACAAGCCGCCGTCGGACGACAGTTGCCCGCCGTCGAACTTAGCCACAACGGATTTGCCGGCGATGGGTGACAGGCCGGGCAGCATAGGGGTAAGATCGGACATGGCGGATGTGGCCTTGAGAAAATCGTACGAACCGGTCTGGACAACAGATTTTACGATATTTCAATGACTTGTGCCACATCCGCCTACCAGCGCTACCAGCGCTGCATAATCCGGGCTAGAAGGCCAGTGCTGTCGATCAGCACGTGCAATGGTCCGTCCGGTGACGGCTTATGGGCTGGCGTCTGGTGCAAGATTGCCATGTCCGTGCCCGCTGGCTCAGCGTCGCGTGATCGTGAACAGCAAAGTCCAGGTTCATCAACTGCAGAAACCATACCAATAGGCTTTCGACCTGGGGCAGTCGCAGACCAAACACTAGCCCCAGCGTCAGGTCTCGATCGCCAGATCGGAATAGCGATGCTGGCCGCCAATGTCTTGCGCCTCGGCGCTTGCCGTTTGGACAGGGCTTCCGATGTCACCCACAGGGTGAGGCTGCCACGTCGACGTAACCCCGCTTCATATTCCGGCCAGTTTCTCACTTTGAACTTCGTCTTGCCGATACGGTGACGGCGGCCGGAATTGTATTTGAAAGGCATGACAGCGGCACAACTGTCATTAAGGTTGCAGCCTACATATACGTCCAGCACCTAAACGATCCGTGCACCAAAGCCCGAGATTAGCGAACGTCACCACGCCGATAAGATACTCATCGGTCATGCCGATTCGCTCCAAGTCGGGTCTTCCCTGATGTCTTCCTTAGATAGGCTTTGACTGGGACGGTGCATTCGCAAAGGCATCCGTCCAAATCTCAAATATCAGCATGTTCCAAAGGGTCTGGAACCGCGCCTCGGTGAAGTTGTCTTTGCTTTCGGATATACACGCCTGCACATCGTCAGGTGATACGATCGCATGTCGTTCAACACGGTCCTTCGTCAGGTACCGTCGCGAGAGTTCCAATAGGGTGTCGCGCATGTCGGCATCATAGCGCAGTTGTTGAATCCCCTTCGGCCGATGAAGAATTTCAGGAGGAAGCAGACTGCTGATGCTCTCCCGGAAGAAAGACTTGACATGACATTCCGTCACCTTTTGTCGAGCGGGGAGGCGTAGGGACAAGTCGAGCAAGGATCGTCTCGATAGTGGCATAACCAACTGAAGGTCCGCGCGTGAAGCGAGTAAGGTCTGCGCACCGATACGTTCGTCCCAGTCGGTGAGGGATTGGCGAAGATTTTCGAAAAGGAGGTCTTTGGGACCTTTTCCTGATTGGTCCTTGCGCGAAACGTCATCGCGCACGTCGTTCATCCTAAGCCAAAGATCCCTATGGTAAGGCATGCCGCCAAAAAGCGTGTCGCTGAGATTGCCCGAAAAAAGGGTTTGCACGGACCTCGACGCGTCTCGCCACAAGGCGAAAAGGCAGGGAAATTCATCATAGCCGCCCGGATTACCCAGAACTCGTACGACTTGCTGCATGAGGGAAGCCAAGTCTTGCGCGCCGACGATAATTTCGTGATGCTCCAAGCCAAGATGGGAGGCGGTCGCGCGACCTCCTTGGATCTCCGGGTCCTCCTCGCCGTAACCAACGGTGAAGCTCCGTATGACACGGCGCGGATCGGCTTTTTGCAGCAGCGCTGCGATCGCGGCGGAGTCGATACCGCCGCTGAGTGAAACGCCAATATCGCCTTGCGAACGTTGAAGTGATTCCGCCACAGTCCGACGAAGAAGCGACAACAATTCGTCGGACGACAGTGGGTCTCTGGGCTGAGTATACTCAATCGCCTGAGGCTGCAGGCGACGAAAACAGTGCAACTCATGACCGAATATCTCGACGAAGCCAGCTCGCGCTGGCCGTATATCGCGATGGAAGGTCAATCCAGCCGGCGCCCAACCACGCTCGATGAATGCACGAACGGCAGCGACATCGAAGGCGGGATGAAGTTCCGGCAGCTTGCATAGTGGTGCGTAGGTCGTGGAAAATGCAATGCCAGACGGGAGATGTGCGATGAATAGCGGGCGGGTCCCGAAGGTATCCCGTGCAATGTGCAATCTGCCACTCGCGGCGTCGTGCAGGGCGATGGCAAATTGACCATCAAGGTCGTCGAACGCGTCTTGTCCGCGTGATCGATATTCCTGCACGAAACGATCAGGATCGAATGCGATGCGCTGACGCTCTTTCGTCGCAATATAAGCCACTTCATCGAACAACAGACTCACACTACCACGCCGGAATTGCGAAAGTTCATTTGGCAGATGGTCACCGTCGTAACGAGCTTTACCTTTTTCGCTGAGCTCGCGGCTGCCGAACTCGCTGGTCACGGAGAACTCGCCGTGCTCGTACCTCCCTACGATCGCTATCATTGCATTCAGCCCCCAAACTATGATTCCGCGGCGCGCGGCAAAGGCCAGAAGGACGCCAAAAAGCTGGCGTAAGGGAATGTCCGTTCGCGAATCGGGGCCCGGACGCCGTCCATGTCGGAAACGTTCAAAACCGGCAAGGTAGCGACCCTCTTAAATACGTTTACGTAGGCTCGGCAAAGAGTTCGCAAGGGTCTGGCAGCCTACAGCCGGCTACCGGGCATGCGAACATATTGGCTGTGCTGTGATAATGGGAACCCCGGTCCCGATCAGTGCGATCTCGTTCATCCCATTTCCCCACTTGCTCATCTCGCGAAACTCAGTTTGCCGGAACCGAAGCTCCGATTTCTTGCAGGGCAACCAAGGCCATAGATGCAGCGATAGCGCAGGCGGTGGCTATCGGGACCGCCCTTCCCCGGATCGACGGGACACGAATAATTGTCGTGACGTGGAGCACTGCCAACGCGATGAACAGCATCGCCACCGTTGCTGCGAAAGAGGTCGGCGAGAGAAAAGGTCTAAGGAACAGCAGTAAAGCAAGGAGCGGAGTGTCGTAAGAGACTGGAATGCCGGTGAAGCGCGCGTCAGCCGTCAATCCAACGTTCTCGAAATAGCTGAGCCTGATGGCGCCCGCCAACACAAGAATCAAACTCGCTATCAACGATAGGACACTCCCCTCGCCGATGAGAATTATCACGGCCGCCGGGAAGACCACTCCATGAAGGAAGTCGCCGAACCCGTCGAAGCTCTTTCCGAAATCCGCCACCCCCGGACGGCGAAGGTGGCTCGTCTTGCGCGCAACGTGCCCGTCCCAATGGTCCAAAAACCAGGTCCAGAGCATGGCTGCGACACCGAGCTCGATCCTTCCATTGAGGGCGAGGTACAGCCCCACGACCGCGAACAAGAAGGCGAGCGCCGTGATGGCATTCGCGTAATCACGCAGGTAGCCGATCATCTCCTTGCTCCTGCCGCGAGTTTGGCTGAGGATGCACCGGGTAATGCAAGTGCCGGCGGCAACCTGAAAATCTCCTCTGCCAGCCGCAGATCGACTTCGCTGTCGATCTCGAACCAGCGGGTGTCGCTGCAGTCAGCCGCCGAAAGCAGCAGATCGCGGTTATCCACCAGAAGGGCCAGAATCTGTTCGACATAGGCGGTCCGTTGCCCGCTTTCGACTGCGCGATGTAGCGCCGGCACCAGCTGCTCATGCAGTGCCGCCGCAGAGAAATGGACCAGATTGATCGTCTTGAAGAGACTGTTTGCCTGCGCCTGGGCCGGCGTCTGGTTCATCACGAACGTTGTCACAGAGTGATCTCCGGCCAATTCGACCGCCGACCCACTCATAGCTTCGGTGAAGACGGCTACCGCCGCCACATTCTTTCTCGTCGCCGAGACAGTCCGAAGCGTCCGTTCCAGCACCTCGCGCTCAAAGAACACGTCGCCTTCGAGGAGGACAGTGTCGCCGGCAAGCATTGTGTTCCGCGCCAGCCAGAGCGAATAGGCGCTGCCGGTCCGGTCAAAAATCGGATTGTTGACATACTCGATTTCCACCTCCTCGAACCGTCGGCCGCACGACTGCTCGATGGCTTCCTTGCGGTAGCCCACGACAATGGTCGCTTCGCAAATCCCGAGCTCGGAGAGCTGATGCAGCGCGTTGTGCAGCATAGGAGTGCCGTTTACCTCCACCAGAGGCTTCGGAACGGCTTCCGTGTACGGGCGCAGTCTCGATCCCACGCCTGCGGCGAGAATGACGGCCCGAGTACGGTTGCTCATATCAAATGTCCTTCTGATGGGAGGCTCAGCCAGCCACTTGTCTGGTCTTGAGGCTGTTCAACGTCTCGACGACCCTCTTCAGTCCCTGCCCCAGCTGGCTTGGGGGCACCCCAAATGACAGACGCAGACCATTCGGATCACCGAAGGCGCCGCCAGCGACGGAGCCCACGTCGGCTTCCTCAAGGAGCAACCGGGCAACGTCGTCCGTGGTCCGCACGTGCCCCGCCTGCGGCAGCGAAGTGATCAACGTGCTCAGGTCGAGATAGAAGAAAAACGAACCCTCGGCGGGCGGCGCATCGACATCGCGCAGGCCGGACAGAATGCGCAGCCCCATGATGCGAGCATCCGTCAATCGCCGGTGCATCTCCCGTTCAAAACGGCCATCACCAACCTGTAGGTGATGCAGAATGGCATGTTGCGCAATCACGTTGGGGTTTGAAGTCGTGTGACTCTGCAATTTCTTAGCTGCGGAAACGATCTCCGGCGGCGCCGCAAGATAGCCCAGGCGCCATCCAGTGATCGCCAACTCCTTAGAGAAGGCATTTACCAGGATTGTCCGCGACCGAACCCTGGGATGGGCCATGACAATGGACTCATGGCGTCCGCCGGTGAAGACAAAGCTGGAATAGCATTCGTCGGAAACGATCCAGAGCTGGTAGTTGATTGCTAGGTCGCCAATGTCCTGGAGCGTCGTTCGATCGTAGACAGCGCCTGTGGGATTGTTCGGCGAGTTGATGATGATGGCTTTCGTGCGCGGTGTGACGGCGGCGCGGATTGCGACAATGTCGGGAACGTAGGTTGGCGGCCGGGCATCAACGAATACGGGCTTTGCGCCGGCAAGAAGAACTTGGGACGGGAATGTCGGCCAGCACGGGCGAAAGATGATGACCTCGTCGCCTGGGTCGAGCACAGCCAAAGCAGCATCGAGCAATCCTTGCTTTGCGCCCGCCGTGATGACGATATCGCGGGTATTCCAGCCAAACCCTGTTTCGATCGTCAGTTTTTGCGCGACGGCTTCCCGGAGCGGTGCCAGGCCGATTGAGTCCGTATAGCGGTTGGTGCCGGCATTGATTGCGGCGATCGCTCCGTTGCGAACTGACGTAGGCGGCTCGATGATCACCTCGCCGGCCGCCAGATCGATGAACTGACGGCCGGCCGCAGCAGCAATCTTGGCTGCCTCACGGGCGGCGGCAGTGCCCGGACCTGAAAGCAAAGACATCCGTTGCGCAAGCATGTGCGCCCTTCTTGAGCTAATTGTCGATTGTTTGAAATTGGTCCGAGTCGCTCTGACGCCGCTCTACTGTCCGCTGCGGCAGATACTGTTCTTCCGCCTGAGACAGTTCGTCGTAGCCGATTAGCCTGAACAGCTCGTCGAGGCCGGCAATTTGGTCCTCGATCCCGGCGACGCTTTCTTCCGACCGAATGCGGCCGCAGATGTCGCGCATGCCAGCGATCGCCGCCCGCATCGAATGGTTGGCCCAGATGACGGTCGAAATGCCGGCATCACGATAGACCGAAGCCGACGTTTTGTAGTATTTGGTGGGGACGATGACGACCGGCAGCTTGTTGTTCCATTCCTTCGCGAAGCTCAGGATCTCGTCTGCAACGGCCTCGCGGGAGTGGATGAGGATTGCGTCGGCGCCGGCCTCTGAATAAGCGTCGGCCCGGCATAGCGCCTCATCGAGACTGTGACCGGCGATCAGCGCCTCGATGCGCGCGACGACGACGAAATCCGGTCCCGTCGTGTCTTTCACAGCCTCGAGACGGCCGCAGAACTCGTCAATGTCAGCGAGCAGATGCCGATCGCCGACGAAGGAGTTCATTTTCGGGAACCTCTTGTCTTCAAGGCAGATGCCGCTGGCGCCGCGTTGCTCCAGCTTCCGCGCGACCAACCGAGCATTGTTGAAATTTCCGAAGCCGCTGTCACCGTCGACAAAAACAGGGATGTTCGTCGCATCGACTATGTGCTCGACGACGTCGACGACTTGCGTCCAACTCGCTTCGTTGGCGTCCCGATAGCCAAGCGCCGAGGCGATGCAAAGACCAGAGGCCCAGAGCCCTCGAAAGCCGGCACGCTCGGCAATCGCTGCCGAAAGCCCGTCATGCGCTTCCATCAAAAACGTCAGTTCGTTCGAAACAATGAGCTCGCGAAGGGACGTCAATGATGCGGTCACCGGCAAGACTTCCGCCCCGAACGAAATCGCCTTGCTCATTGTATGACCGCCTTCATAAACTCAGGTCCAATGAACTCGGTGAAACGGGACGAATACTCATCGACGCCCTGACCTCGCTGGAGAAAAGTCCTTGGACCTATAGATGCGCAACGAATCTCTGGAAGCGGCTCCGGAGCGCATGCTACAGTTCAGGCAGCAAGAGCCATGCCAGCTAAAAGGCCGTCGTTATTGCAATAGGTTGGCTTTGCGCGGCTGGTTCCGTTTGTTAGCCACGATACAATTCTGTCGGGATCGCGACAGAGGGAAGCTAGATCACAGTGCCAGGGTAGCAGATGCCTCGTAGGCGTATGTCCAGGGCCAGGCGAGTTCTTCGCCGGCAACACCAGCCAGCGTCCCCCAGATCAAGCAGCAGATCGAGGAGACCACCTCGGACTACGACAAGGAGAAGCTACAGGAACGTCTCGCCAAGCTGGCGGGCGGCGTTGCGGTGATCCGCGTCGGCGGTGCGACCGAGATCGAAGTCAAGGAAAAGAAGGACCGCGTCAATGACGCCCTCAACGCGACCCGCGCGGCCGTCGAAGAAGGCATCGTTCCCGGCGGCGGCGTCGCCCTGCTGCGCGCTTCGCTGAACATCAAGGCTGTCGGCGCCAACTCCGACCAGACCGCTGGCATCAACATCATGCGTCGCGCGCTGCAGGCTCCGGCCCGTCAGATCGTGGCCAACGCCGGTGCGGAAGCATCGATCGTTGCCGGCAAGATCCTCGCGTGGCCATGGTTCTCGCCTCTACGTTGGCGGGCGGGCTGAATGCCACAAATGCTATTGCATCAGACAAGGCGAAGACTGGCCTCCAAACTCGGAACAACCCGCTTCAGCCGGGCGACGAGGTCGTCGCTTTATCAATTTCGGCCCGTTGCGAGACGACCGCAAGATTTGGTTCCAATGATCCGAATGATCCGGTCGACGGCACCGTCAACAAGACCATCACCGAGTGGTTGGCGGCCGGCAATAAGGCCGAGTGGAAAGTCGACTTCGGTCTGGACGGCCCCGCTCTCGGCGACGCAGAAGACGAAATTGACGATTCCGGCTATGGCACGAATCTCTTCCTGACCCGGCCGGAGACCAAGACAGCGGCATTGATCCACACCGAACGCAGGTACTGCCCCACCGCGGCCTGTTCGATAATTCCGAGGGCATTCTCGAGAACACCATTTCAGCTGCCGACAACGCCCTCAAGCATGGGTTCCATGGTGTCGAATTCGACCTGCGTGCTGACAAGAACAGCCATCCCTGGATGATGCACGACGCGACGCTCGGGCGCGTCACCGGCGATCCGAACAATTGCCAGATCTCGGAGGTCTCTTCCGAGGAAATCAAGAATATGAGCCTCTCGATATGGAATCCCATCACGAACGAACACACGCCGGCACTCGATCGCAACGGCAATCCGCAAAAGACAGAAGACCTCCAGAGTATTATCGATTATGTTCGCGCGACAAAAAAAGGCGGCGACGAATTCAACGTCCTCATTGACCCAAAGGACGAAGGATCGACGATCGCCGCAATCAAGTCGGTCTCGGCACCTGGAAATGCTGGACGTGCGCAGCCACCTAGGCATCAAGATCTATTCGACCTATGTCCCCACTACCGATCGCGTCATTGCGAACTGGGACAAGAAGACCACGAATGTACTTAATGCGCTGGAGCTGGCCAACGTCGCCGTCCAGGACAACAAGCTAAACCTGATCCCGGTCCTCATCACGACCGAAGACGTCCGGTCTTCTCACATCATAGACGACTCAGTCACCCAGGCCGTCAATTGGCTGACCTCCTTCGACAAGCTGGGCGACCTCGCCATGGTAGAAATCTCCCGCTTCAAGGGAATCGCTACCTCAGAGGAGATGAATCAGGTGCCCAAGAGAATCAGGCGGCGGGCGAGAAGTTCGCCAGCACGCCTCTCACAATGTCCTATATCTCAGAAGCTTTCTCCGTGAACGGCCGGAAGTTTTACTACGGCCGTCAGGGAGTGCCGATCACGCTGCCCGGCCGTCCCGACATGGATTTGCGTGCCACTTTCGGCGCGCTCGAGCGTTATGCAGACGTGCTAGTGAGCGACAATCCCTATCTAGAGACGCTCTATGCGGGTGGCTTTATCAGCGAAGGCAATCACGCGGATTATACCTTCCCGACGGACCCCCACTACAATCCGGCCTCTATCCTTGACGCGCCCAAGGATATCGTTGGCAAGCCAAGCTGGAAAGCGCCGGCGACTGGTCGATAGCCACGCCAACTCAATTGGCTGCCGTTGAGCCGGCGCCAAACCTGCCTTGAATCGGGCTGCCGGCCGTTTACAAGTACGGCCGATCCGACGGGGAGATCCTGCGAACCGAAATGATGACGAAGGAGAGTTGTCGGTAATGACCACTACGGCCGCCCGCTCCCCCAGACGGGTGCCGTAAACCGCCAGCAACAGAAGGCCCTGGAGCCGTCAGGCAGTCTTGAGTGAAGGTTCTGCCAAACTCCTCGATCTCAGCGGGAGGCCTCTGCGCATTGGAGAGAGTGGCGAGCCCGAAAAGATCGTCGCGATGCCTTGGCGGTCTTCAAATCGACCGCGACCTTCGGCTACAACGCCCAGACCGGCGAATATGGCGACATGATCGCCATGGGTATCGTCGATCCGGTCAAGGTCGTGCGCACGGCTCTCCAGGACGCGGCCTCGGTCGCCGGCCTGCTGGTCACCACCGAAGCCATGATCGCGGAGGCTCCGAAGAAGGAGTCGGCTGGCGGCGGCATGCCTGGCGGTATGGGCGGCGGCGGCATGGGCGGCATGGGCGGCATGGGCGGCATGGATTTCTAATCCACGCATCTCAACAATTTCGGAAGGGCGGCAAGCAATGCCGCCCTTTCTTCGTGCCCATTCCGCCGGTTGTCGGCGACCCGCAAGCCGGGGTATATGCCCGCCAAGGGTGTGCTTATGTTTGAACGGATTCTGCCTTTTTTCCTGGGGCTGGCTTTACTGTTGGGTAGCGGCTGCGCGCGCAGCGACGATGGTACGGTGATTATTCCGAGATCGCTTGATGCCAGACGATTCTTTGACAAAGAGCCGCCACGCCTGCAGCAGCCACAGATCGAAACCAGCGTGTTTCCGGTTGCGCCACAGCCGGAGAGGCGCGAACCGCGCCGTTCGGCAAGTCAAAAGACATCAAAGAGAGGCGTTTGGCGGGCCGCAAGTCCTCCGCTCTCCTCTTCCGAACCACACAAGCCGCTTGTCTGCAAGAACGTCAGCGAGCCCGGCAAGCGCTACCGTGTGGTTTGCGAATAAGACACTTGGTTTGGCCAGCATTCTACCCTCAGAGCGTCGCGGTGCCTTTCCGGATCAGGTTGTCCTGAGCGACGTCTCCCTTCTTTCCCCATGATCCAGTCATTCATCAATCCCAGCTTCACGAAACGGAACGAGTTTTGCCGGCGGCTTCCCGCGAAGCGCTTGGCTACCGATCAGAACAGTCTTTGAAAGAAAAGGCCGCGCTCTGCCGCGATCGCAACCGCATGGGCCAAGCTCTTGGCACCCAGCTTGGCCCGTGCCAGATCAAGATGAAATCGGACCGTGCGAGGGGATAGCGACAGTATCTCTGCGGTCCGTTTGACCTTCTTCGGGCTTTATATCGCCGCCTGCGCGTCAGGTACGGCCACTGGCGACAAAAAGCCCAACACCGTTTCAACCATTGAGCGCCGCCTTTCGTCACTCTCCTGGAATTTTGCCCAGCGCGGCGAACCGCTGAACCGCAAGGATCGGCATATCGCCACGGTGATGGCTGGCATTCGCAACACCCACGCCTCCCCTCCCCGGCAGAAGGAAGCGATCCTGCCCGAGGATCTGATCGCCATGCTGGAAACCCTCGACCGCGGCACGCTGCGCGGGCTGCGCGACTGCGCCATGCTGCTTCTGGGTTTTGCCGGTGGGCTGCGGCGCTCGGAAATCGTCGGGCTCGACATTGGTCGCGACCAGACCGAGATTCTTCTGGCTGGATTGAGTTTTTTCCTGACAAGGGCGTGCTGGTGACCCTGCGCGGCAAAACCGGTTGGCGCGAGGTCGAGGTCGGCCGCGGCTCCTCCGACGCCACCTGCCCGGTGGTCGCGCTGCAAACCTGGCTGAAGCTGGCGCGGATCGGCCATGGCCCTTTGTTCCGAAGGGTAATAGGGCAAGGCAAAAAAGTCGGCGCCGATCGGCTTAACGACCAGGAAGTTGCGCGGCTGGTCAAGCGCACGGCGCTCGCAGCCGGCGTGCGTGGCGATCTGTCGGAGGGCGAACGCGGTCAAAAGTTTGCTGGCCATTCGCTGCGCGCCGGCCTCGCGTCCTCGGCCGAGGTCGACGAGCGCTATGTGCAAAAGCAGCTCGGTCACGCCTCGGCCGAGATGACGCGAAAGTATCAGCGCCGGCGCGATCGTTTCCGCGTCAATCTCACCAAGGCGTCCGGGCTCTGAAAAGCCCCCTCCCCTGCCCCGTTTTGTCCGCTGGGATGAGGCGGTCAGATCTCAGGCGATAACAATACCTCATCGAGCACAGCGAGCGCTGTATCCAGACTATCGGCGGCCGACGCTTCCGTCAGGCATGATCATCAACTGCGTTATGGCACGGCCCACAAATTCCGGGTTTAGCTTTTCCAACCGATCCTTGGTCCGGGAGACCTGTTCCGGGAATGCGCGCAGATTGAAGCGAACAAGTGACGAGGTCTCTTATCCCCGACACGAATAGCTCGCGATCTCATCGGGATTTCCCTTACCGTCATAGGCAGCTTGAGTGGGATAAGCGCAGATCGGCTGGTGCTTGCCAGGGAATGCCTTGCTGCCAGCCGCGAGAGAATCCGGAGCCTTGTCTTGGTTTATCCAGCCCTCGATGGCGGCCAAAGGATCAAAGTCGTCGAAGGCTTGGCCATCGCCGCAGTGGGTCATCCCCGGGATTATGAACATGCGCACGAAACGGCGAGTCGCTTCCAAATCGCCGCCGCCTGTGACCTCGACGACTTGCTTGTACCAGCGCACCAGATCGTTGGCCGAGAAGACCGGATCGGAAAGTCCCTGAAACAAGAGCAGCTTTCCACCGTGGGCAGCGAAGCTGGCGAGATACGTGCCGGTCGCATCATTGAGCTTGGCCGTATCCGCAACGCGTGCCGGATCCTTGTCGAAGTCGAATTTCAGGGGGGCAAAATTCGGCGCCGGGGGCGTCATGAAGTAGTATTGAAGCGAGCGGGCTCCCAGAACGATGTTGTTTGCATCCGACTGGGAAGTGGGGGAATTGCCCAGCTTCCACATTCTCCAGTCCGCGCCCGCAACGCCCGTATCATATGGCCAATCGCTGTAAAGCTTTTCGCCATCGGAGCTTTCCGGACCCGCGAACGCGCGGCTGATGGCCTGCACTTGACCAGCCGTGAGGCAGCTGTCCGTCTTATCGCCTTGGCAGGACAGGACCTTTGGGTCGAACCGGCACTGCTGCCAGGCGTTGATGACGCCATCCTCAATGCCATCGCGGGCATCACAGGCAGCGAGAACCGCGTTGGCGACGAGGTTCAGATCCTGCTGGGAGAAGGCGCGGGATAGAATGGGATGGCCGGCCTCATCCTTGGGAGCGATGCTCATGTACTCGCGAGTATCCCAGGCTTGGGCAATGTTGGCGGCACTGAGACGAAAACCCGGGCTACCTGCAACAATGCCGTCGAACTCGAGCGGATATCGCTGAGCCGCTATCAACGCCTCACGACCGCCATTCGAGCATCCCATGAACACCGACTTTTTCGGAGCCGCCCCATAGAACTTGGCCACCACCTGCTTCGAGACCGAAGTGACTTTGCCAATGGAGGCGTACGCAAAATCGATGCGTGCGGCTTGATCGACCCCGAAAGCCGGATCGGGGCTTGGGTGCCCGCCATCCATGCTTACAACAGCGTAGCCGCGCAAGAGCCCGGGAGCCGCGGTCGAGTTCCGGCAAGGAATGGTCCCGACGGCCGGCGCCAGGAAGCCATCAACTGCGCCGCCGCCCTGGAAAAGGAACATGTCGTTCCAGGTCGTCGGAAGACGCACCTCAAACCGGGTGCCATATGATTGACCATCGACCCCCTGGCGTTTCCCGATAACACCTCGGACAAGGCAGTGCCCGCCCACTTTTACCGCCTGAGGCGAGGCGCCGGTGAATGCAGTGAAGGGATCTGCGGGGATTTCCTGCGGCTTTTGAAGGCTAGCCTCGGTAAAGATCACGCTTGGAATTGTGAGCTTGGCGATGGACCGGCACGCCTGATCCGACGCGTTTGCCGCCAGTGCAGGCGCACATACACATATGATCGCCAAAATCAGTGCCAGGGTGCACCCGCGGTCCCGCAGCTTGAGCCCGTTAGCCAAGAACATACCCATCCTCCCTGGATGCCCCGATAGCCCGAAAGCTGATCGCATTGGTAGCTAGTTGTGAGCTTTCAGAAGGTTATCCATCCGGTCCGAACCGGGAAAGCTGAGGTTGTCGAAGCTTCAGTGATTCCAGGGGGAGCGGATGAACATCCATAAGAATACCCGTCTGACGCCGCTCGGTCGAGAGCGAATTGTAATGCAGGTCGAGAGCGGACAGACGCCTGAGGCCGTCGCCAAAGCCGCAGGCGTCTGCCCGCGGACGGTTCGCAAATGGCTCGACCGGTATCGCGCCGAGGAAATGCCATTGCGGGATCGCTCATCTCGCCCTCATCGGCTGCGCCGGCCGACGCCTCAGGCGGTTAATGAGACGATCGAGCGGCGCGGTACCCGTGATCTGCGGGATTGGCTTTTCGATCAGGCTGAAGATGCCAGATCGAACGAGGACCTTGCTCAGCGTTTTGTCGCGCGGTGGAGGGAGACTTTGACTATCTTGCCAGCCGTGTCGACAATCGAGCGCTTGTGCGCGGACGCCCTGGTCGACGCCGAGCGCCGGATCGAAACGCGGATTGCGGAAAAGCTGGATGCTGGTGCGCGCGAGCGGTTGGATGGGCTTCTGACCGAAATGTTGGCCGGTAACATCAGCCGCTTCATCTGGCTTCGCAAGTTCGAGGTCGGCAACAATTCCGCGGCGGCGAACCGGCTGCTTGACCGACTGGAGTTCCTGCGCGGCCTGGATCTTGATCCGCAAGTGCTCGCCGGCATCCCGCAACACCGCATCGCTCGCCTGCGTCGGCAGGGTGAGCGCTACTTCACCGATGGCTTGCGCGATATCAGCTCGGATCGACGCTGGGCGATCCTTGCCGTTTGCGCCGTGGAATGGGAGGCGGCGGTCGCCGATGCCGTGGTCGAGACCCATGACCGGATCGTGGGGAAGACCTGGCGTGAGGCGAAACGACTACACGATGAACGGATTGCCGATTCCAAGACAGCCGTCACGGACACGCTGCGCGCCTTCACGGCGCTGGGCGCCTCGTTGCTCGAAGCCCGCAATGATGGCGTGCCGCTGGAAATGGCGCTCACCAAATCGGCGGAGTGGCATCGACTCGATCAACTGGTCGCGACAGGCGCCCAGCTCAGCAATACGCTGGCCGTCGAGCCACTGGCTCCTGTGCTCGCCCGTCGAGGCAGGGGCTCGGTTGTGGCAGACGCTGCCGGGCCGTCAACCCTGTTCCGCACCAGTAACCGAGAACAGAGTGTGACGGCCCGGCTCGCCGCGTCCGCCCCTGCCGCTTCGCCCTCGACGGAGAGGGCGAGCACAGGAGGCACCCATGACCACCGATCGCAACAGCCAGGCCGGACCAACAACGATATCTATGAGCGCGTCACCAACCAGATCATCGCCGCCATCGAGGCCGGCGCCGGCGACTACCGGATGCCCTGGCACCATGACGGATCGGCCATCACCACCCCGTCAACGTCGCCTCACGCAAGACATATCGCGGGGTCAACGTCATCACCCTTTGGGCTGCGGCACATGCGGCTGGCTACCCCGCCGGCATCTGGGGCACCTATCGCCAATGGCAGGAGATCGGCGCTCAGGTTCGCAAGGGCGAGCGCGGCCACCTTGTCGTGTTCTGGAAGATGAGTGATCGCGACAGCGGCGCCGAGCGTCAGGAAGGAGCCGACGATCACGACGAGCCCGCACGCGGCATGTTCGCCCGCGGCTACACGGTCTTCAACTGCACGCAAGTCGACGGCTATACGCCACCCACAGTGCCGGTGCTGCCCGAGGCCGAGCGGATCGAGCGCGCCGAGCGCTTCTGCGCGGCGCTGAGCATCGACATCCGCCACGGCGGCTCGCGGGCCTGTTACATCCCCTCCAGGGATCACGTGCAGATGCCCGAGTTCGCCTGTTTCCGGGACGCCGTTGCCTATTACGCCGTCCTGCTCCACGATGCGGGCACGCTTCTGGCGCCAGGCACCGCCTCGGCCGCGATCTCACCGGGCGGTTCGGCTCGGCCGCCTACGCAATGGAGGAATGCACGGTCGAGCTTCTCAGCGCCATGATCTGCGCCGATCTCGACCTCAGCGTCGAGCCGCGGCCCGATCACGCCCGCTATATCGCCTCCTGGTTGGGGTGCTCCGCTCCGACAAGCGCGCCATCTTCACCGCCGCGAGCAAGGCGCAGCAGATCGCCGACTGGATGCACGCCCGGCAGCCGTCACATTAGGCGGAACGCGGGCCGAAGATGATGACGGCGGCGCCGACGAGGCTGATCGCGGCGCCCAAAGTGTCCCAACAGTCCGGCCTCACCCCTCGATCGCCCAATGCCAGCGAGGCGGCGATGTAGACGCCGCCATAAGCCGCGTAGGCCCGCCCGGCCGCGCTGCTGTCCACCAGCGTGAGCAGCCAGGCGAACACGACGAGCGAGACCAGCCCCGGCGCCAGCCACCAGCTCGGCTGGGCTCACAAAGCCACAGCCAGAAGCTGAAGCAGCCGGCGATCTCCGCGATGGCGGCGGCGACGAACATTCTGACAGCTTGGTCGATCGCCGGACGTATTGCCGCAAAAACGACGTCACTTTCCCTCGAATGTCCTTGAGATGATCACCGTCAATTTGTCGGCTAGCCGTTTAGGTGCGTTCGAAGAGCTGGTGAGCATCAGATGTGTTTCTCCTAGCTGCGGCAGTTTCTCATCGGCAACCGTTCGCATTTGATCCGTCAATGCGCGTTGCGGCAAGACGCCGATCGCGATGCCGGCCGCGATCGCGGCCCGAACGCCAGAAACGCTCTCACTGGTGCAAACGATCTGATGCTCCAGCCCGGATTTCCGAAGAAGATCGAGACAACGTTCCCTCCACCAGCAGGTTTTGTCGAATAGAGCCACCGGCAGGGGCCGTCGTGTTTCGATATTGTGGAAAACGGAGCCGGCCCACACGGCGCGTTCACTATGAACAACAACGTCGTCCTTTGAGACGCGCTCAGGTGAGTGCAGAGCGATGTCCAACTCGCCGACGGCCAACGCATGTGGAAACTCCATGCTCGAACTGCAGCGCACAAAAATACGGCTTGTGGGCTCCTCTTCGGTGAAGGCTGCCAGGATAGACGGCAGGATCGTATCACCATATTCCTCGGGAATCCCGAAGCGGATTTCTTCGTCCGCTTGCGTTCCGCGCAGATCGGCGACTGTCTGATCCAGCATTTCGACAACACGGCGAGCGACGGGCAGCAACTGCTCGCCGGCAGCAGTTATGGTAACCCCACGGCCATGCCTTTCGAACATGCGCTGTCCGACAGTACCCTCCAGTTTCTGCACTTGCAGGCTAACGGCAGACTGTGTGCGGAGCAGGTGCGCCGCGCCGCCGCTGACACCTCCCTGCTTTGGCTACAGCGAGAAACGTACGCAGCAAATCGCTGTCCAGTTGTGCCGATCTTCCATCGTTCAAGCTCATAGCTGATATTTATGCTATTCGTTTTCCGTATGGAAGCCGGCAATGTATGAACGTCACCAAAAAGGATGGTGCCATGATTGTCACGCTCCCGAGGCCCCAAAGAAAGCAGGTCATCTGGGCGACGGCTGCCGTTTTGACAGTCGTTGTCGCCCTTACGTGGCCGCAAAGGGCACAGGAGACGCTTCGTTTCGTCGTGCAGAGCTTCCTCGATGTCGCGCCGATGATTGCAATTGGGCTAGTCATCTCGGCATGGGTTGCGGCCAGCGGAGCGGCGACCATAACGGCACGGTGGTTTAAGGGGCGCCCTATCTCAACTGTCGTCATCGCGTCGGCAATCGGCACCGTGACACCTGTGTGCGGCGTAACGGTGCTGCCGCTCACGACCGGGTTTCTTTCATCCGGCGTTCCGCTCGCGCCCATCATGGCATTTTGGCTTTCCTCGCCTGTTACCGGACCCACAATGTTCACCGCGACGTGGGCGCTCCTCGGCCCTGGATTCGCCCTCGGAAAGATGCTTGCGGCCTTTGCGCTTGGAGTCTTTTCAGGCGCGGGAACGGCTCTCCTTGCGCGCACGCAGATGGTTCAAAACCCGTTAAGGCCGCAGCGATTTATGGATAATGGGCAGTGCGGCACGTGCACGCCAACGGATTTCTCTTTCCGAATCTGGCGAGAGCCAGCTCGCATTCGAGCATTTGGAGCGAACCTTATTTCCACAACAAGGATCGTCGTGATCTGTTTGATATTTGCTTTTTCGGCCGAGTTTCTGCTGCGCGACCTTCTACCGTCTCATCTCCTCACCACCTATGTCGGCGAGGGCTCCCCATATGCTATCCCACTTGCGGTGCTGGTCGGTGCACCAATGTATCTCGATGGTCTTGCGGCACTGCCCTTGGTTCGAGGATTACTTGATCTCGGCATGTCACCCGGTGCGGCAATGGCACTCCTCGTTTCAGGCGGCGCGGTCAGTATTTGGGGCGTCTTGGCCGTAGCTTTGGTCCTTAGGCCGTCAACCATCGCCCTCTTCGTGGCGCTCGCAGTTTCGGGATCATTGGTGATCGGCTATGTCTTCCAGGCGCTCTGGACGTTTTTTTCGTGAGCATCGATTCCATCATGGAATCTGTCTCATGCCGATCCGCTGATCGAAAATCCGGTGAATTCTCGGATTCAGCGCCAAGAAGGCCCACTGAGACAGGTTGACTGTTCAGATAAGTCGCCGAGCTCGCGGCATCATTCCTTTGCGCCGATCTCGGCGTGGCTCATGATCCGCGCGATAACACCGCCGCCTACCTGGCAAGTTGGCTCGCCGTCCTGAAGCACGACAAGCGCGCTATCATCACCGCCGCCGCCAAGGCGCAGGCCGCGGCCGACTGGATGCACGCTCAGCAGTTGCATGTAACCCGGCCTGAGGTGCAGGGCGCGCCGCAATAGGTGCCCTGCTCGAAGAACTCGGCAGTGAACCCCTCGAACTCGCGCCAGTGTATCTTGTCGCTCTTGGATCGTGATCGAGACTTTGCTGTCTGACGGCGTGTTGCCGAGGCGATCGTAACCACCGCTCGAACGGCCAAGCGATACCAAAATGATGAGAGGGCCGTAGAAGCGCACTGGCCTAATGGCGATTATAAGCCAGAACTGTACTCCCTCTTGGCGACTTGTTGCGATGAGATAAGGTGAACCCAGCAGCACCCTCAATTAATGACTGAAGACGAATGTCGTCTTCGTCGGGAACTCGCGCCACAATTGTCTGTGCGCGGTTGATGATGTCGGTAAAGATGCGATCGGCCTTCTCTTGGCCCAATCCCCTGCGGACATGCTGATAAACGGCGAGGAGAAGAACGATATCGTACCTCTCCTGTAGAACAGACGGAAGCTTTCGGCTCCCCAGGTTCATGGCGTCAAATCGGCTTTCGACGCTTGACCCTAGAAAGATCGAGCGAGCCACGCCGATGTGCGGCTTCAGGATGTCAATTCCATGGATGTAAGCTGGTTTGTGTTTGGCGATTTCATAAGCGACAATCCCCATACTGCAGCCAACATCGAGAACCGTCTTACCGGAGTAGTCCACGCCGCACGAAAATAACCCGTCGAGCCGATCGTCCCACGTTCCCGCGAATTTCTTGTGGGAATTCCCAAACAGCATGAATTATCCTCTCGTGGCTGGACCAAGCTGGCATTGTATATCTGTCGAGATCGCGTTGCGCCAGCAAGGAGGCAGGCCTCAGGGCCTCGTCACTGAAACTCAGCAGCCAGGCGTGGCGTACGTGGCTGTCCTCGGGGTTGTTGATGACGACGGGAGCGATAGCCATCGAGTTTGATTCGTCACGGCCGAATGAATGCCAGCCGGCCATTGCCGGCACTCATTTGTTAGGCACGGGTTCGAGTCTAGGAGTCTAGGCCCACACGAGCGATGCGATCAAGCATCGGGTGATAAGCGTCTCGTATCTGTGAGTGGTAGATCCGAGCCGACGCACGGCTCGGATCTGTCAATCGCTCAACTCAAGCTGCCGCCCAGGACGACTGCATGGCTGCTGCGATAGTGCCTGTCTGAGCCGGATTGCCAAGCAGCGGGTCACCAGGCTGGATGCCTGACCCCGTCGGCGACGTTGCGGGATCAAACCCGGCCATTGCAGCGACCAGCGTTGCCACGTCGGAGTGATTGAGCACCTTTCCATCGCCGGACTTTATCGTCTCGATGACGTTTCCTGGCCCGGCGAACCAGTCGTTGATCGTCACCTTGTCGGTTGTTCCCAGCACCGAGACGACCAGGTTGTTGCCCTGCTGGCTGAACCAGAGCTCGTTCGCGTCGATGCCCGCCCCGAAATCCAGCTCGTCATTGTCGCTATAGGAACCGGATTCGACGATCGTATCGGCGCCGCCGCCCGCCTTGAAATGATAGCTGTCGTTACCTGTCCCGTCGCCGGTATCGGCTTGCCCGTCGCCATGTTGCTGCTCATCGTGGGCGATGGCACTTATTGGACGGTCGTCGGCTTCATCCTGCTCTATGGCCTGGGCAGCGGCGCGCTCGCGGTATCTCGGGCCACCATTCCTTTGGTGTTCTACGACAAAGCCGAATTTGCCAAAGCAACGTCGCGCATCGCGCTGCCGCTCAATCTAATTTCGGCTGCGTCCCCTCCGACCCTCATCGGTTTGCTGACACAGTTTGGCAGCCATGCGCTCCTTGGCCTCGCCACACTGTGTTCATGCGGCGCGCTCCTGATCCTGTTTTTGCTCAGCCGCCGCCGACCGTCGTTCGAGGCAACAGTGTCGCAGAAAGCCTGACTTTTTCAGCATTGGCCCGGCTCACGAGGACACCGCTGTCACGTGTTGGACATGTGACAGCTGCTAATCGAAAGTTGCGGACGCTCTAACACTACCGAACACGGAGATTTATGTGACAGCCGGCGTATTTATGATGGTTTTTGGCGCGGCTGTTTTGCATGCGGCATGGAACGCCTTGGTCAAGGTGAATGCTGACAGGCTGGTCATGATAGCAATCATGATGATGAGCCAGGTTGCCGTCGGCATCGCGGTTGTTCCATTTGTGGCGTTCCCAACGGCAGAAAGCTGGCCCTATATTTGGGCTTCATGTGTGCTGAACACTGCCTACTGCGTGTTTCTGATCAAAGCATATCGTTACGGAGACCTGAGCCACGTTTATCCCATTTCTCGGGGTTGCTCACCGCTGATCGTAGCGTTCATATCCATTGCGATCGTGGGTGAGACACTAACCTCGCAGGCAGGTTTTTCGGTCGTTGTTATCGCGCTGGGTATCATGAGCCTAGCCCTGACGCGCGGAGCGAATGGCTTCCGGGAACCAAAGGCAGTGCTGTATGCAGTGGGCACAGGCATATTCACCGCCGGATATACGGTCGTAGATGGTTTAGGTGCCCGTCTTGCCGAAACCGCAGAGAGCTACACTTTCTGGTCTCACCTCTTCAACGGTATACCGATAACCTTGGTGGCGTTGTATCTACGAAGGGGGCAGGTTCGTGTCTCGCTGCGGAAATGCTGGAAAGTCGGAATTCTCGGGGGCATGATTTCTCTCTTGGCGTACTGGATCGTCACTTGGGCAATGACGCAAGCGCCTTTGGCTCTGGTATCCGCCGTCCGGGAATCCAGCATGGTGTTCGCTGTGCTGTTTGGTGTCTTCTTCCTCAAGGAGCGGCTCGACCTGGCGAAGTTGGCTTCCATCGGCGTTACGTTGATCGGGACTGCAATGCTCAAAATGTCCAAGTGAGCGCAGTTTCAAATTCGACCAAACCCGGCGCGCAGCCGCCCGGATTCCGAGCCGCGAAGTGTCGCAAATGTCTGTCGCAGAACTCCTGATTTTCAAACCTGGCAAAGGTGGATCGGGCGAACCGTGCCCCTCGGCCAAGCACGCTGTAGCTTCAGTTCCTTCCTCTTCCGAGTGTCGTATTCAGCAGCGCGATTGTGGCGGCACTCGCGTAGGCGGGAACCGCGAGAACGTAGTTACTGCTTAGGAACTGGTCGGCTGCTCCGGACTCCGGTAACTGCCGAACGTCGTCATCTTCGATCGCGGCGCGCAGCGCATCGATAATTTTTAGCGAGTCGATGAACCGGTACGGTCGGGCATGAAGGGAGCCAACAGCCGGAGCGAGCGCGCCCGGTACACTTTTTGCAATTTGCAGCTCGGCCATGAAGTGGCAAGCCTCCAAGAGACCGGCTTCACGCTCCTGCCAATTCTGTGCCATCATGACACGCTCAAGGAACGGCGTGAGATCGGGTGCGCAGTCCAATCGGGAAAAGGCCGTACCGAACCACTTGGGGTAAGGCGAATAACGGCGCTCGATCAGCATAGCGAGCCGCATGATATTTCCGACCATGCGCGCCGCGATCACGCGAGAGCCCAGTTCGTCCCCAACGTCGCCGGTGCGGCCGACATAGGCGCGTTCTTCGGCAATGCGTCCCCATTGAGCTGCGAGTTTGTAAAGCCACACATCGCGGGGGAAGTAGGCAAGTCGGGTCCTGAGCGCAGAAAGCCCGCCTATATCATCGCGAAACACCGCGCCAGTGGTCACGGTTAAGAACATTTGCTCCGAATAGGATAACCACTCGCTTGCAGTGAGTTCCGCTGCGAACTGGCGTCCAGGAAACTGGTCGCACCAAGCGGATACTGTATAGAGCTCAACGCCATGATAGGAGCCCAGCACGCCCTTGTCGGCGTGCCCGGCCGGTGGGCGTACATTCGTGGGGTAACGAACTGCCCGACCCTCAAAGGAAGCGGGCAAGCTCCGATCGAGAGCCTGCATGATGTCCACGGCTACCGTGGAAAATCTCTCTTCACGGAGAAAGAGTTGAACGCAAGGACCGTAGTCGTGATCTGCGGACATTTCGGTGTCGTAGCCGAGGACTTCCGAGCCTAGGCCAATCCTGCATGCGGCGTGGGGCAGATTGGGGAAATGTTCTTGGAGAATAGGAGCGACGATGCTTTCATAGAACCGTTGCGATGTTTAAGTCCGATCCCCTGCATCATCGAATGTACCACCAGAATACGGTTTCATGCGAGCTGATGCGCCTGCAAAGCCTTCGGCACGCCTTCTACATATGTAGGGGTTGTCTCGATATGTAGGGGTTGTCTCGCAAATCCTGGAAACCTGCACCACGTCCGCAGCGGCCCGGATTCCGGGCCGCGAAGTGTCGCGAAAGTCTGTCGCACAAGTTTGACTTTTGCACCTGACTTTTGCGACAGATTTTTACCTGAAAATTCAGCGCCGGTCATTTTGTCGCGAAACTTAGGACTTTTGCGAAAACCAGGCCGCCGGAATCGACGCTAAGCGGAAGCTCGCTTGCTCCGGGTCAATTCACCGCCATGACCCAAACCAGCCTTTGCCACGCCGATTTGGCCGCTCGTAAGCGGACCTTCGCCGGAACGGGCATCTCTGGCGCGCTTCTTTCTCGTTCCGATCGAGGGAAGCTACGGAAGAAAACCTGAAGGTTTTTCGATGCGGGCCGCAGCGCGACGTTTGCCGCTGGCATTGGCGGCCCGCGTTGACAAACCTTCAGGAACTTTGCCGTCTGGGCCGGGCTATCGGAACGGGCAGGCAACGCACACAAAAGCGGACGTCCTGTTAGAGCGAACGGGACCTTCCTGTCTACGGTCCTCAAAAAGAATTGGCGTCGATCTCGGCAGCGACCAATCTTTGTAGGCGCCACAAATAACGGTCGCGAATACCGCGTGCCTCCAGTTGGACTACGGTGTTGTAGAGATACTCGGCTCCCGAACCCCAGTGCCCACAAGCCGTGGACAACCTCTCGGCCGTCATTTCGAGCGAAAGCTTTCCGACATATCCGCGTCCGTTGCGGTTCGCGACAAAGGCGATCGCGCGCACCGACTGCCCACCGATTGCGACAGTGAGCCACCGCGGCATGTTGGTGGGAGGCTTTGCACCCATCTCTCGGCGAAACAGCTTGTTGAGTTGAGCCTGCGCTGTTGCGCTGGTGAGCCGGTACGCCACGCCTTTGCACTGGCCGCCTCGATCGAGAGCCATCATGAGGCCAGGCTGATCTTTGGTACCGCGCCATCTCGTCAAACTTAGGCAGAACGACCTGTGCCAGCCTCGAACCGTCCCGATCCGCTCTTCGATATGATTCACTTCCGGCTTCCAGATCAAAGAACCATAGGCGAAGATCCAAATGTCTTCCTCGTTCGGATGAGAGGCCAGGATCTGCTCGACAGCAGCGCCGTAGTCCGCATCCGTGTGGTAGACGAGCGCCGGATCCGGGCCGGGATCCGAAACCACCCGATGGACAAGGGCTACCTTATCAGGAGTAAGCTCCATTGAATGCACCCTTCATTGATCACCACGGCCGCGGAGAAATCGCTGCGCCCGCAGACACCGCGTGATTCCTTTTGCGGCAGATGAGGCCAGGCGTGTGACGACCCCGCGTGAGTTGAAATCACAGTAAAGTTCATGCGGGCGATTCCGCGATGGTATGTACTCCGAGAGGTCCACCACCGAGCCCTGCATCGAAAGGATCATGAGATCGCCTATGTCCAGGTGTGCCCGGTTGTAACTGCTTGGTTCTTCGTCGCCTGAAATATGCTCTGCCGACGGTTCCCACCATTTGCGTGATAGCGTCATGGCACGCTCCGATCTGATTTACAGTCGGACTATCGCACCTGCTCGTGAGAGGAGCGTCGGCCGGCCATTCGCGCTTCGTTAGAAGCGTGTTAAAAACGGCGCCGTAAGGCTGAGGAGCGCAAAAATCGGATGGCTGCTATCAGCATCGAAGTCTTGGGCGCGTTCAGCGTTCGGACAGAGTCAGGCAGAGCCGTTATCTTCGGCACCCGAAAGGCGCAGGCATTATTTGCCTATCTTGCATTGCCGCCGGGCCGCCGTCATGGCCGGGCTGCGCTTTACGGATTATTCTGGGGCGAGTGTGAAGAGGAGCAGGCTCGTGGCAGCCTGCGTTATGCCCTCACCGATATTCGCAAAGGATTGGTGGAGTACCGCACCATTCTAACTGCGGAACGCGACGCTGTCTCCCTGCAGGCTGACGGCGTAGTTGTCGATGCGTTGGAGTTCGAGCGCCTCGCCCGCTCTCGCGTGCCGGCCGAGCTGCGGCAGGCGGCAGCGCTCTTCAAGGGCGATCTTCTTGCTACTCTTGAGATCCACGCGCCTGCATTCAATGAGTGGCTGGAGTTAGAACGCGAGAGGCTCCGCAGCCTTTTCGTCCAGGCAATCGACCATCTGCTCGAAACGGAGTCGGACTATGACCTGGCCCACCGGCTGCTAGCTCTCGATCCTCTCAGCGAGGGAGCCCATCGGGCGTTGATGCGCCACTATGCCGAGCAGAACCAGTGGACGCTCGCTGTGCGTCAGTTCGAGGCCTGCGCCGCCATCCTGAAGCGCGAGCTCGGCGCGAATCCGGAACCAGCTACCTGCAAGCTGCGAGATCGCATAGTTGAACGTCGGCTTGACTCCGGTCGGCGGGCGCAGTCGCCCACGGGCGGGGCTGCAATCGGCGGACGCCCGGGTGTCATGGTCGCCCCATTTGATGGCGTTGACGCGCCCGCCGGAACGGCAGGCTTGGCGTCAGGACTGAGTGAGGCAGTCGCGACCGAACTTGCTCGGTTTCGAGACGTTGCGGTTTTCCGCAGCAGTCCTGCTGATGATGCCCAATTCGAACTCGAGGGGACCCTCCAGCAGTTAGGCTCGCGCCTAAGAGTAACGGCGAAGTTGGTCGAGAGGGAAACGGGCCGTCAAATCTGGGCCGAACGCTATGACCGGGCGGCGGACAATCCGTTCACGATTCAGGACGAGCTAGCGGCGACAATAGCCACAACGGTTGCTGCCCGCCTGACGATGCTGGTGCATGAGCGAGCGCAGCACCGGCCAGCGCAGGATCTGCGCGCTTACGAATGTTTCGTGCGGGGCAACCGATATGTGGATCAAGTCGATAGCCCTGAAGCTCAGGCGCAAGCGCGACACTGGTTCGAGAAGGCTCTTGAGATCGACCCGACCTTCGCGCGGGCCCATAATGGGCTGGCGTTCGCCAGCGTGCATGCATTCATCGCCGATGTGGGCGTGCAGGCATCAGCCAAGCTGGATCAAGCGCTCCGCCATGCTGAAGCGGCTATAAATCTCGACACCACGGACCCGCGGGCTCACTACGCGCTCGCATATGTCTGTCTGAACCGCCAAGAGTTCTCGCGGGCAAAGCGCCACTATGTTCAGGCGCTTGAACTGAATCCGAATGATCCGACAATATTGGCCGGATGGGGCTACGCGCAGGCTTGCCTGGGCGATGCAGATTCGGGCTTAAAGACTTTGGAGTCGGCATTCCGACTCATGCCGGCACCTCCGGAATATTACTTCATCCATCGGGCCCGCGTTTTGCTTCTTGCCCGTCGGCCGGCCGAGAGTGTGGCGCAGATGTCGAACCTCGCGCGACCGGACGGCCCACGTGATCTGGCTTGGCAGGTGATCAGCTGTGCACATGCGGGACGGCACGAGGATGCTAGTCACCTTGCGGCTGCCTTTGTTGTGGCGACGCGGGCGGCTTGGCGTGGCACTGCAAGCGCGGGGGCGCGAGAGTTCGCTTCTTGGTTTCTGGATTCGGCACTACTTGCTCGGTCAGAGGATCGTGAATACCTACGGCTCGGCCTCAGTCTCGCTGGTCTGCATGTGTGACAACGCCACTGCGACCCACTCTGAGTGTCTTGTGCTGGGTCATTCAAGCCCAGGAGGCCGACAGAGTGGGTACGCCATGTTGCCGCCTTTCCGGGAGCGGCTGCAACCCGTTGACGCGCGAGCGGGGATCCGGGTTAATCCGCTTCTTTCTCGTTCCGATCGAGGGAAGCTAAGGAAGAAAACCACCTCGCGCGACCCTCCCTTGTCGCGAAAACTCCCGATCAAAGCGACGGTTTTGCAACTGACTTTTGCACAGTCGCAGAACTCAACTTTTGCGACAACATTTCCGGCTTCCCGCTTTCCTTCTGATGTCGAGCCCAGACGCGCTTCACCTGCGCTTCGCTGCAGCCGGTCAGCTTCGCCGTCCTGCTGATACTGTTGCCGCCAGATCGGAAGACAATGATGCGTTCGTGTGTCACCAGGTCAGCTTGGCGTCCGGCATATTTCCCGCCCGCCTTGGCCAATTCGATGCCTTGCCTCTGGCGTTCGCGGCGATCCTCGAAATCGTCTCGAGCCATTTGCAGGGCGAGCTTCAGCAACATTTCCTGAATGGACTCCAGCACGATCTTGGCAACGCCGTCAGCGCTGGCCGCGATGTCGCTAAGATCCACCACACCAGGTACGGCAAGACGAGCACCCTTATTGCGAATTGTTTCGATCAGCTTTTCAGCTTCAGGCAAAGGCAGACGACTGATGCGGTCTATCTTCTCCGCAACGACAACCTCCCCCGGCTGAAGGTCCGCGATTAGGCGAAGCAGCTCCGGCCGGTCGGCGCGAGCGCCGGATGCCTTCTCGCGGTAGACCCCGGCGATGTAGTACCCGGCATCCCTCGCCTCAGCGATGATTGATTCCTGGCGATCGAGATCCTGCCCTTGCGTACTGACCCGCAGATAAACACGAGCAACGTGCATATCCCCCTCCCGCTCGGCTCATTGAGATATACTTCAATGCGCCCAGCTTACTGCCCTTGCTCAAAATCGAAAGTAGCAATCCTATTTGGCCACAGCTTCATGAGCTAACCCTTTTGAGCCGTGTTTGTTCATCAGCACCCTCGCCACGTCGCGACAATTGTCGATTCCTATGGTCTATTTGCATCGCTCGGGGATGACGGAGAGGAAACTTCTTTCAACGCTACAATCATGAAGGTTCTGATCGCGTCTCCTTCCGACCTCGGCGAGGAGCGCGACGCCGCGGAAGCCGCGGCGAAGCGATGATCAATCCGCACGAACGCTTACGCAACACCATTCATGGCCTCACGTTATTACACCGTAACCTGTCAAAAGAAATCTAGGGAGAACCGCGCCCCGTGCACTTCCCGGGTTGCAGCATCTGCCCCGGCCTGTTCTATGGCTGAAAACCAAGGAGTTAGTCCAGCCGGACCATGATATTGTCAAGGAGCGGATCGTGCCACGACGTTTTTTGATCGATAAAGAAAGCCTGCCTGATCTGGCAGGCATGATGTTGGTAACAGTCGAGGCGCTGAAAGCTATCGGCGGTTCTGCCACGATCCAAGAGTTGGATGAAAAGGTCATCGAACTAGAAGGTCTTACGGAGGCTGAACAAGCCTACGTCATGTCCAACGACGATACCCGCCTGAGGGTAAGCTACTATCTTGCATGGGCACGAACCTACCTTAAGCGAGGCGGAGCATTGGAAAACTCGGCACGCGGCGTTTGGTCTCTGACGGACACGGGCGCAGCAATCTCGACATATGAAGAGACCCGCGCAATTTACGAGAATGTCGGGCGAGAAGAGCGCGAACGCGCTCGCTTGAAACGACTTGCAGCGAAACAGAAGCCCGATCTCCATGAAAAGGTCGAGCAGCCCCAAGACGACGAAGGTCCGGAGGGCGAAGAGAACTGGAAGTCCTCGCTCTTGGCGGTGCTCGGCAAAATGGACCCCAGCGCATTCGAGCGCCTGTCGCAGCGCTTGTTGCGCGAGGCCGGCTTCATCAAAGTCGAGGTGCGTGGAAAGTCTGGCGACGGGGGAATTGACGGTGTAGGCGTGCTGCGAATGAACCTCGTGTCTTTTCAGGTCTACTTCCAATGCAAGAAATGGAAGGGCAGCGTCGGATCGAAAGAAATTCGCGATTTTCGCGGGGCAATGCAGGGGCGAGCCGACAAGGGGCTGTTTATCACGACTGGGCATTTTACCAGCCAGGCGTCGGACGAAGCGACCCGTGACGGAGCGACGGCCATTGACCTTATCGACGGCGACCGCCTGTGCGATCTGCTCAAGGAAAACCGCCTGGGTGTCGCTACAGAAATGATCGAACGTGTGACGATCGACGCGCAGTGGTTTGACGGAATTTAGGCCGAGATCGTGTCGCGATTGCCAATTTCCGTTGAGAGCGGCGAGGCGGAACCGTGCCCATCGCGATCAGGCAAAGCAACACAGACTATCTAGCCGCAGCGGCCGTCACGGGCCAGAAGCCATGTATAAGCACAATGCGGTGGGGCCCACCCGACTGCGGATGCTCGCTCTCGTAGGCTCGGCCGAGGCGCCAACGCGGGGCAGGTCGCAAGCCCTGGTCAGAGCCATACCGTTGGCGCAGACGATCATCGACGTTCTCGATCGTCCGGCCGATCGGGCCGGTTCGTTCCAGGCCCACCATGATCGCGAAGCCGTGGCCTCGCGCGTAGGCTCCAGTTACGATCCGATCGACGCCTTCGGCGACGTACTCGTCATCGCACCTGCGATTGTCGGCTTCAAGATATTTGCATTCGATACAGAGATAATCGCCACGGCGGCCGACCTGCTGGCTAAACAGGATCCGAATGTCGAGCCGCCGAAACGCAATAACCCGCCCATCTTCATCTAAGACCGGCAACTCGCCTTGATGTTCGATGTGATACCGAATTCCGCCGGCCGCATCGCGTGCTTCCTCGAAGCAGGACGCGAGCTGACGGGTGAACCGCGGCTCGAGGTAGCGGACATCGCCCAGCAGCTCTACCGTGGCGAGGATGGCGTCGTTCAAAGCGGACAATACTCTGCGCAAGACCTGCGGTTGAATCCGATGGAAATTGTTGGGAAGGACAGTCGCGCCTGTGGCCCGGAGGTGGTCGGCAAGGGCACTCACGCAGCCTCACCGCCATAAGCAGAGTTCTGCATGGGCTGCATCAGGTCCGCGAGCAAGCGGTCGCCGTCAGACCAGGCTGCGGCCGGTGTGAAACAGCGATAGCGGGCCGGTTTCGCAACGATGAGCGTGTCCTGGATGTAGAGGCGCAGACTTCGAAGCGGCTTCAGGTATGGCAGCTCCGGGCCTCCGAAAGCAGCCGAAAGATCCTGCGGCGCGACATCGGACAAGGGTGCGGAAACTAGGTCTCGGGCCTGCGCTTCTGCTTTCCTGGTCAAGGCGAACCGCATCACTACAAGGTCATTGGCTGCGGGCGCATAACACTGCGGCACAAGAGCCAGGTCGTCCTCATCTTCGGCATATTCGTTCAACGCGGCGCACAGGTTGCGACCGTAGGCGAGGATCTCGTCGTGGCGCGGTTCAATGTCCATTGATGACCTGTCGTCGGCGGTTTCGAAGATGATCGCTCGGGCTCGCCGGACCGCGTCGCTGAGGAGCGCCCGTTCCGCCGCGACGAATCCGCAGGTGTCACAGACGAGATCGTCGAGTTCCCGGAGAATATTTCCACGGGCCTTGGCCGAGACGAGTTCGGCCTCGAGCTCGGCCAGCCGCTCGATCACCGGAGGGCTGATCTGCTCCAGCCTTGGAAGCCGCACGTTGTTGAGATCGACGCGCTCGACCTTCGTCTGCTTGATGCCCAGCGTGCAGCCGATGAAAGCGAGTTGATAGGCGACGAATGAGGAGTTCATCACGGCCGTCAGCGCACGGGCCATCAGATTGCTCGACCCGGCGAACGAGACTCCGATGAAGGATTCGTTGTAGACGAGGTCGCGTTCGTCGAATGCTGCTGTGTACCGACCGCGCTCCAGTGCAATCGTCAGACCGCCCTCTGGCAAAAGGACCAAAGGCCCCTTGTAGCGGTCCCGGCTGTAAGCGCGATAGGCCCGCGAAGTCTCAAGATCTGGAAGGTCACGAGCCACACGCAAGGCCCGAAATTGCCGAGCGGTCAGCAGTGGTAAACCTCGAAGGTGCTCGGCGGAATATTTGGTTCCCGGCTGGTAGCCCTGGCCTGCGGGAAGAGCGAGATCCGTGAGCATCGCGGCAAACGTCGTAAGACACTTGTTTCGCTCGAGACGCTCCAAAAACCAAAGATCCCGCTCCTCTCCATAGACCGCGGTCTTCAGCAGTTCGGGGCGATTCGAGAGCAGATCTAGCGGTACGCTTTTGGCTGGATCGGCGGGCAACTCGAAGATGCCGGTGTTCTGAAATGTCGGAGTCCAGGGCAAGTTTATGACCGTGGCTGTGTCAGAATCCACAGGAAGGCAGTTTGAGAAGAACAGCAGGGCCGGCCCAGCCGCCGCTTTTGTCTCTCCCGGGTCGGCCTCATATTCTTGAAACAGCCGCGACAGACGAAGTTGGGCCATATTGACTAGCCCGACGTTGGGAAATGCGCGCAGCAATTGGTCGCGACGCTCGGCGGCACCCCGCTCAAGACTGAAAAACGGGGTCGATTTCATTACGAGCGCCAAGCGAGTCTTCGGGTGGGAGAAGTCGCGGCAGCGCCACAGAAACGCCCAATCGTTGGACCGCTGAGGAAGGGGCACGCCCGCCAAACGGGCGTAGGTGATGCCAGATCGCCGCTCTGATTCCGGTTCAATCTGCTCCGGGTCGTCGCCACGCGCTCTAGCCTCTCGTTCCCTTTTGACTAGTGCGCGGTCCGCTTCCTTTGCCATGGGATCGTGCGTCCACGGCGGATTGCCAATAATGGCGTCGAACCTAGGTTGCCCAAATTGGCCGTTCTTCGCCATTTGCTCCGGTAGCTTTGGATCAAACGTGCTGGTCGGAAACAGTACGCGGTTGTGAAGTGGCTCGAACTTCAGGCAATCCAGGGCGTCGAGCCCGCGCGGCGGGGACGGATCGAGTTCAAGGAGCGCGAGATAGAGACTGAATGCAGCAACCGACAGGGCCGCGGGACTGATGTCGACGCCGCGAACCTGATGCATGAGAGTATCACGGACCAGCTCGCGCGTGATCGGCGCCTTCCGGGACTGGAGCCAGACGAGGCGACGCAGACTTTCGACCAGAAATACGCCCGAGCCGCAAGCAGGATCGAGCACCCGCGCGGTAGGCTCCAGACCTTCGAATACCGGATCAAGCACGAGGTCGACCACATTGATCGGCGTATAGTGGACGCCTAGCTTTTGCTCGCCGTCCGTGTCCGCCATATGGACGAACTTCTCATAGATCGAGCTGATCAGTTCTACGGGGATAGCGTCAAAGCGAAACGGAAACAGCCGTCCCTGCTTGTCCGAAACATTGAAGTGCCCGAAGAAATCGCTCAACGGCGCCAGCAAATCGGCCGTCTGGCCAAGTTGCTCTCGCTCGGCGGCCTCATTCTCGATCGGGAAGAGGTCGCCGTTGAACGTTGTTCGGATCCACCGGAAAAGCGCATAGGTGCTATCGAGATTCAAGAGGATGCTGTGAAGCTCGCCGCCCCCGAACCGAGCCTTGAGCTCCGCCTCTGTTACATAACCTCGGTGGACAAGGTACTGAAAGAAGATGCACCGACCGACCAGCTTCTGTGCCAGCGCGGGCCGGACGCCGCAGCCCACAAGGTCGCGAAGGAGGGCAGTAAGCTCGCGCAAGAGCACGTTGTCGATCCGCGTGCGCCGATCGATGGGCCGGGCGAATTCGGAGCGCCAAAAGCCACCCATAGCAACATGGCGTCGTCCGCACACCAGACTCATCTGCGCAAGGGCGGCGTCAATCCCGTTCGAGAGGGAGAATTCTCCCAGCAGCGGTGACTCGTGCCCGAAAGCCTCCGGCGGCTGATAGGCATTGTAGATCCTGACGTACTGCGGGGTCGTCACCCAAAGCAGTGGCGCGACGCCGAAGTTCCAGGCCAAGCGATGCCATTCCGTCTCGCTGTCGGCCAGCCCCTCCGAGGATTTGAAAACAATGACTGGCGCGGTGCCCATCTTGAAAACAGCGTCGGCTGACAGACCGCCACGGTCGGCGGACATCAGGGGGGCCACGCGCGCGCCGTCGCCGGCGGACATGCCGTGAGCGCCAGGTAGCACGAGACCTTCAGACGGCGTCCCACCCTGGCCGAGATAGCCGGTCCCCTCAAGGATTTGCATGGCGAGCGGCGTCATCTCACTCATGGCGTGCGCCTATCCGGACCGCGCGGCCAGGCATGCCTTGCGTCCGCGTCGCAGGTCTACTCATCATGATCGCCCCAGGCCGCTCGCGACGACAGATGGCGGGAATTGCAGATGACCCTGCGCGCCGTCGACCTCCGCCGCAATCAGGCTTCCACGCAGACGCTTAACAATAGGCGCGCAGGGGATGACCAGCGCAGTCGCGCCTATCTCACGTAGCCTAATAGCGTCGGCAGAGCTGACGCTGGCCGTATCGGTGTCGATTACGACATAGCAGGACTCTAGTGTTAACCAAGATAAGCCATGGCACGCCTCGACGACCTTGTTTAAACGTTCGCTGACGGTTCCAATCCGGACGCCGTAACCGCGTACAACCTCGGCGATAACGGCCATAGCCACCACATCGCCGGGCGCAAACGTGGGTCCGTGGCCGCGATGCTGGGCGAGTACGGGAAGGGCATCGCGCCAAGTCCGGAATGTTTCTACCGGAATAGCGAGCAGGTCTCGAATCTGGCCCTGAGTATAGCGCATGGTTTCAAGCTAAAGTGGTTTGCGCCCCGGCACAACCCGTTGCAAACAACGTATCTTCCTGGACAGCGGGAATCTTGACTTGGCGATATCAGCGACCCACCGAGACAAGCCGATTTTCGCACGGGTCAAACCTCCACCCCCAATCCCGAAACAATAAATCTGAAGCCGTCAGATGTCCCCGGTCTGGAAGAATTGCCGGACCTTCGTCATAAATTGCTGGAAATCCTTGTACTCGACGGCGAGTCTGGCTGCACATCGCGCACTCAAGACCCGGCCGCTCCCCCGTCGACGGCTGCGATACGGCCTCGCGACTAAATCAGAGCCGGCCGGTCGAGCCGGCAATGCATCTGGATTTCATTGAAGCTATTTTGACGGGGGGAAACGGGCGTCGGCTCGCGAGTTCACATCCGCTCAAAATTGTTGTGCCATTGGAATTTCAAATTTCCCGACATCTGTGGCATTACGGGCTTGGGGCGAACAGGTCGCGTGACCGCAGCAGCGGCAGGCGCATATCTAGGGGAAGCGATTGCCGCGAATATTTGACAACATTGAAACAGGCTTGCTTCCCGCATTGCGTCAGACGCTTGAAGTTTCGGCGCGAAGCGATTTCTGCGTGGGCTATTTCAACCTCCGCGGCTGGAAGTCGATCGATGACTTGATCTCGGCGTGGCCAGGCGACGAAGGGAACCAATGCCGACTGCTCGTCGGGATGCAGCGCCTTCCGCAGGACGAATTGCGGATAGGTTTGGGCACTGGCAAGGAAGAACAGCCTCTCGATAATCAGACCGCGATTCGGCTGAAGAGGAAGCTCGCTGAGGAATTCCGGGTTCAGCTGACGCTCGGCATGCCAAACAACCTCGATGAGGCAGGATTGCGGCGCCTTGCAGCGCAGCTCAAATCGAAGCGGGTTACGGTTCGGCTCTTTCTGAAGCACCCGCTGCACGCGAAGCTTTACCTGTTGTTCCGGCCTGATCCGAACAACCCGGTGACGGGCTTTCTAGGCAGCAGCAATCTCACCCTCTCAGGCCTTTCCAAACAGGGCGAACTGAACGTCGACGTGCTCGATCACGATGCCACGACAAAGCTCGCCAAATGGTTCGATGACCGCTGGGCGGACCGCTGGTGCATCGATATCACCGAGGAACTGATCGAGGTCATCGAGGAGAGTTGGGCGCGAGAGGAACCGCTCGATCCCTACATGATCTACGTCAAGATGGCTTACCATCTTGCCCAGGAAGCGCGCGCCGGCCTCAACGAGTTCCGAATTCCTCCGGAGTTCGGTAAGCGGCTATTCGCCTATCAAGAGGCCGCTGTCAAAATCGCGGCTCATCACCTCAACAAACGCGGTGGCGTTCTGATCGGTGACGTCGTCGGTCTAGGAAAGACCCTGATGGCGACGGCCTTGGCGAAGATATTCCAGGACGATCATTTCACTGAGACGTTGATTATCTGCCCGAAGAACCTTGTGAAGATGTGGGAGGACTACGTTTCGGAGTACCGGCTGATCGCCAAAGTTCTCTCGGTCACACGGGCTACCCGCGAATTGCCCGAGCTCCGTCGCTATCGTGTCGTGCTGATCGACGAGAGCCACAACCTGCGGAACCGGGAAGGTCGCAGGTATCGGGCGATCCAGGAATATCTTACTGAAAACGAAAGCCGCTGCATCCTCCTGTCGGCTACGCCCTACAACAAGACTTACGGCGACCTTTCGAGCCAGTTGCGACTGTTCGTTCCCGAAGATCGCGATATCGGCGTGAGACCGGAGCGATTGCTTCAAGATATCGGCGAAACGGAATTCATAAGGCGCCACCAATGCCCGGTCAGATCCCTCGCGGCCTTCGAGAAGAGCACTTACACGGATGACTGGCGCGAATTGATGCGCCTCTACATGGTTCGGCGCACACGCACCTTCATTCAGGACAACTATGCCCAGACCGACCCGGCCAGCGGTCGGAAATTCCTGACGTTCGAAGACGGGTCGCGCTCCTATTTCCCCGAACGTGTGCCGCGCACGCTGCGTTTCAAGATAAATGACAAGGACACCAGCGATCAGTACGCGAGCCTCTACGCAGCGCCGGTTGTCGATGCCATCAACCAGATGCACTTGCCGCGCTACGGCCTCGGGAACTATGTCGCGCCCAAACCTCACAGGCCACCGACGCCGAATGAGGCGAAGCAACTCGACGACCTTTCTCGCGCGGGTAAGCGCCTCATGGGATTCTGCCGTACCAACCTCTTCAAGCGGTTGGAAAGCAGCGGTGAGGCGTTTCAGCAATCGCTAGAACGCCACGTCCTCCGGAACTACATTTTCCTACACGCGATCGAGAACGATCTTCCTCTGCCGCTCGGCACGCAAGATGCCGGTCTCTTGGACACCGCGAACTATGACGAGGATGTCGACGATCAGAGCGCCGACGCCGAACTTTTCGCAGAAGGCGAGGACGAGGATACGCAGGATTCCGAGAAGCTTGATCTGCGCGACGAGGCCGCCTTTCGGGCGCGGGCCGCGGAGACCTATCGCCTCTATGCCGGCCAGTTTAAGCGTCGGTTCAAGTGGCTTCGGGCCGATCTATTCGTCGCCCAGTTGAAGAAGGATCTGACGACCGATAGCGGTCGACTTCTGAAGATTCTCGACGAATGCGGCGACTGGGACCATGCGAAAGATACCAAGCTCGCCGCGCTGATCGAATTGCTGACCAAGAAGCATCCAAAAGAGAAGGTGCTCGTTTTCTCGCAGTTTGCCGACACGGTTCGCTACCTCGAGCGCCGCTTGAATGGCGCGGGTCTCAAGGCAATGGCGGCTGTCTCCGGGGAAACGTCGGACCCGACCAGTGTGGCCTGGCGGTTCAGCCCGGGCAGCAACAACAAGCGCGACAAGATAAAGCCCGAAGATGAGTTGCGCGTCCTGATCGCAACCGACGTGCTCAGCGAAGGCCAAAACCTTCAGGACGGCGCGATCTTGGTAAACTACGATCTGCCTTGGGCGATCATTCGGCTAATCCAGCGAGCGGGCCGTGTGGATCGTATCGGGCAGAAGGCCGATAAAATCCTCTGCTATTCGTTCCTGCCGGCCGATGGTGTGGAGCGCTTGATTCAGTTGCGCTCGCGCGTCCGGCAGCGCCTGAAGGAAAACGCGGAAGTCGTGGGGACCGACGAGGCGTTCTTCGAGGACGAAAGCGAACGTCAGGAGCTTGTCGATCTCTACAACGAGAACGCGGGGATCCTCGACGGCGAGGCCGATACTGAGGTCGATCTCGCATCCTATGCCTACCAGATATGGAAAAACGCGATTGATGCGAACCCGGTGCTGCAGAAGGCCATCCCGCAGCTTCCATCGGTTGTATATTCAACTAAGGCGTACACGCCTCAGGACGGGCGCCCCTCCGGAGCGCTGGTGTATTTGCGTACCGCCCAAGGTAACGACGCTCTCGCATGGGTGGATAAGGATGGCGCCAGCGTCACCCAATCTCAGTTCGAAATCCTGAAGGTCGCGGCCTGTGAGCCGAATACGCCTGCGCTGCCGCGGCAGGACGAACACCATGCGATGGTCGCCAACGGCGTCGAGCACATCGCCGCCGAAGAGAAGCAGGTCGGTGGGCAACTTGGCCGCCCGTCCGGCGCGCGCTTCCGAACCTACGAGCGGCTCAAGCGCTATGCCGACAAGGTAAAAGGGACATTGTTCGACCCGCCTGAACTCGGCAAAGCCATTGAAGAGATTTACCGTTTCCCGCTGCGGCAATCAGCGACGGATACTTTGAATCGCCAGATGAAGACCGGGATCAGCGACGACAAGCTCGCCGAGCTGGTTTTGGCGCTGCGAGAGGAGGATCGGCTCTGCCTGATCCAAGACGAAGAACAATCCGGCGAACCGCAGATCATATGCTCGTTGGGGCTTGCGCGTCTAACGGCGTGAGGAAGGGGACGGGATGGATTTCAACGCCGCGAACGCCAGAAAACTGCTGGAGCAATTCGATTTTGCCAGCCTCTTCGCCGAGGAACTGGGATGGGATCGGCATAAGGCCGAACTGTCTGTGGTTGTTTCAGACGAGACATTCACCCTTAGGGCGGCCGCCGAAAAACGCGGAGCGGTCGCGTGGGTCTGCCTCGTCGCAACTGGCTCCGGGATTCCGGAACGGTCCGTTCGACAGAAAATCGATCGCGAGGTTTCGAAAAGCACGTTCGAGCACCTGATCATCTTTGTCGATGCAAGCCATGCGTCCCAGGTCTGGTCGTGGCCGCGACGCGAATTCGGCAAGCCAGTCTCGCTGGTCGACCATGTCTGGTACGCTGCAAGTCAGAACACGGCGTTTATCCAGAGACTCCATGGCATCAGCTTCAGGCTGAGCGAGGAGAACGAACTTACCCTGCCGAAGGTCACGGCCCGCCTCGAAGGATCGTTGAACGCGGAGCGTGTCACCAAGCGTTTCTACGACCAGTTCACAAAGGAACATGCCGCCTTCCTCGGCTTCATCAGCGGTATCGCGGACGTGGCGGACAAGGAATGGTACGCATCGCTGATGCTGAACCGCCTGATGTTCATCTATTTCATGCAGCGGAAGGGATTTCTTGACGGTAAGCCCAATTATCTCGCCGACAAACTGACTGCCTGCCAGGCTCAGTTGGGCAAGGACAAGTTCCATTCATTCTACCGTACTTTTCTCATACGCCTCTTTCACGACGGGCTCGGGGGCAAGCCGCCGCGCGATCCGGAACTCGACACGTTGCTCGGCCGCATTCCCTACTTGAACGGCGGCCTGTTCGAGAAGCATGCGATCGAGGAGCGCTACCTGGATATCAAGATTCCGGACGAGGCTTTTGCGCGCATCTTCGGCTATTTCGACCGCTACCAATGGCATCTCGACGAGCGCCCGCTGCGCAAGGATGACGAGATCAACCCGGATGTTCTCGGTTACATTTTTGAGAAATATATCAACCAGAAGCAGATGGGCGCCTACTACACCAAGGAGGACATCACCGAATACATTTCGAAAAACACGGTGATTCCCTTCCTGTTCGACGCCGCCAAGGCCGAATGCAAGGTGGCCTTCGAAAATCCGGGCGGGCCGACGATCTGGGATCATCTGCGAGACGATCCTGACGGCTACATCTACCCGGCCGTCAAGCACGGATTGACGTGGGACGTTCACGCGAACGCGGCCCTCGAACGACCGCTTGATCTGCCGCCCGAAATCGCGGCCGGCATCGAAGACGTTTCAGCGCGTGCCGAGTGGAACAGGAAGGCGCCAGCCGAATTCGGCCTGCCAGCGGAAATCTGGCGCGAGGTCGTGGCGCGGCGTGTTCGCTATGCCGAGATCCGCGCGAAGCTCGCGGCGGGCGAAGTGCGGGAGATCAACGATCTAATCACGCTCAATCTGGATATCTGGCAATTCGCCCAGGACGTGATCGAGCGCAGTGAAGGATCGGAACTGGTCCGCGCTTTCTGGAAGGCGATCGAGGGCGTTACGGTTCTTGATCCGACATGCGGTTCAGGGGCGTTCCTGTTCGCCGCGCTCAAGATACTCCAGCCGCTCTACGAAGCCTGCCTCGATCGCATGCAGGAATTCGTTCTCGACCATGAACGTGTCAGTGGCAAAGTCGAGGACCGGCCCAAAGGATTCCGGGCGGTGCTCGACAACATCAAGAAGCACCCGAACCGGCAGTATTTCATTCTGAAGAGCATCATCCTGAAAAACCTCTTCGGCGTCGATATCATGGAAGAGGCAGTCGAGATCTGTAAGCTCCGCCTGTTCCTGAAGCTCGCCGCGCAGGTCGATGCCGACCAGAAGCACGAGAACCTCGGCATCGAACCGCTACCCGATATCGACTTTAACATCCGCGCGGGGAATACGCTGGTGGGCTACGCAACCTATGCGGACGTCAAGAAGGCCCTGACGAGCAAGCTCGATCTGGATAATTCCCTGGAAAAGATTACGACGAGCGCTGCGGACCTTCAGCAGACCTTCGACGCGTTTCGCAGGCGACAGGTTGAGGGAGACGGCTCTGTTCCCGCGGCCGACAAGGCGGAACTACGCGCGCGGCTAAAGAATCTTGAGGTACAACTGAACGTTCAATTGGCATCAAGTTACGGCAAGGCGCGTGCCGGCGATGCATTAGAAGGGTGGGTGAAGACACATCAGCCCTTTCATTGGTTCATTGAATTCTATGGCATAATGCATAATGGCGGCTTCGACGTTCTGATCGGAAATCCTCCATACGTTGAGTATAGAAAGGTTAAACAACAGTACACGCTGCCAAGAGACACCTATAGCTCGGAAAGTGCCGCGAACCTCTATGCATTCTGCATGGAGAGATCGTGCGATCTTGTGCGAGCTAACGGTCGATTTGGAATGATCGTTCCCACTGCCGTTTTAGGACTTGATGAAACGGAACCGCTCAGAGCGTATCTAACGCAGGAACTGGCTCTGAATTGGTGCTCAACGTTTGCTATCCGACCTTCAAAATTGTTCGATGGGGTCGATCAGCGACTTTGCATTTGGATATCTGAAAAATCGAGGTCGGATCGAGCGCAGATTTGGACGACTCGTTATCATCATTGGTACGCAGAGGAGAGGGAGTCACTTTTTTCCTGCATCGGCTATACGCGGTCATTTGTCTTGGCGCGCCTCAACCGCATTGTGCAGCTGGGTAGCAACGACGCTGCGCGCGTATTAGAAAAGATTGAACGTGGATCGGCAAAGACGATTGCTCACTACTTGAGAAAATCACCCGGTGGAGCATTGCTGCATTATCACCGGAGTCCACGCTATTGGATTCGCGGTATGGATTTCGAGCAATATTTTCGAAGCGAAACGAAAGCTAGGTCCGTTCATCACTTCAGGGATATTCATGTCTTTGACGCGGAGAATGCAAAGTTTGTCGGATCTATTATCAATTCAACCTTGTTTTTCTTCTGGTTCGTCTCGGTTGGCAATGGACGAAACATTACGAGTGTCGACGTATCTGCATTTCCAGTCGGCAACATAGAGCGAGGGGCGCTTCGAACGATCGGACCGATATTTGATCGGCTCATGGCCGACTATAAGGCCAATTCAATTATTCGCGTTCGAAAGGACTGCGAGTTTCAGGAATTTCGGCCGAGCCAATCTAAAGGAATCATAGATGAGCTCGATCGGAAAATTGCTAGGCACTTCGGCTTCGAGGCGAGCGAAACGGACTTTATTGTAAATTATGACGTCAAGTACCGAATGGGCCAAAGTGATGGTGATGACGAGGCAGACGATGACGAATGAAGATCGCCATTCTTGCATGGGGCTCTACGGACGCGCGACCGCGCAAGGCTGGGAGGCATGGAAGGATTGGGAACGGCTACACGTTCCAGACCGATCGCGCCGCACTCAGCAATAAACGGACAATGCCGCTCTTTCGAGCGGATCGATCCTGATAAGAATGGTGGCGCTCGCGCGCCACCATTCTTGCTTTCTTACGTGAAATACCTATTATAGGTACTTCACAAGGAAATACGGCGATGAAGCAATTCACATTCTCGGACATGAATCGCGTGTCAGGCGAAATCCTCGAAACCGCATTGATCGAGCCGGTGGCCCTGACCAAGCGCGGCAAGGAAAAGCTCGTCATCCTGTCCGCTGCTCAGTACCACCAGCTCGTCGGCCAGCCGCATTCGGTCGCCTATACGCTCGAGGACGCACCGGATGAAGTCCACAATGAACTCATGACTGGACTGGATGCAATAATTTCCGGCGACAAGCCGCATGCTTAAAGCCGGCGATCTGCTCCGATATTATTACCTATGGGCGCGGGAAGCAGACGCCGGCGAGGAATCCGGACGCAAAGCGAGGCCGGTTTGCATCGTTGTCCGGACGCCAGCAACGCCCGCAGCCTTGTTTCTCTTTCCGCTGACTTCGCAAAAACCCGACCGGTCGCGCCCGCATCTCGCCATCAGCGAAATCGAATGCCGCCGTGGCGGCCTCGACTATCCGTCATGGCTGATCCTGGACGAATATAACCGCGTGCAGGTCGATGAAGCCTATGATCTGGTGACGACGACGCCGATCGGCGCGTTCAGTCCGGCATTTGTCCGCAAGATTGCTGGCGTGATCAAAGAGACGGCGGCGCAGCGTCGATTGCGCGGCATCGTTCGCAAATAGCCGGACCGATTTTCTTGGCAGACCTCCGATCCTTACCCGCATCGAGCGGGCAAGGACCGGAGCGAGGGGCGCCCCTCCGCCCCTCCCCTCGCACTCCCCTCCCCGACCACGGCCGCCGCTCCGTTTCATGATGCGGGGTCACTTCGGCTTGTTGTCTGTCATTGCCGGCAAGTCGAACGCCGTAGCCAGGTCCTGGACCACTCCAGCGAGAAGGCGACGGAGAACCGGCCTGCTGCCGGTTGGCGATTTGCCGATTGATGATGCTGATAGGCGGCCGGGGCTCCGAAGGCCGCGTTATCCGGCAGCTCCAAAGTGGCAGTTCGCAATCTTTATGCTGCGCACGACGCGGCAGGCCCTGCCCCGGCGCAACCTAAAGGGTTCTCCTCTGCGCTTCGCTCCGTTGCGACCGCTGACGCGGTGCACTTGGCAGTTCCAGCCGAATTCGAGCTTCGCGACTGCGCACAACTACTTTGGAGGATCTACCTCATGAAAACGCTCGTAACCTTCGCCGGAAGACCGGCCGCCGCCTTCGTCTGTATATCAATCGGCAAATCGCCAAACTGTCCCATGACTGGCGAGTATCTGTGGCCGAAGGAGCAGAACGCTTAGGGTGTCATTTCGCCCCCTACCGGAACTGACCCCATGGATGCGGACAAGTCCGGAGCAGGCCTCGGTGTTCCGGATATCGTCGCCTTGTGCGGCGGCCTCCTTGGACGCAACACGCGCGGCGGCGGCGCTATCGTCGTCGGCGCGCTCAACCTCGGCGGATCGATAGAGATGATCCCGAACGCCGTCCGCATCGCGGAGCTTGCCATCGATAAGCAGGCGCAGACGCTATAGATGCCCGTTTCTGCACGCCGACAGCTCAATGATCTTCCGGACGAGCTTGGACCAAGATCAGTATCGAATTCTATAAGGACGCTGCTGATGCGGTGTTTAAAGCATTGGCTGAATGACGTTTTGATGTAGCGCACTACTACACCAACTAAACTTAGACAATATCGCCCTGCATTGCCCTGCTCCAAGCTTCCAATTGCCGAGCTAAGGATGGCATCGACAAAGGCCCTTTGCACACTGGCGAACCAGCTTTTTCACTCGGGCTTGGCGCCCCTAGAAGTGCAGTCCGACACCCGGCCGACCTGACGCCTTATCTGGCGACCGGCTGCTCGGCAGCGTCTATCGGTATGGATCCGACCATGTCGATGCCAGAGACGCGATCTAGCCAGCGGCAAAATGGTGTCCAGGGTATCGACCGACGCTTCTCATCCGCGGCCAAGCGGTTCGATAGCTCGCCCATAAAGCGACTGGGGCTTGCGAACTTCGCGGCCACACTAATTGGGAAGTCATTGGCTCGTTCAGCCTGCGACGCCAGCTCCCGAACGCCTTCGACCGATATCATCACCGCAGACACCGGGCCCCCGATGCCGACGTCGGACGGCAGGAACCGCCGTCCCGTCGCCTCGCGCATGAGGAGGGCGGCGAGCAGAGTGTTGAACCGCACGCCTCCCCAAGTCACCAGCCTGGCTCCCTCCTGCTGCCACCGGGTCGGATCATGGCCGTGTTGACGCGCGAGGCCCCATACGACGCTGCGGCTTACCGGCAAACCCGAACCGGTCGCTTTGATGCGGGCTAGAGGCTGGGAACGGGACACCCCTTCCCCAAGGAACGCGCCGCCTTCGGAGCCCACCACCAGCTTACGCATCGACCCGCCGATGAACACTGCACCCCCCGCGCTGGACTCGTCTGCGTCGCGGATCGCTGTTTCTCCGGTGCGAAGGTCTAAGACGGCGGAGCTCGGTTGTCCCGCAATGACGGTGTGGATGCGCCCCGCATCACCTTCGTCCATCAGACGGTCGGAGGGAATCAGGGCTCCGCGGGCGCTGGTTAAGCAACCGGTGTCGATCATGTCGTCGACGACGGGCTTGTGCGTATCCGTGCCCGCCTCCGCGGCTAGAGCCGCAACGGACAGAGCGCGATCGTGCCGCGTGGCCCGCCAACATAGGCTGAGGATCTGCTGAACCCGGACCGAAGGCCGATCATACTCGTAAGCATCGTCGAGGTCGCCGCGCCGCCCGCAGTCGACCAGGGCGCGCATCATCCGCTCGTCATCTTCGGAGGTCTTGAAGGCGGCTACTCGGCAGATGCCGCTGCGACGATTGCCACGACCAATACGTTGGAGAAAGCCGCTGACAGTCGAGGGCGGGTCGGCCAGGACGACAGCATCGATGTCGCCGATATCGATGCCTATTTCCAGTGTCGATGTAGCGACGCAGATACCATACCGATTTGCACGCATCTCGTCTTCGACTCGCTCCCGATGGGACGCAGACAATGCACCGAAATGGAGATGTACCGGCCATCGCCTGCCGTTGAGCTCTCGGTGCAGATGCGCCGCTAATGCGTGCGCGGCATTGCGGGAGTTCGTGAATACCAAGATCTTCTCAAGACCCGCCTCGTCCACCCATCGGGCCAGAGATCTGGCTCGCGCGAGGTACGGATCGACACTGGCATCCGCGGCTATCCGAATGAGCTGGAGGTCTATCTCCCTTGGTGAACCGTGTGCGATAAACTTGGCATCGTCGCCCAGCCAGATCCGGGCAACGCCTTCCATGTCGTCAAGCGTTGCCGTCATCCCAACAACTTGGAAGCTGTCCCGTGCTGATTTCGGCGTCACGGCGGCTCTTCGGATCCGTTCGATCACATGGCGCAGTTGTTGGCCACGAGCCTGACCATGCAGGAGGTGAATCTCATCGATGATGACGGCGCGCACCCCCGCAAGCGCTTCCGGACGACGCAATTGCAATGAGTCGAGTGCTTCAGGGGTTGCCAGCAAGCAGAACACGCCGGAAGCCGATCCGAGTTCGTGGCGGTCTCCCGTGTAGCGTGAAATCGCGCTCGGGAACCTCGTGCCGAGATACCCGACCAGCCTTTCGTGTAGATCGTTCACGAGCGCCTTGGTCGGCGCGACATAAACCGTCGAGAGAGACTGGCGCGCGAAGGACATGTGCCGTTGAAAGAGCGGGGTGACTGCGGCTTCAGTCTTGCCCGATGCAGTGGGCGCCGCGAACAGCACTTGATGCCCCCGGACGATCTCTGACATCACGGCTGACTGCCCCTCGTACGGCTGCCGACCGTCGAAGAAGATCGGGAAGCCGTCTGGCATCATTCGCGCCAGGTGGGAGCGAGTTTCAGTCATCCCAGGGGAGTATCTCGCCGGCGATCTGTCGCGCCGCCTCGTCGACCAACGCGACGAGCTCGTCACTATCAGTCGCTCCGTCGCGGCTCATTAGGACGGCAGGCGCGAAGCCGGCCATCTTGGTCCAATTGCGCAGGATCCGCTCAGAAACGGGCGTTTGGTCAAAGTGGTGGCGGAGTGTTGCTGCGATCCGCGTCCTCAGCCCGGGGTCCGCGAGCAGTTGCACCTTCGGACCAAGGCGTCCTGCACTTTCGGCAAGGAAGGCCTCGCACCACTTCTCGTAGTCACTCTCGCATGGCGGTTCGAGATGAACCACGTCTTTTGGATCGTGGATTAAGACGCTCATCTCACCCACCTTTCGCTTCAGGTCATGGGTATCCTCGCCCTCAGTCAAGCCCACGAACAGCGTAAAATGGGGGCCTTCCTTCCAGAAGGGTGGCAGGTCGAAATGCTCGTAGTCGCTCTGCGGCTTCTGGAGGTCCTTTCGCGGCGCGTGAGCACAACGCGCGATTATATCGAAGAAGTTGTTCGCCCGAATGTAGCGGTTGAACGAGTAGCTTCGGACATGTTCGGCCTCGTCGATAATGAGGGCCAAGCCTTTATAGCCAAGCGCCTTTAGAATTTCGTGGAGAACGACGAGATTGTAGGCATAGATGAGCCCCGTGTCTTTCGTCTGAGGCAAGATTGGGATCTGGGTCTTGTGACCGCCTCGCCAGCTGAGCGAGCGAATGGCGCCGATCTGTTTTACCTGGCCGGCAAGCCAGCTCACCGCAGCCACGTAGTCCGTGTCGTCGCGACGATGAGAGAGATAAAGGAGGGCTTCCAACCCCTTGCTAAACCAAGGCGACCTCTTGAAATAGGGAAGGTCGCGAACGACTGACCAATTGTCTCGGATCTCTTTAATAAGATCGAAGAAATCTGCGCTTCTGCTGCCGTCGGCACGCATCGGAAATTCAAGCCCGCCCACGAGACCTTGGTAAACGGTAGCAGGCTTGGCCGGATCGGCCGCCTTCGGATCAAGCTCAAGCGATGCCGTGACCCAGCCGTCGCGAATGGCGACCGCTTTGACAAGGTGCAGGTGATGCGACTTGCCGGAACCGTAGTACCCCATGAAGATCCGGCAAACGCCATCCTTCGAGGCGTTCGCTAGTAGTGAACCTATGTCGTCCGACGCCTGCTCACCGCCTATCGTGAGGTCTACAAGTTGGTCGGGGTCAGTCGGCACCACACCGAGATTGACCGCCTCGAACGACTTCCGAAAGGCGAAGTCCGTCGACGTTTGCCCACAGGCCGGTGGAGGTGCAGTCTGTTTGGACTGCTGGCGAGGCATGAGTTCGCCGGCGACAACGTCCAGCGCCTCGCCAAAGAACTCGACGGTAGCCACGTCACCGAGGACCGCCAGAACTGTTCCTATTCCGTATTCCGCGTGTTCGACTTGGGTGCCCGATACGATCATGTGCCGTCACCATCAAGCGGAGGTTCATTGTTGTTGACAAAATCATTCGCCCGTTCGGCACTGATCGGGCGCTGCTCGTCCTTTTGTTGATCGAGAAAACGACAGTACTGATAGACGAAGAAGCGCGGCTTCGGCGTCTCGAACAACAGGTCCTTCTGCGCCGCAACAATTGCCCGCATGTTGGCTACCTGGGTCGGCACATCCCATGCCATGCCGTGGGCTTGACCGAAGACGCTCAAAAGCTTTTCACCAATGCTGTAGATTACCGCTTCGGAGTTGGCCTCCTCGATATTGATGAGCGGCACCATGGGGCTGCCCTTCGAGAAGGCCTTGGTGCCTATCCGATCTTGGAGTGCTCGATAGGTGCTGATCACTTCTGAGCGAAAGTCGGGTGTAGCGGCGTAGAGGAACATGACCCCGCCGAACTCGCCGTCGGCGTTTTGGTTGATCATAGTGAGCAGGTTTTCGATCGCCTGCCTCTGCTTCGCCGAGCCACGGCGGAATGAGGACGTACGCGTTCCTTCATCGAATGCGATGAAGAAGCCTTTATACCCCATGCGGCTGCGCAGAAATGAGATGACCGTCTTGAGTCGCCGAAACGCATTTTCATCGCGTGCCGGCTCGAACAGACCCATACTTTTTAGGACCGTCGATCGAACATTGTCACCGCGAATCCACGAGATCAACTCATTATCGCTGACGGAATCGGCTGCGCCGCACGCCAGCTTGAGCAAACGCTGGCTAAGTGCAGTGAGAGCAGAGGCCATTTGTTGATCTGGAGCACCTCTCCAGAGTCCTCCGATCTGCTGCTCAATCTGACGTTGGACAAGCTCAGGCACATCACTGCCGGGCTGCGCGCCGAGCTGCTGAATTCGACGCACGACCCAACTTTCGATAAGGATTTCGATGCCCTTGGAGTCGTTTCCATTCAGTTGGTTTTCGATCGGCGGCTGAAATGACTCCATGATCGCGCGGAATATGGCCACCGGTGAGTTGAACGGACATTCGGCCCCGACGGTAACCAGGGCCGTGACGACATCCTGCTCGCTTGCACGACTGGCTAAGCTGTTGATGAACTGTGTCTTGCCGCTTCCATAATCCCCTTCAAGATACTTGAAGCAGCCAATTCCCTCGGCGAGGTCACCGCGGAAATAGTTGTGGTCAAGAGCGTCGAGGATGTGATCCGTACCGACGTTGATGAAATGAGAATACTTGCCCGGCGCGATGGGCGAATTGAGCAGGCCTCTCACAAGGTGCTTCGCGTCGATCTTGTTGATTGCGACTTCCATTGGACCCTCCCTCTCAAACAGTTTGGCGACGCATGTAGATCATCGGCCGAACGACCGTGCCTTCGGCATTTCCTGGTACGAAGAAGGCCCGTGACCTGGGACCGTGCGCTTGGTTTAGGGTCGCCGGCACGAGTTCAAATTCGAAGCTGTCGCGTGACGTTGCTGAATCCTTGTTGCGACGCCAGTTAATCAAGTTCGCGATGAAGACTGCTTCGGGAACATCTTCGAAGTTCCGCCGCGCTGGCGTACCCCAGAAGCGCTCGTTCTGCGCGGCGATCTTGAATAGTCGTGCGACATCGGCAATGAAGATGTCATCGCCGCTCGTGAAGTGCTTGGCCATTGTCCAGGCCAGCAGCAGCCTGTCGAGGAAGAGATCGACCGGCAATGTCCAGTCGTCGACGATGCGCTCAGCTGATTTGTAGGCGTTTACGACGTAGTCAATGTCAGCCGGAATCTTACCGATGACCGGGTAATGGGCAGTCATTGACCAAGCCCAGTTCTGGCCGCTTTTGTCAGGAACGAGGACCAAGCGGCCGGCGAAGAAATGATTGTCCTTGTTGCCCGTCTGAACGCCTTCCAGATGATGGAGCACCTGCATGGCAAAACGCCTGCGGTTGTCAGGATGGCGCATATGTTCGGCATGCGCCTCGAGGGCGCGCTTTGCGTCGGCGATCTCGTGCCGAACCGCGGGGTCGGGCGTGGCAGAGTCGGGCAGTGATAGCGCGTATAATTCCTGCTGCCGCTCAATAACCGCAGGCGGCATGTTTAGTCCTTCCGCTCGCGTTTGTCCTTGACCAAGGATTCGCGGAAGTCTCGCGGCGAGGATGCCCTTCGCATTGGCGAGGAGTCCATTGCGCTCGACGAAGCGCTCGAAGGCGGGGAAAAGGGGTGGGGTGGCGGTATCGGACATGTCGAACCTTGGTCGGAGGTCAGGAATGCGTGATATCGAAGAGATCGCGATCAACTCGACGCAGCAGAGATGGATATTCGTTGGAAATGAGGGCGAGGCGCCGCGCAGGGCGCGAGAGCGCGACATAGGCGCGGTTCAATGTGAAATTCAGTGCGGCGCTCTCGACATCCTCCAGGCCCAAGACGATACATGCGTCGAACTCAAGCCCCTTTATCCGCTCGACTGACGTAGTGACGAGGCCGTCTCCCGCAGCTGACCAGAGAGGCGCGAGAGGAACGCCTTCCTGGTCAAGCGCGGATCGCAATTGTTTCAAAGACTGCTCGTCCTCGTTGATCTGGAGAAGCGCGATGCTGCGGACGACATGGGACCTTCGCAAGACGGAAACGAGCTGCTTGATTCGCAAAGCCTGATCCTGCGGCGGCGCGATGATGAGCTGAGGCTTCTTGTCCTGCAAGGTGGTATTCACCTCAAACGTGGGGCGCTCCTTGAACGCGATCTCATAGAACCCCTGTAGGAATCGCCCTATCTGAAGGCTCTGCCGCATGTTCCGGGCAAACGGGTAGATCTGCTCGGCTCCCTTGCCACGAAGAGATCTGCCGATGCGAAGTGCATCGGTTGTTCTCATTCCGTGTACCGGGCTGACGATCTGCCGAAAGTCGGCCGAGACTGTCAGTGCACCGTCCGGGTCCACCAACGAACCAATGAGTGATGCTTCGGCTACGCAGAGATCCTGCGCCTCGTCGATCGCAACGTGCGTCCAGCGCTCGTGGCCTGAAATAGCCGGTGCAATAGCCGAGGGCAATTCGCGGAATCGCAAGTCGGGATCAGTTGCTTCAGGTAGTGCAAAGCGCAGGAGCCAAGCGAGCCAAGATCGGTCTTCGGGGCCAAACCCGCGCTCAGCCCATTCAGAGATTGCATTCTTTAGGATCTCGGCTTCGTCAACGCGAGCGCCTGTGCCCCGCCTCATTCTGTGGGCCGCTTCCGATCCGCGGGATCCAAAGTACGTTGCCACGGACGAGAGCGGGTCGTAGACGAAGTACAGCCATTGCTGAAAAAGCTCGTCAAATCGGCTTCTTACTTTTGCGGGCATTCCTTCGCGTGCTGCAGTGTAGCTGCTCGTCACCCCCCGGAATATCGCTCCCATCGTAAGCTTCGACCGCAACGGGTCGCTACCGGTGGTTGCTCGTTCGGCAATGGTTCGAAGACTGTTCGCCAACGCGGTCAAACTCTCGACACTGTTTCCATCAACCCCCGCCCAAGGCGCTTCCGCGCCAGATCCGAGACGATCTGCGACTTGATGTTCGTATACCTCCCAGAGGCGAGTGAGATCGTGGTGATCTGAAAGGCCGAGCACAGCCATTCGCGCAGCGATATCCAACGGAGGCAGCTTTCGCTGACGCGGTCGGGCATTGTGCTTGTACAGCCAAACTTGGTCCAAATAGCTCGCGATGAAGTCATCTACGGGCTGGACGACGAAAGTCGGGATGTTGAGCTGGTCCGCTAGAAGAGCCTTGGCTTGATCGGCGAGGTTCTGGTTAGCGAGGAAGACGCGTGTGAGCTCCGGCTTGTAGGGCACCAAGCGTCCACCATTCTGTCGTTGCTCCTGCTGGTCGAACAGAAAGCGAATACGCTGAAAGGCAACCGTCGTTTTGCCTGACCCAGGGGCGCCAGTGACCACCATAAGCCCCGACATCCGGGATACAAAGGCAAGCACCTGGTCCTGAGTCATGTGGAGCTTAACGGCTTTTAGTCCGGTCTTTGCTGGCGTAGCTGCCTGCGGACGAACGGCGCCACCCGGTTCGTAGACTGCCGATACCATCGGCAAGGTTTCGTCGAAGCGTGCTTTCGCGAGCGGCTCAACGCTCAGAAGCCGATAGCCGTTGGCCCGGACGTCCCGCAAATCGCCGAGGTTAGTCCCTAGCGCCAGCTGAAGGCCTGGGTGGGTCCAGGCGAGGACGGCGACCGTCGTGCTGCCGTACTTGAAGACTTCGTTCGCGGAGGACCCAGCGTTGGCATACCACAGCTGCTCCTTTTCGATCACTTTCCCGTCCTCACCTGCAACCTCGGTGTAGGCTTCCACCATCACTTGGAACGGTTGCGCTTCTATCGCCTCAAGAGCAGCCTGCCTTCGGTCGGCATAATCCATTCGGCCTCGATCGTGGTCCGTTAGACCGAAGCGGCTATCTACCGGAGCCAGCGCCGGGCGAAGACTTACAAGTTCAGCCCTGGCTGCGCTGGCCGCGATCTCGGCATGGCGCTGGTCACGTTCAACGCGCTCGTCGAGCTTTGAGATTGAGCTGATAGAATTCATTGCCCCCCCAGATGTTACCCCGGCGCACCATCGCCGAGACGAAATTCGTTTGCAAGCCGACCTGACAGCGAATATCTACACTCCTCGCGCGCGCGCGCGAGGATCGCCAGCGCCGTCACATCGGAAATCGGCCGTGACATGGAAATCAGCTGAGACGATATGGGCGGGATCTCCGAGGCTGGTAGCGCCCCGAATTCCCTACTCGGCTCCCACGTCTCACGCCGCACGGCTTTCCAGAGCGAGCGGCGGCGCCAACTCGTGTATGCGCGCATTGGGACAAACGCGCCTGGCGATATCGCAAAGATGCTGGTGATGCGTCAGGTAGATTACCTGACCCACTTTCGCCATGTCGGCGAATAGCCGGAAGGCTTCCTCGGCACGGAAGTCGTCGAACGTCTCCATGATGTCGTCGGCGATGAAGGGAACAGGGGTGCGAGATTGGGCGAACTCGTGGTAGCCGGCGACTCTGAGCGCGAGATAGAGTTGGAAGCGCGTTCCCTTTGACATTTCCTGCGCCAGCTTGGAACTCCCATCAGCCCCGATGCCAATAAGCACTTCGGCGTCCTTGTCGGGCTGGGTCGCCAGACCGCGATAGGCTCCGCGGCTGATCACATGAAAAGCCTCCGAGGCGCGAAGCATCATCGAACTGCGATGCTTGTCGCGATAGAGGCGCAAGGCTTGCTCGGCCGCGACGATGCCGGCCATGAGGCGGAAGTAGCTGAACGCCTTATCCTCGATTTCCAGGAGGACCGTGCGCCGTTGCTCTTCAAGAGCAGCCACGGCACTATCGCCGTCGACGGCATCCACCTCGTCGGACGCTTTGCAGTATGCCGTAAACAACTCTCGCACACGCCGATCCTGATCCTCAAACCGGGCCCTGAGTTCTACCTGCTCGACCTCCAGCGCAGGCCGATCCGCGGCGTCAAGCATCTCTTCGACATCGGCCATGTCCTGGATTGATAGCGCGTCCCGTATTTCGCGTTCGATGGTATTGCAACGCCGGCGCAAGTCTCTCCTTTGCTCGATCATGCGCAGCTTTTTCTCTACCTCCTGCAAGGATGATACTCCGAACAGCTGCGTCATTTCAGATTTGCGTCGCTCGCAAATCGCGATTTCCGCCTCCAGGTCCCGGGTTTTGAGAATCTGACCCTCCAGAGCAAGGTGCTTGGATTCCCTTTCCGCCTTTTTCGATCGGGCCTCTTCCACTCTGGCGGACATCAGCGCCCAGAGACCCAGCGCACTCTCCGCTGATCTCTCCAATCCCAGCTCTGCAGCCATGACTGCAAGCTCGCGTGAGAAGGCCGCCTGATCTTCCTCCATCTTGGCGATGCGATCTGCCAAGCCGGCTTGTCGTTGAGCGGCCGGGCCGAGCTCGGCAAGTCTGTCCATGACCTCCTTGACGGTGGCGAGGCTGGGGATAGTCCCTCCTGCGCCGAGCCAGCAGCTCTTGCAAACCTCAGCCCATGACGCGTCCCATTGCGCCTCGTCGGCAGTTGCCGTTTCAAGTGCTGACTGGCGGGAAGCCTGCTCCCTTTCGCAGCGTTCAAGTTGCTCCCTCAAGTTCTTGTGTTCGACTTCAAGATCAACGGCGGATTGGGCCCTGGCCAAAAGCGCTTCATAGGGGTCAGAGTGATCCTGGGAAACGGCTGCCGCCGATAGTGCCGCCGAGAGCCGGTTGCGCGCCGCCGAGCCGTCCGCTTCCGCCTGGCGCAAGTCACCCTCGGCCTCCCCGAGCAAGTCGGCTGTCGCGAGGACCATTTCGCGGCGTCCCAGCCATGCCTCAAGCCCACCTAGCTTGATCTCGCCAGAAACGGTCAGAGCCATTTTCCGAGCGGACTCCAGAATTTCGGCCCTGATAGCTTCGCGTTTCGACTTCGCCGCGTTCAGCAACTCCGCTGAGCGCTCCAATTCCGCTTCCGCGACGGCGAGCCTCTGATAAGTTTGATTCAGCTTCGCCAGGTCGCTCATCTGTCCCAGCCGTGCGCTGGTGATCAGGTCGTCTTTCCGCAGCTCGATCTCAAACGCCGCAGCGGTCGATTCATCGAGCGCGTCACGATGCGTAGCCCATGCCGCTTCACGCGCTGATCGCGACGTCGCCGCCTCATGATCAGCCACAACGCGGGTGATATTCTTCAGTGCATCCAGTTCGGCTCGCAAACGCCGCTGCTCACTCGTGAGGCGCCCGCTGTCATCGCTGTAGCGATCGATCTCGGCTTCCGCTTTAGACAGAGCTGATTTCCAGGCCTCCAGCTCAGAAGGTGCCGGCACTCTCATTTGCCGTACCTGGTCAACGCTTTCACCCCACGGTCGGAGTTCCGACATCTGCTGCGCCAGTGTTTCTTTAAGATCCACACGGGAGCGTTCGGCGACACGGCGACGGGCGGCATGATCGTTCTCTCGAAGAGCCGAGAGCTCCCTCGCCAGCGCCGCAATGGCTTTGCCGTTTATGGAGACAGCGGCTTCGCTCGACAGCTTGCTCCGCAACTCGATCAGACGGCGGTTCGCCTCTTCGGCTTCGCGCTTCGCGTTTTGAAGTGTCGCGTCAATACCAGACCGGCGTTCAACGAGATCTCTGATGCTCCCGGAAATGCGACTTCCGAGCATCAGGCTGCTCGGCTCGTCTTCTTCAAGGCACTCGAGAAGCCGCAGAATATTCGCAATTTCCCGATCGACTTCCATCAATTGCAGACGACGGTCCGGCAGATCCCTCTCAGCGGTGACATAACGGGCGTGCAACTCGCCGATAGCGTCCATTCTTTGCCCCAAGCTGAGCGCGATCTCGTCGATGGCAATGGCGTTGAGCCCTTTCTCAAGCTCGCTCATGGACGCTTTCGCGGTCTCCCGCTTCACGGCAAGCTCGATGTCGTCCTGACGAAGCGCCGGCAGTTCGTTTCCCCACGAAGGCGGCGCTTCGGGAACATCTTGCAACTCAGCGAGACTGTCCCGGATTTCCCGCAATTCCGCCAGTCGTGGCAGTGCGGTCAGCAGGTTCTTGATCTCGTCCACCCGCAGCTGCGTCCGGGTTCGGTCAGCCATCGCTTCGTCATAATGTGCCAGTGACCGCTCCTTGGTTTCCACCATCTGGCGGAAATGGATAGCGAGGGTGTCAATCTGCTCCTTTCGCTCCTTCAGATCGGAAAGCCGACTTTTCAAGTCGCCGATTTCACTGCTGCGGGCACGGAGCTTGAAAAGGCCGTCAGCCTGCGAACGCAGTTCAACAAGTGTCTGACTTAGTGCAGCCAAACCTGTGCTTGCCGAAAACAGAAGCTGTCCGAGATCACCCCTGCTGGCCAGGATGCTCTCGCCGCCTTCCTCAAGGGTGTCATCGTCGAGGGAAAACATCGCGCAATAGACGTCGCGCTCAACTCCACCAAGCTCGCCGAGTATCAGATGTTCGCCGATCGGCTGATCACCCGGACCGAGCAGACTGTTTTGGGGCTTCTTGATCCGGACAAGCTCCCGGGCAACACCACCGATGTCCAATGCGGCCCCGATGCGCATCGTTGCGTATGGGTGGAGGAAATCATAGCGGCTGCGGGATTCGATGCCGAAGAGGAGATCGAGGAATGCAGATAGGGCGGTCGATTTGCCCGCCTCGTTCGGACCGTAGATGATATGTAAATCTGGACGGCCCGGCTCCGTGGACCCGAAGTCGATGTGCTTGTCGGTGAATTTGCCGTAACGGGTAAGGTCAAGCCGGTTGATGCGCATCATGCTACCTCATCCTGCTTCCGACGTTGGAGCCGTGCGAGCACATCTTCGACCCCCTCCTGCGCGAGCAGGCGCAACGTGGCCCGAAATTCCTCCTGATCAGCACCGAAACTGCCTCTGCTTTCAGGTGGCAGATGACCACGAAGCTCCTCCCCAATATCGATGAGCGCGGCGTGGTAAGCTTCCGAGCCGATGATATCGCTTCCGACAAGCTCTCGAAGTTCGACGAGTGGATCCCCGTTGGACCCATCTGCGGAAACGAGGTCGGTGCACTGGATCTCCACTTTCTCGATCCAGGTCCGGCCAATGACAGATGCCCTGTGCTCGGCATCGGTCTTGACGAGATCGGCATCGTTACGGAGCCGCCATGCAAGCGGCGTTCGTCCGGTGAAGGAGAGCCGGACCACAAGATGTTCGGAATTTGCAGCTTCCCGCGCAGCCCCCAGCGTGCCCGCTACAGTGGTCACCATGTGACGCCAGTCTGCGATGCCATCGAGGTCGACCACGACGCGCTCGAACTGTGCGATGCTCGTGAACTTCTCCTCAACACGGACTGTTCGGTCATCAGCGATCGTAACAAGACTCACCGATTTCGGACCGGATTCGTTGATGTCGCGCCCCTGGGGCATGCCAGACATCACGATCGTGCAGCGTCCGTTACTGATTGATCGCTTGTGAATGTGACCGAGCGCCCAATAGTCGAACTCTGTCGCCTCCAGATCCGAGACGTCGCAGGGTGCGTAGGGATCGTGCCCCCGCGTTCCTGCGAGGCTGGTGTGCAGAAGACCGATGTTAACAGCGCCCTCGATCCGTGATTTGTACTTTCCCACCAGATTTTCGGGACACTGGGCCTGCGCAAAGCTAAGCCCGTGAATAACCACAGGGGTCGCTTGATCCAATTCGAGCGAGATAGCCTCCGGGCGCCCACCGTAGACTTTTACGGTTTCCGGGTAGGTCAGTTCTCTGGTGATCTTCGACAACGCATCGTGGTTGCCTCGGATGATGAACACCCGCACTCCGGCTTGGTCCAGTCGGCGGATTTGCTCGGAAAGGAACCGCGCAGTTTTCATGGAGGTCTGATCGCCGTCGTAGAGATCACCTGCGAGAAGAAGCGCGTTGACCTGCTCGGACAGGCAGAGATCGACGATATTGACAAAGGCACGCCGTGTCGCGTTGCCAATCAGTTCGCCTAGTTCCGGGTTGCGCAGCGCCAGCGACCGAAGAGGCGAATCCAGATGAATGTCCGCCGTATGAACAAATCGAAAAGCCATGCCCCTTACCTTTGCCTTCGCGCGAGAAGGCTTTGATTCCCCAAAACAGATACTGGCCTGCGCTTAGGTTCCTGCCTAGGCTGCCAATCTCTAGCGATTTCAGGTTTCCACAGGCTAATGACAGAATCTGTCACCAGCCGCAGATCGTGCAGTTCGCATCCTTCAAAGCTGTTTGGGAAATTGCATTCTATGGAAGCGAGGGAAAGTCAGAGCGCTGGTGCGTCTCGACCATTCGGCGAAGGGCCTCCGGCGCCACGACCTCAACCTTGTCTCCCCACATGTAGAGGTGCCAGCACATCTCCATATGACCGGACGCCCAGAAACGCACGATCAGTGAACCGTCGGATTGATCCTCCAGTATCTGAGCCGGATGGAACAGGAAAGTTCGCGCGTGCGGCGCTGCGTCAGGCTTGAACTTCCAGATGACTTCGCCAAACTCACTGTCGTTCTGAAAAGCTCCGAACGCCTTCCGCGCATGCGCATGAATGTCGAAGCCTGGATCACGTTCGAAGACCTCGCCGGTCAATTCCGCGCGTTCGATCTTCTCAGCCACGAAGTGCCTGAGCGGACCTGCGCGATCGGTTGTTGGCCTGGCCACCAGATAGCGTCGGATTCCAATCAACACTCCGTAAGGTTCGACCACTCGCTCGGTGGATATAGCTGACCCGCGGGATTGGTAGACGATCTTCAACCGCTGCGACCCCTTAAGCAAGGGGGACGACCAGTCGAACAAGGCGCAAGCCAAGGCTCTCGCCGATGCAGGTTGCAAGCGCATCTTCAAGGAAGAGGCTTCTGGCGGTCGCTGGGAGCGGCCTGAATTACACAGGATGCTTGATCATTTGAGGCAGGGCGACACCATTGTCGTCTGGAAGCTCGACCGCCTGTCACGCTCGCTCAAGGACGTGCTGCATATCATGGAGCGGATCGAGACCGCCGGTGCCGGATTCCGCTCTCTGACCGAGGCGATCGATACAACGACGCCGGCAGGGCGCATGATGATGCAGATGGTCGGTTCCTTCGCCGAATTCGAGCGCGCCATGATCCGCGAACGCACCTCCGCCGGGTTGGCCTTGGCGCGATCCGAAGGCAGGATCGGCGGCCGCCGCAAGAAGCTCAATCCAAAGAAACGGCTGGAAATCGCCGAGAGCGTCTTGTCCGGACGCAAGTCAGCCGCTGAAATGGCGCGGCTCTACGAAGTCAGCCAGCCGACGGTATCGAGAATTATCGCCGAGCACAGACGAAAAGTGGGAAAAGGCCATGCCCAACAGCCATGATCTCAAGGGTCTGATGAAGTTCCTCTCCCGCGACGAATGGCGCGATTGTTTCGAAGATGTTCTCGACGATCATTTCGGGCCGGTTCTCGACGCCAGCAACATGGAATTCGATGATCTGGCCGAGATGCTCGGCGATCATTGGGCAATGACGCTTTGGGGCTGCGCCTTCGAGGATTTCCTCACTCAGGATTTCGACGTCGAGGGCGGCAATATCGTCGACGAGTATCTGAAGCGGCGCGGTTGGAAGGAAGGCGCCCAGGCGAAAGCTTACATGAAGGCGCTCCGGACGTCGGTGATGAGCCTCTACGAAGTCAGCGACATCGTGTCAGGCAAATCCCTGATGGCTCGCGATCTCATCCGCGGCGGAGATCCTGTCCTGGTCAGCGAGGGCACAGCCACGAAGACATTGCAGCAATGGGGCAGGGTTGCCGCCAGGATCGTTCCCGTTACGGGCAAGAACATCATTGGCGGAGGATTACTGCCGTTCACGCCGGAAGCTTCCGACGCGCTGTTCGATGGTTTGCGGGCGATCTTTGGCAAGGGTCGGTCCAAAAAATTGCGCATACCAACAAACGAAGAACTTCAACAGGTCGCGCCGGTATTTACCCTCTCATGGCTGTTCGACACCCTGGATCGGACGATGCGGATGGAGCAGACCACCTTCGAGAATAGCGACGGTGACGCAATCGTCTTCCACGATGTGCGCTTTCCGTTGGCATCCGGGATCACCCAGAAAGAAATTATCGCCCAGCTGAAGACAGTCCCGGCTCTGCGCCAGGAGAACGCGAAATTCTGGAACTGGCTTGGCGACACTCCGAAGGGAAGGCTCAAGGCCGGCAGATCTGGGAACCTCGCATGGGACATTACGATGGAGGACGGCGCACGGGTTCTCGGAAATGTTGAAATGAAAGGTCGCACCTTGCATCTGTCGACGAATTCCGCCGCCCGAGCCGCAAAAGGAACGACGCTGATGCAGGGGGCGCTGAACGATCTGGTTGGAAGGCCGCTCACCGAAATCCGTACCGTCGAGCAAATGATGGCCGAAAGGCCCGTCCGTGACAAGGATACGGCTGGTCCGGAGCTGCCACCCGAGATCGCCACAAAAGTCGTTCATGAGTTTTTGGAAAAGCAGTACCGCGAAACCCTCGATCAGCCCGTCGGAATGCTGGGTAATATTTCCCCGCGCGAGGCCATCAAAACCGCCAAGGGTCGCGAGAAGGCCGCCGAATGGCTCAAATATCTTGAAAACCGTTCTTCAAGCCAGCCTGACCCCAACGATCCCATGGCGACCTATGATTTCCGGTGGATCTGGGCCGAACTCGGTATCAAAAATCTTCGCCGATAATCGCTACCGTATATCTGTGTCCCTATAATGTACTGGAGCCAGCAGCGCTGTCTGCCATCACAGCAGCAGTGGTCGGTGTGGTCTTGAACCTGGCCGTGTGGTTCGCGCTTCACGTGCTGTTCCGCGAACTGGGTGAGGTCAGCTGGCTGGGCATGACGCTGGATGTTCCCGTGTTCAACTCCGTCAATATTCCGTCCTTGGTTCTGACGCTCGGTGCGCTGGTCGCGGTGTTCCGTTTCAAGATCGGCATAATCCAGGTGCTCGCAGCCTGTTCGGTCCTCGGCGTGCTTTATGGTGTCGTGACGGGGTCAGTCTGATCTGCTCGATCGGCGCAACCATTCTCTGGTCAGGAGGCATCCTTGACGGCTCAAAGGTCGACGAATGCTGTGCGCGATCCGGTGGCGAAACAGAGATTTGCGCTCATTCCTTCCGGTGCCGGGCCGGCAGCCACTTATCTACTGGCTTCGAGAGGATTACGGGCGTTCGGCGATGGACTCGTCAGTCTCCTGCTTCCAGCCTATCTGGCCGCGCTCGGCTTCAATCCTTTCGAGATTGGTATCCTCACCACGGCGACGCTGGCGGGTTCAGCGGCGCTCACGCTGTCTGTCGGGTTCGTCGCGCACCATTTTTCCCACCGCTCTCTGCTGATCGCAGCTGCCGTCCTGATGATCGCCACGGGGATCGCCTTTGCGCTGGTCAACGATTTCTGGCCACTGCTCCTTATCGCATTCGTCGGAACGTTGAACCCATCATCCGGCGACGTAAGTGTGTTTCTGCCGCTGGAGCATGCGGAACTTGCCCATAACGTCACCGATCACGACCGCACCGCCCTCTTTGCCCGCTACAGCGTGGTCGGTTCACTTGTTGGCGCTGTCGGCGCTCTGGCGGCCGGAGCCCCCGACTTGCTTCGACTGCTTGTCGGACTGGAGATCAGGCAAGCGCTTCAGCTCGCCTTCCTCCTCTATGCAGCCTTGGGGTTGGGATCGCTGCTTCTTTATCGGCGGCTGCCGAATGAACCGCTCGATCCTGGGGCGACACCGGCTGAGCCATTGCGCAAGTCGCGAGCAATCGTCCTGACGCTCGCTGCCCTTTTCAGTCTCGACGCCTTTGCGGGTGGCTTCGTGGTCCAGTCATTGTTGGCTCTTTGGCTTTATCAACAATTTAGCCTATCGCTCGCCGCCACTGGCGCGATCTTCTTCTTCACAGGTGTCCTCTCGGCAGCGTCTTATCTGGTGGCGGTGCAAATCGCCAAACGGATCGGGCTGGTGAACACCATGGTGTTCACGCATCTGCCGTCCAGTCTTTGCCTTGTGCTCATCCCTTTCATGCCGACCCTTGGTCCGGTCATCGTGCTCCTGCTGATCCGGAGCGCCTTGTCGCAGATGGATGTGCCGACCCGCACCTCCTACGTCATGGCGGTGGTGACGCCTGATGAACGGGCTGCAGCAGCGAGTGTTACCGCCGTCCCGCGCAGCCTCGCGGCAGCCGCCAGCCCGATGCTTGCCGGCTCGCTGCTGGCTGTTTCCGGCTTCGGTTGGCCGCTACTCATCGCCGGCGCCTTGAAGATTGTCTACGACATCCTCTTACTTGCAATGTTCCGCAAGGTTCGTCCGCCAGAGGAAAGACGGGACGGTCTATAGCAGCCGCTCTGTTCGCGCGATCTCCCGATCGTTCCGTTGAGAGGTTATGACCGATCGGTATCAAAGGCGGGAGGCAGAGTAATAACTCGCCCCGCGACGCGCGAGCAAGCTACACGTCCGTAGCATCGCAAAGGTGCCGTGCTATAGGTGAATTCCCATCAATAACTAGTGGCGATTGCCGCCCAAAAGGAGACCATGCCTAGTTCCGATGGCAGTATGTACGATCTGTTCGGGATACTCGCCGTACTTGTTCTCGTTGCCGCGAACGGCTTTTTCGTCGCGGCGGAATTTTCTCTCGTTGCCGTCCGACGCAGCCGGGTGGTCGAACTGGTCAATGCCGGCAGGACCAATGCCAATGCCTTGAAGCGGGCGGTGGACAATCTCGACGCCAACCTAGCCGCGACGCAGCTCGGCATCACAATATCATCGCTTGCGCTCGGATGGATCGGCGAACCGGCGCTTGCCCATCTGATCGAGCCGCTGCTGAACGCACTGCCCGGGTCGCTCGCCACGGCCGGCTCTCATGCGATTGCGGTCGCGATCTCCTTCATCATCATCATCACCGCGCTGCATATCGTGCTTGGCGAACTCGCGCCGAAAAGCCTTGCCCTGCAGCGCAGCGAGAGCACGGCGCTCTGGGTCGTGCGCCCGCTCGGGCTCTTCCTGTTTCTGCTGCGGCCGGCGATCATCTCGCTCAACGGCCTCGGCAATCTGGTGCTGCGCCTCTGCGGGCTGCGCCCCGGTACGGGAGAAGAATCCCTGCACTCGCCGGAGGAGCTCAAGCTGCTCATCGCCGCGAGCCAGGAGGCGGGGCTGCTCCACCAAACCCAACAGGAGGTCGTCGAGCGTGTCTTCAGCATTGGCGATCGGCGCATCGCCGATATCATGACGCCACGCCGCGACGTCGACTGGATCGACACCGACGATAGCCCGGACGAGATCCTGCGCACCATTCGCGCATGCCACCATGAACAGCTCCTGGTCGGCCGCGGCGGCATCGACGAGCCGCTGGGCATGATTTTGAAGAAGGACCTTCTCGATCAGGCACTGGACGGGAAGGCTCTCGATCCGATGGCGGTCATCCGCGAACCGGTGGTCGTTCACGAAGGAACGACGATCTTCCGCGTGCTCGACCGGTTCAAGAAGGCGCCGGTGCGTCTGGCGATCGTCATCGACGAATACGGCAGCCTGGAAGGGATCGTCACGCAGACCGATCTGCTCGAAGCGATCGCCGGTGACCTGCCGGATGCGGATGACGACGAACCGTATGTCATCGAGCGCGAGGATGGCTCACTGCTGATCGACGGGCTGATGCCGGCTCACGACGCTTTCGCGCGCCTTGGCTTCCGGTCAGGCTCGGCGGAAGGTGATTTTCACACAATCGCCGGCTTCGCGCTGTCCCGGCTTGGACACCTTCCAGAGGCCGGCGAGCATTTCGACTATGAAGTCTGGCGGTTCGAGATCGTCGATATGGACGGAAAGCGGATCGACAAGCTGCTCGCTCGCCGGGTGTCGCTTGAATCTACACCTGCAACCATTTGAGACCGAACACGCCAGGAACCAGAATACCGGTGGGCCATACAAGGACAGAGGCGATACTGGCCATTTGAAACGTCAGCGCGGGCATCTCGCAGATGCCCGCCGCCCGCGGCCCGGATGCGCGCAATGGACCTAAGAAGCGCCCTAAGAAGCGCCCGAAGATACGCCCGCAACGCCCCACAACTCGATAGTCGTCCGTGAAGAACTCGGAATGCTTTGATTCCGTTTAACAATTTCCCCTGATTTCGGTTTTCAGATTGCCGAATTTCGTGGCTTTGGGCTGCGGTTTCCGGCAAATTGGATGCGCTTGTTCTGCGTGATTCGAGGCGATGACGAAGCAGCGAGGGAAGCGAGCGATGCGACCGAAGGAACGGCGCGAGAGCGGCCAGACGGACCTGTTGCGATCCCGGCTCGACCACATCCTCAATATGGATCATGCGCTGGTGAAGCTGGCCAAGACGATCGACTGGCGTTTCCTCGAAGAACGGCTGGGCGAGGTCTATGACGACGATCCTGGCCGGCCGCCTTTGCCGACCCGGCTGATGGCGGGATTGGCCATCCTCAAGTCGATGCACAACCTGTCCGACGAAAGCCTGTGCGAACGCTGGCTGGAAAACCCCTATTACCAGCTGTTCTGCGGCGAGGAGTTCTTCCAGCACCGCTTGCCTTTCGACCGCACGTCATTGACGCGCTGGCGCCTGCGCATGGGCGAAGAGCGGCTCACGGCTCTGCTCCAGGAGAGCCTTGCGGCGGCGACCAGGTTGGGGGCGGCCAAGCCGTCGGACTTCCGCGCGGTAATCGTCGACACCACCGTGCAGGAAAAGGCCATCACCTTCCCGACCGACGCCAAGCTGATGCATCGCGCCCGCGAGCGGCTGGTCAAGCTGGCCAAGAGGCATGGCATTGCCTTGCGCCAATCCTATGCGCGGGTCGGCAAGATCGCGCTGATCAAGCATCAGCGCTATGCCCATGCCAAGCAGTTCAAGCGGGCCAACCGGCAGCTCAAGCGGCTGCGCACCATGTTGGGCGCGGTGATCCGCGACATCACCCGCAAGCTCGCCATGCGGCCAGAGCTGATGCAGGCCTTCGCTCTGCCGCTGTCGCTTGCCCGGCGCGTCAGGGACCAGCGCCAGCGCGAGCGGGGCAAGAAGGTGTATTCCCTGCACGCTCCGGAGGTCGAGTGCATTGGCAAGGGCAAGGCCTACAAGCCCTACGAATTCGGCGTCAAGGTCTCCGTCGCCACCCCGCTGCAGCGCAGCCGTGGCGGCCAGTTCGTCGCCCATGTCAAGGCGCTGCCCGGCAATCCGTATGACGGCCACACGCTGGCCACCATTCTTCCGGCGATCGAGACTTCGATCGGCGTCAGCCTCGGCAAGATCGTCGCCGATGCCGGCTATCGCGGCCACAACGCGCCAAAGGACAAGATGTTCAAGGTCCATGTCGCCGGCTACAAGCGCGGCCTCACCAAGGCCGTCAAACGGGCGCTGCGACGCCGTCGAACCCGTCATCGGCCATCTCAAGAACGACCACCGGATGGGCCGCAACTTCCTGGCCTTCTCCGAGGGCGATGCCAACAACGCCGTGCTTGCCGCCGTCGGCTACAACTTCAGTCTCCTGCTCAACTGGCTGAGGCTTTTGTGTGCCTTCTTCCTGGTGCTGCTCACGTCCGCTGCAGTGCCACCACTCCGGCCGCGATCAGCCTGACGCCATATCAGCTCTGACATGGCGGGTGAGAAATGCTTCCCGCTTCGCCTCCGATCCCGAAATCAACCTTCTTCACAGACGACTCGATAAGGTGAGGGATGACACAACACAGCTCCCTAAACCGCTTGATCGGTCGGTTTCTCACTGCTCAAAGCGCGTACAAGCAGTGCCCGTCAAATCTAGGCGCAGGCCAACCTGATAGTTCTTCTTTATTGCGGTGCAACTGGTCGTGATCACCTCAGAATGGCGGCAGCGCCTCTGGCCTCCTGCTATTCCCCATCTGAACGCGGACTCCAGCGGGGACAGCCGGTATGTGCCTCAAACGCTTTGGTGGCCGCGATTGAAGCCGGAACGTGGTTGAGGTCGGGATTTTTCAACAAATAGACGCGGTAAATGTCCGGTAGATCGCGCTTGTTGACCGCTGGCAATTCGCAACGGGTCTGCGTGGCGTAAAGTTGGGACCACACCGCTGCCAGGAACCCAACGCAAAAGTCAGCAGATGGGTCATTGCACATCGAGCCCACCACCTCCGCGCTATAGATTGGACCGCCCGTGTCAGCCGTGGCCGGACTCGCAGCAACTAATGCCGAAAACCCCGAAGCTACAATAGCGGGTGCGCGCATAGCCCACCTCCAGTTTTGGCAGAGCATAAGAGGGACAGCCGTTCGCACGCAAGCTTCACCAGGTAGAGGTTTTCCCGCAACACCTCCTTGACTGGATGCTGCGCTCCGATACTCGCGCTCCCTCGCTTTTCTCGCGGACTTCGTTGAGGGTCGGTGCGCGAAAATGCCAACCCAAGGAGTGCAATTTTCGTCAACCAGGTGCTGGAGCAGGTCGGCAGCCATCCGGGAGCGGGAGCAGAGCCGCAGCTCGGTGAACGAGCTGTAGCATCCTGACGAATTCATCGAGATTAAGCAGTTCGCGCGATGGCACATCTCCTCGATCGCCCGCCCGTCCACTTGACGAGCTTGCTTGAGGCTCCATTTCGGATCAATCAGCTACCTCGCTCCGTAGCCCGAGGTGTGATCGACATGCCGAAAACCCTCTTGGCCCTGCTACTCACAAGTGTGCATATGACATCGCCAGTGCACGCCGACAATGTCGATCTGGCGTTGGAGGCTTTTCACGGGACTTGTCTTGCCCATGGACCTGACTTCGAACGAACCGTCGCTGCAGCCGGGAAGCTTGGATGGACTCCGCGCCCTGGCGATGATTTCGCATCGGTGGGTAGTGTAAACGCTATCCAGGGATGGGTAGCGTCCGGCAACGACATGCCGGCCAAAACCATGATTGCGGTGGCAAAAGCCACGTTGAACGGCAAGGCCGTGCAGATATGCTCGATCACGCTGTTCGACATCGACAGCGCGGCATTTGAAGCGCGTTTCTTCGCACGAACCGACGCCGTGAAGATCGGCGAGGAGAGAAATCCAACGCAAGTTTCCAAACTTTTCATATTGATTGCTGGTAATCGCAAGCAGCTCGTCCATTTGACGCGGCCGAGGTCCCGGATCACATCGAACATGATCATTGCAAGCTCCATAGCCGATGACTAATCAGCGTGAACAGGCGGCCGAGAGAAGTGATACGCTTGAAACGAACTCGCCTCAGGAAACCGTTCCTCGGCATCGAGCCGGAGCAAGAAATTGAGCGATCGGCAAAAGGTCATCTGGATGATAGTGCTGGCGATCCTCGCCGGCGCCGCGGTAATCCTCGTCGATCACTGGATAAAGGGCGACTTTGCGGTTGCTTCCTTGTATGAAGCGACACACCCCTGATCGATCGAATCTAACGACCGCGGTCCTGATGGCTTTTTGCCCGCTGCCATCATTTGGTCCTCATACGTTGCCGTCCAATTTCGGCCTGCTTGCAGTGGCAGGTCTCCTGCCTGACCCGGAACGACGAGCGAAGTGTGAACGAAAAATGCGACTGGCAGGCATAGTATTGGGCGCGGCTCTGCTGCTCGCGTCAATGGCACCGGCAGGCGCCCATCCGCATGTTTTCGCCGAGGCGAGGCTGGATCTGACTGTCGGTCCTGACCGGACCATCAAATCGCTTCGACATCTCTGGCGTTTCGACGATCTCTTTTCCAGCACGGTACTGATGGAATTCGACAAGAATTCCGATCTCGCCCTTGACGCCAAGGAGCTCGATGAGGTGGCTCTCACCATCCATGCGTCTCTGGCCGAGTACAACTATTTCCAGCTTGTGACCTTGAACGGGAAGGACGTGGAAATGGCGCCGCCGCCAAGGCTTGTCATCAACTATGAAAACGATCAGCTCGTCGTCCTGTTCGAGACGCAGCCGAAAGACACATTGGCCCTTTCAGGAAAAGTCGGCATCGGCGTCTACGACCCGACCTTCTACACGGCGATTGATTTTACCGACGACGACAAGATCGCAGTCGCCGGCCTGCCGCAGGGATGCGCTCGCTCGGTCGTGCGTCCCGACCCGGAGACCGCGATCGCACAGAACCAGACAAAGCTGACAGACGCGTTCTTCAGTGATCCGACCGGGACCGATCTCGGCAAGATTTTCGCGACACGCCTCGAATTGACGTGCGGCTGAAGCGGAGTCGGTTCGAACGCAATGTTCCAAGTCCTTGTTGAATTCCAGCGCCCGATTTACCTGGCTCTGGCCGAGCAGATCAAACTGCTTTCGGCCGGGGGCGGCTGGCTGGCATTCACGGCCTTCCTGCCGATGGGCGTCCTATTCGGCGCGGCACACGCCCTGACGCCGGGCCATAGCAAGGCGGTGCTGGCGACCTATCTGGCAGGATCGGATTCCAGCGTCCGGCGTGGCCTTCTGGTGTCACTGACACTCTCCTTCACGCATGTGACCATCGCTGTCCTTATCGCGGCTCTCTCGTTGCCCCTGGTATCCATTGCGTTGGGCAGCGTGGGCCGTGCTCCGCTGCTGGAAGATGTCAGCCGTGGCCTGCTCGGGCTGATCGGTGTCTGGATGCTTTGGCGCGCCCTAAGCCATGGCCGTCACCACAAGCATGAAGGCGAGGCCGTGGGTGTCATGGCCGGCCTGATCCCATGTCCGCTCACACTTTTCGCGATGACCTTTGCGATATCCAGAGGCGTTCCAGTCGCCGGCATCCTCTTTGCCATTACCATGATGGTCGGGGTAGCACTGACACTGTCTTGCGTCGCGGTGCTGTCGATCCTGTTTCGCGAACGTCTGGTGCATTTTTTCGACAGCCGGCCACGCCTGTTCGATATCATTTCCCGAACCATCGAGGGCGTTGCAGGGCTGGTGCTTGCCGGCGTTGCCGTTTGGCAGATCGCATTGGCCTGAAATGCCATTCGCTCCACGATGGAGCAAACGGATGAGGGACGTCCGGCGTCGCTAGCGGCGCCGGACCAACTCGTAGCCCGCTAGATCATTCGCTTGATGTCAATGTAGTCGCCTTCGGTCTGGATCGTCAGTGTCACGTCGCTGTCGCCGCGATTGCGCCAGAACCAGCCATGGTTTCCGTCAAAAGCGGCTTCAAGAATACCTTCGCCGGAAGGAACGCTGCGGCCCTTTTCGTAGCTGACATTCTGGCCGCCACCGTCGCCATGCGTGTCGAAATTGACGACGCCCCCGTCGACGGTCCAGGCAAAGTTCGCCTTGGCGCCCTGCCGCATCACAAGCTTGACTTCGATGCCCTGGCCGGGTGTCAGCGTGAAGGACATTTCATCTCGCCGCCCGGTGCTCTGGGCCGGCGCTACCGCAGGGGTTTCGGCGACCTGCGGCGCGGTCTCCGGCACGGCCTGAACTGGCTGCGCAGGAATGATTTCCCCGGCCGTCACATCGTTCTGGGCAACGGGCTCCGCCGCTTGCGACGGCAGAGCTGGTTGCCCCACTGTCATCGTGACGAGGAGATTTTCGATCCGTTCCATACGAGCCAAAAGGTCGGCGGATACGGTATTTTGCGGGGGCCATGGCGCTGTTGCACCCGTTGTCTCGTCTGCAGCCGCCTCGGCCGCCAATTGCGTTTTGATTTCGCCCATCTCGGTAAGGCCGAGAAGCCGCCCGGCGCCGGTCGGGTCGATGGCATATTCCGATGGCATGACGACTGTGACCAGGAGGGTCAGTGCGGTCAGGGCAGCAATCAGGGTGGAGCGTTTGAGTTGTGCCGACGTCGGCAAGTCGGCACGGCTTGGCAGATCGGTGTTGTACATGATTTCGTTCCTTAAGCTGCGACGAACAAGCCGGTGAGCTGATACCCGATCAGCAGAAAACCGGCAGCCATCATGACGACGTTTGCGGTGTAGGCGTAACGCCAGAAGCTTCGCCTCCGGCGCCAGTAACCCATGACAATCAGGATCGCGCCAAGAGCCAGCAACTGGCCAATCTCGACGCCGACATTGAAGGCGAGGAGGTTGGGCACCAGACCGTCCGGCGAGATGTTGTATTCGATGATCTTGGTCGACAGGCCAAAGCCGTGAAAGAAGCCGAAGACGAGAGTCGCGCCCTGGGTGTTAGGCTGGAAGCCGAGCCACCTTTGGAAGGCGCCCATATTGTCGAGCGCTTTGTAGACGACCGAAACGCCGATAATCGCGTCGATGATGTAGCTGTTAATCCCGACGTTGAAATAGACGCCGAGCAGCATGGTTGTGGAATGGCCGAGCGCGAACAGGCTGACATAGATGCCGATGTGCTTCATCCGGTAGAGGAAGAAGATCACGCCGAACAGGAACAGGATGTGGTCATATCCCGTCACCATGTGCTTGGCGCCGAGATAGATGAAAGGCAGCAGATTGATGCCTGTGATCTCTTGAATGTAGCCCTTGTCGCCCTCGGCGACGCCATGGGCGAAGGCTGCTCCTGCCAGGAGCGGCAGAGTCAGGAGAGCGACCAGCAGGAGAAGAGCGGGCCGCCAGCACGCATCGGGCGAGCGTGGCGGACCCTGGTAGAAGGGTTCTTGCATGGGAATTCCAGTCTTCGTCGTTTGAGGGTGGCCGCGCGTGCGGCCGCGATCAGGCGGCGAGGAACGGTCTCGGCGGGCGGTCAAGCCGAAATGTCGCCTCCAGATCGGCGAAGCACGGCGGGTAAATCAGCCAGTCCTTACCGACCGGCGGAACGATCGGTACCAAGGGCACAAGCGCGCTCGCCGTGTCGTGCGAATGGTCGGCTGCATTGTGCCCGTGAAGAGAGCCGGATCCTCTCTCATCGGCAGCGCCCTCGTGATCATGGGCATAGCCATGATCTTCGGTTGGCCCAGTCTGTGCGACCTGGCGCTCGATTGCGACGGCGGCACGGGCGACCGGATCGTGCGAGGCCGAATATCCGAAAGGGCGCAGCAGCGTGCCAAGCATCATAGCGAACGCGACGACGAGACAAAACCCCTTGCTGTGAGCCCGATTCTGCATAAGCAGCGATTATTCTCTATAATCTTAACGAAGTGTGTTCGATGGAATCGGTACCGGTTCGAGGCTTGTATATCCCCTCCAGGAGGATAGTATCAAGACATGAACGATCAACCTCACGTCCACGCAACTCACCCAGACATCATCAAGCGCCTCAAGCGGGCCGACGGGCACCTCAAGGGCGTCATCGAAATGATCGAGGCAGGCAGGCCCTGCCTCGACATCGCCCAGCAACTCCACGCGGTCGAGAAAGCCATCTGCCAGGCCAAGAAAACCTTGATCCAGGACCATCTCAACCATTGCCTTGAAGAGATTGTCGGGCCGCTGGCGCGGGAGCAACGCCGCTCGATCGACGAGTTCAAGGACATCACCAAATACCTGTGAGAAATATCACGATGGGCAAGATACGAGTCTGGTTCGGCTTCGGCCCGATGACGCAGGGCTTCGGCGGCCATGGGCACGATCATGGCGATGGTGGTGGCCATGGCCACACCCACGGCGTCATCGACCCGACGATCGCGACGACGACGCGAGGCATCTGGGCGATCAAATGGTCTTTCGTCGTTCTGGCAATAACCGCAGCGCTCCAGCTCGTGATCGTGTTCCTTTCCGGAAGCGTGGCGCTGCTGGCCGATACGATCCACAATGTCGGCGACGCGGTCACCGCCATTCCGCTGTGGATCGCCTTCGTGCTGGCCCGCCGCAAACCGAGCAAGACGTTCACCTATGGCCTGGGTCGCGTCGAGGATCTTGCTGGCATAGTGATCGTTCTCATCATCCTCTTCAGCGCCATCGTCGCCGGCTACGAGGCGATCGACAGGTTGATCAATCCGCAACCCATTGCATTTCTCGGCTGGGTTGCGGCCGCGGGCATTATCGGTTTTATAGGAAACGAAGCCGTCGCAGTGTTCCGCATCCGTGTCGGCCGGGAGATAAATAGTGCAGCGTTGATCGCCGACGGCTATCATGCCCGCACCGATGGCTTCACGAGCCTTGCCGTGGTCCTCGGTGCCATCGGCGTCTGGCTGGGTTTTCCGCTGGCCGATCCGATCGTCGGGCTGCTCATCACGATCGCGATTTTCGGCATCGTCTGGCAGTCGGCCCGCTCGGTGCTGACCAGGATGCTGGATGGCGTGGAGCCGGGGGTGATCGAGGAAGTCCGTCATGCCGCCGAGCATGTTCCTGGCGTGACGATCGCCAATGTCAGAGCGCGGTGGATCGGCCATCAGCTCCACGCGGATGTCGGGGCTACGGTCAACGACGAGATGACCGTCGCTGACGCCAACGGCATTGCCAGCACGCTCAGGCAGGTACTGTACGCGCATCTGCCGGCACTCCGCACCGTCAACATCACGTTCGAACCTGCCGATGGGGGGAGCACACCGGCGGCGCCAGCACACAAGCATCACCACGCTCCGGAGCCTTTCAAGGTTGCGTGCGATCTGGCTACGGGAGCGTTGGAGATCGTCGACACGCCCGGCGGGGAACGGATGCGGCTTACCGTCGATCGGCACGCCGATGATCTGACAGCCACGGTGATTATCGACCGGCCCGGCGGCCCGGAGACGCTGCCTCTGCAGCCTGTCGCCGGCAACCATCATCGTCTTGAGAGTACCGTCGCTCCCGCCGAACCTCACGAGTTCGATGCGAGGCTGGTCCTGAGCTCGAAGGATCGGCAGCAGGAACTGCCGTTCAAGATGGTCGAGCCTGAAGGCCACCATCACTGAGATAGCAACCTGCTTCAGCGCGCTGCAAGAAGACAAACATATATGCTTCAAGTCCTCGCTAACCGTACCTACCGACATCTGTTCCTCGCGCAGGTCATTGCTCTTGTCGGCACAGGCCTTGCCACGGTTGCGCTTGGCCTGCTGGCCTTCGACCTGGCCGGGCCAAATGCCGGCGCTGTGCTTGGAACGGCGCTGGCCATCAAGATGATCGCCTATGTCGGCGTCTCGCCGATAGCCGCCGCCTTCGCCGAACGCCTGCCACGACGTACGATGCTCGTCTCGCTTGACCTCGTCCGGGCTGCGGTTGCGCTGCTTCTGCCTTTCGTCACCGAGATATGGCAGATTTACGTTCTGATCTTTGTCCTTCAGTCGGCATCTGCCGGATTTACGCCGACGTTCCAGGCGACGATCCCGGACGTGCTGCCGGAAGAGAAGGACTATACCCGGGCGCTGTCGCTTTCGCGGCTGGCCTACGATCTGGAAAGCGTCGTCAGTCCGATGCTGGCCGCAGCTTTGCTGTCGGTCATCAGCTTCCACAGCCTGTTCGCTGGCACCGTCGTCGGCTTCCTCGCCTCGGCGGCGCTGGTCGTTTCCGTGATGCTGCCAAGCCCGCAGCCGTCGGAGCCGCGCGGCATCTACGAGCGCACGACCCGGGGCATCCGCATCTATCTGGCAACGCCACGTCTGCGCGGGCTGCTAGCGCTCAACCTTGCGGTTGCCGCCGCAAGTGCCATGGTGATCGTCAACACTGTCGTTCTCGTCCAGGCCGAATTCGGCCTTTCGGCGCGTCAGACGGCACTGGCGCTCGCCGCCTTCGGCGGCGGATCGATGCTCGCGGCACTTGCGCTACCGAGACTGCTCGAAAATGTGCCGGACCGGCTTGCGATGCTCTCGGGTGCCGCCATCCTGGTCGCCGGAATGCTGGCCGGTTCCTTGGCGAACAGCTACCAGCTGCTGCTGCCGCTATGGTTCGTGCTTGGGCTCGGCTATTCGCTGGCGCAGACGCCGTCGGGCAGGCTGATCCGCCGTTCTGCCAATCCCGTCGACCGGCCGGCCCTGTTCGCTGCGCAATTCGCGCTTTCGCACGCCTGCTGGCTGATCACCTATCCGATCGCCGGTCGGGTTGGGGCAGCGATGGGTCTGCCCTTCACCTTCATCCTGCTTGGCATCACTGGCGCCGGCGCCCTTGCAGCGTCGATGCTGTTGTGGCCGAAGCATGACCCCGACGTGCTTGTGCACACGCATGCCGATCTGGCCGATGGCGACCGCCACGTTGCAGACGCCGTGTGGTCGGAAACGGGCTTCGAGCATTCGCATGGATATGTCGTCGACGATCGGCATCCAAAATGGCCAAAAACAGGTTAGGCCCTTCCAATGCTCGGCGACTTCGCCATTTTTGGCGGTCTGTTTCTGACCGCCTTCGCCGCGGCGACCATGCTGCCGATGAGTCGGAAGCGGCGTTGGCGGGACTGTTGCTGACGACCAACTATGCTCCGCTCCTGCTGATCCTGACTGCAACCGCAGGCATCGTTCTGGAGTCGGTCGTCAATCCCCATGCGCGATTCAATCACGCCGATCATGGCTGCTGCTGGTCTTTCCGGCTCAATTCGCTATGATCGCGTTCCAGGCGACGATGACCAGGACAAGTCCCGCCAGAATTTGAATAGCCCTTGTGGTCGCATCCACGACGCCTGGCCGCGTTTCCAGGACGAAACGTGCCGAACGCCGCTGAATGTGCATCGAGACATGTAAGCGAATCTGCGAGGTAATTATGGGCATCACACCCATTGCCTAGCTTTCTTCCAAAACTCCATTCCACGCGGCTCCAACGCGACTAACTCTCACTCTGTGCGTACAGCTTGAAATCGCCGCCTGTAGTCGGCCGGGCTGGTGCCAAGCTTTGCTTTAAAATGATTGCGTAGAGTGGCCGCTGCGCCGAAACCCACCATGAATGCGACTTCGTCTACCGATAAGTCGGTTTCTTCCAGTAGTTGCTTGGCCCGCCGTATCCGTTCCAGCAGTAGCCATTCTCCCGCTGGCGCTCCCATCGCGCCAACAAAGTGGCGTTGAAAAGTGCGGCTACCCATCGCCACTTGCGCAGCCATGTTTTCTATGGACCATTCTGCATCCAATGCGCCTCTGATTGCGTCGATCAGTGGCGCCAAGGTCGAGCTTGGTCGCTTCGAGATAGGTTCTTCAATATATTGAGCTTGGCCGCCTTCTCGATGAGGAGGCATCACCAGCCGACGCGCTACATGGTTTGCCGCACGGGGTCCCAAATCACGCCGGATCAGATGAAGGCATAGGTCGATCCCAGCGGCGCTACCAGCTGACGTCAGCACATTGCCTGCATCGATGTAGAGTACATCTGCCTCCACCTTAATCTGCGGATATCTGGCAGCTAAAGTTTCAGCATGCCGCCAATGTGTTGTGGCACGCTTTCCGTCGAGCAATCCGGCGGCCGCCAAGACAAAAGCGCCTGTGCAGATTGATAGTATCCGTGCGCCTCGCTCGTTCGCATTTTTCAACGCAGCGCACAATTCTGAGGGCACGGGATCATCAATCCCACGCCAGCCAGGAACGATAATCGTTCGGGCATTTGCGAGTAGCTCCACTCCGCCGTCGGCGGAAACGTGGATGCCTGCAGGACCTCGAATACGACCGGGTTCTCCCGCACAGATGGCAAAACGGTACCAGCTGTCGCCCATCTCTGGCCGCGGAAGGCCAAAAACCTCCACCGCGCAGCCATATTCAAAAAGGCTCAGGCCATCATAAACGACGACTGCAACTAGCCCTGCACCCTCCGTGGATCCTGATTTCATTTTTGTCATGATCCGGACGCAAATAGGCATTCATGCCACTGGCGCGGGACACTGACACATTTACCTTGCTGCCATCAAGGCTTTGAAGTACCGGGCCCGTCCCGGCCTCGCCATCGGAGTGGAGTCGGTGAAAGTAACGGTCACTCGAAAACTGGAGATCGCAGCAGACATCTGCGAGTTCCACCTGACACTTCCGGGCAATCAACCGTTGCCGCCCTTTGCTCCTGGCGCGCATATCGATGTGCATCTTGGCGCGCTGGTTCGGCAGTATTCATTGTGCAACGACCCCATCGAAAGAGATCGGTATGTGCTTGGTGTGCTCAAGGAGCCGTCCTCAAGGGGAGGAGCAAAGGCAATGCACGCTCTTTCAGAGGGCGATGAACTTGAGGTAAGCGAGCCTAAGAATAATTTTTCTCTAGATTGCAGCGCACGGCATTCAATACTTTTCGCGGGAGGCATTGGCGTGACGCCAATTCTCTCAATGTTCCATTTTATGGCGCGCCGCAGCATTTCGTTTGAAATGCACTATTGCATCCGCGCGCGTTCACGCGCAGCCTTCGTCGACCGTCTCTCCGGTTCTGAGCTTTCTGCGCGCGCGAACGTCTATTGTGATTCCGAGCCCTCAGTTGGCCAGTTGGATCTGTCAAAGGTTCTTCGGGATCCAGACCCACGAAAACACCTCTACGTATGCGGTCCGGGCGGATTTATCGAAGCATGTCTGTCTGCCGCCGACGCGGCAGGCTGGAGTGAGGCAAACCTGCATCGAGAGTCTTTTGCAGTCGCGGCAAATTCTTCAGGGCCGAAAGAAGCGTTTGACCTCAAACTCGCCCGCTCAAATCGGACCGTTCGCGTAGCTCCCGGACAGAGAGTGATCGACGCACTAACGGCCGCAGGAGTCTGTGTTCCATCCTCATGCCTGGAGGGCACGTGTGGAACCTGCCTGACAACCGTACTGGATGGGGAGCCGGACCATCGAGATGCATACTTGACGAAGAAAGAACGGACAAGAAACGATCGGTTTCTCCCTTGCTGCTCGCGGTCAAAGACTTCGGTGCTGGTGCTGGATCTTTAAATCTCGCGCCCAATCTCTAGCGCTTCACAACCTCATTCACGAAAAAAGAAACGAAACCGATCGTTAAGCAAACTCTTACACAACTAAAACCAAGATAAAAAGGGTAACATAGAGATGGTAACTTACCAGGAAGGCGCTGAAAGCAACCGAAAATCGCGGATAAATATCCTTAAAGCAATTGTCATATTTCACCGGTGGCTTGGAATTGCTTTCTGTCTGCTCTTCGCGATGTGGTTTTTCTCCGGCGTCGTTATGATGTACGTCCCCTATCCATTCCTTGGAGATGGCGCCCGTATCAACAAAGGGACCACGATCGACGGCAGCCAAGTTGAGTTGTCTCCTTCAGCTGCAATCACTGCATCGGGCATCAGTTCACCTGCCCGCCTCCGCATATTGGAAGTGAATGGTCAGGCCATGTACGTCATCCACCCACCGAAAGGTCCGCAAGTGATCGTTTCGGCAAAAACTGGTGAGGTCGTGGCAGGCATTTCCGGCGAAGCCGCCACGTTGATTGGACAGTCTTTTTCCGGACAAACGGTCAAGGCGGTCTCAGAACCGCTAACCTATGATCAGTGGATGGTGCACCATCGGTTCGATAGGTATCGACCATTCTACAAAGTCTCGCTGGCCGATGAGGCTGGAACAGACCTCTACGTATCCCAACGCTCTGGCGAGGTGATGCAGCGGACGACGAACTTCGAGCGATCCTGGAACTATGTAGGAGCCGTGCTCCACTGGATCTACCCAACCGTCCTACGCCAAAGCTGGGTTGCATGGGACCGTACCGTTTGGTGGATGTCACTCGTTGGCATCAGCCTGACAATCGCTGGCATCTGGCTGGGCATCGTTCGCTCGTACAAAAGCGCCAAATTCAACCAAGGAGCAATTTCTCCCTACAGAGGATGGATGAAGTGGCACCACGTCGGGGGGCTGGTCATGGCCACCTTTATCTTCACGTGGATACTGAGCGGCTGGCTCTCGATGGACCACGGAAGGCTCTTCTCGACCGGCGAAATGACCGACGCGCAGGCTGAAGCGTATGTCGGGTTGACGGTGGCCGAAGCGGCCAAGTCGGTATCGCCTGGCGCAATCCAAGCCATTCTTCCTGCCACCGAGGTGGAAGTGTCTGCCGTAGCGGGCAGGCCGTACCTGCTTGCCCGTGGCCCCGAGGCCGACCCCAAGATCGCGGAATTTCGGGATGGTAAGGTGAATGCCCATTCTAACGCCTTTCCTAATGATGCCATCTGGCAGGCTGCTTCCTTTGCGTACCCTGGGAAAACTGTGGAACGACCGACCCCAATCCCAGCCGACGACGTCTACGCGAACCTGCGATCGAGCGACGGCATTGGCGGAGAAGGACTGCGCATCATTGTAAAGGACGAGGCGAACACAGCCGTCTACGTCAATCCCGTAACCAGCCGCGTGATTGAGGTCATGGACGGCAGCCGACGCACTTACCGATGGCTATACTTCGGTCTGCACACTCTGGATTTTCCGTTCCTCTCCAACAACGCGATCTGGAAGCCGCTAATGCTGACGCTCCTCGCCGGCGGGTTCGCTTTCAGCGTGACAGGCGTTTTGATCGGATGGAGACGCTTGCGTCGCAAATTTGCCAAGTAGAAACAACTACTAATCTATGTTGGAGACTAGAAATGAAAGATCAACTTTTCATGCTTGCGCCTGGCTTCTTCAACGGGAAGGACGGCCCATTCTACTGCGGCGGCGCTGTCTCCGTTGAAGGGCTTCTGAGCTTCTTTCCGGCGCTGCGAAACAAGATCGACGTGCACTATATCGATGCCCCGCGCCCCCGCCCTGCGATCATTGAGTTGATAGGAGAGGAAAATCAGTCTGCGCCCGTCCTGATCCTTGGCGACGACCGTATTCCTTTGGATCGGAGCATAGAGCTTCAGTCGCATTGCCAGACGAGGTTCATCAACTCACCGGACGATATCCGCCGATACCTTTCGTCACAGTACGGTGTTGCCCACCCCTCCTGAGAGCCAGACGAACCGTCCGATCCGCGGACCACAGCGACGTTCGCCTTGGATCACCCGCGGCTGCCTTGCAAACGGTTGAGCCCGCCTTCTCCGGCGCCGATGCGTGACCAAAAGCAGAAGCAGATAATGACTAGACAATAACGTGCGCCAAACAAACACAATGGGGAACACAAGTGTCAATCGGCATGGAATGGGGACCCTGGATCGGCGCGCAAAAAGGGCGCTACGGGAAATGGAGCCTGCTCTTGAGCTGGCTTCCGATCATCGGAGATCCTCTGACCCTGGTAGCCGGCGTTCTGCGGGAATCGTTCTGGAGCTTCCTGGCTATCGTCACGATCGCCAAGGCTGGTCGTTATCTGGTGATCGCTGCCGCCACTCTCAGCTGGATGTAGCGGGTCACAGCTGGCTGGATTGGCGCCAATTATGTCTATACAAATAGAAAGCCAGCATGTAAAATAGTTGTCAAATCAAACAAAAAATGGGGAACTGAAATGATCACTCTCGACCGTCGTAATTTCCTTGCCGGCACGGCCGGCCTGGCCTTTGTCGCCGCGCTTCCGCATGCGGCCTTTTCCGAAACACATGAAACGCTGAAAATCGCCATTGCCGCCGAGACCGGCGATCTCGACCTGCTGCAGAACGTTTCGACGCTAAGCACCTATACCATCGTGTTCGACGCGCTGATCCACTACGGGCAGAACGGTTCGTTGGAGCCGGGGCTGGCCACCAAATGGACCGTCGCGGACGATCAGCTTTCGATCGCCTTCGACCTGCGTGAAGGCGTCAGCTTCAGCGACGGCACGCCCTTTGATTCCGCTGCCGCCGAGTGGAACCTCAAGCGCTGGATGGGTGTGCCAGACTTTTCGTGGATCGGTGTCGCCGATGCCTTCGACAGTATTGTCACCGATGGCCCGAACAAGCTGACCATTAAGCTGAAGCGGCCGGTGCCGGCAGCCCTTCTTGAGCTCACCATTGTCCGGCCGGTGCGTTTCCTCTCTCCCAAGGCGGTCGACGCGAACGGCAAACAGACGGCACCGATCGGGACCGGGCCGTGGATCGTCGAGACCTACGACTCGTCCGGCACCAATCTTGTTCGCAACGACAAATATTGGGGCGAGAAGCCGCTTTTCAGCCGCATGGAACTGAAGGTGGTTCCGGATGAGCTCGCCCGCGCCAACGGCCTGCGCTCGGGTGACCTCGACGTGATCGGTGGCGACTGGGTGGCGACGCTATCGCCGCGCCGCGCCCGCGCGCTCGAAAGCGACGGCATGAAGGTGGTGGCCGAAGCGGGTACGGCAACGATGCTGCTCGGCTATTCGCCGAACTCCAAGATCATCGCGGACAAAGCCGTCCGCGATGCCATCTACGCGTCGGTCGACCGCGCGGCGATCGCCAAGGTTCTGTTCGAGGGTTTTGCCGATCCTGCAGCGGATCTATTCCCGGCAAACGTGCCTTCGTCCGGAAAGCGGCATGGCGTGCCTGTGCGCGATGTCGCGGCGGCCAAGAAGATACTCGCCGACGGCGGCTGGGCTGACGGTGGCGGCTCCTGGACAAAGGACGGCGCGCCGCTCGCGATCGGTTTCCTGGTCTCGGAGGAATCGCTGCCGGGGTCGCGGCGCATCGCTGAGATGATCCAGGGCCAGTTGTCCGAGGTCGGCTTCCAGGTGCAGGTCGCCTCTGTGGACAACGCGACGATGCATGAACGCCGCCCGGCTTTCGACTACGACCTCGCCTTCTTCACCACCTATGGCGCGCCCTACGATCCGCACGGGACGCTCGGCAACGCCTTCGTCTCCACCGCCGACAGCGGACCGGACGGCAAGATCTACGTCTCGGATGCGCTTGACGGCGTGGTCAAGGCCGCGCTCGAAGCGAGCGGCGAGGAACGCGCACTGAAGATGCAGGCGCTCTACGACTGGCTGTACGACAACACCGCCATCTGCCCGCTTGTCGTGAGCCAGCGGCTGTGGGCGCACAACCCGAGGGTGGAGAATTTCTCGCTTCCGGCGACCGACTACGATCTGCCGTTCAAGGCGATCACGCTAAAGGCCTGAAATCGAACCCAAGCGAGGCCTGTCGATGAGACGCATTGTTCTGCGACGGATGCTGCTTGCCTGCCTGTTGATCATGGCGGCATCCGCGCTGACATTTGCCCTGGTTGCAGCCGCTCCGGGCAATGTCGCGGCGCTTATCGCCGAGCGTGCCGCAGGACCCGGCGCCGACGCGGAAATGATCAAAAGAATCGGCGAGGAGCTTGGCCTCAACGACCCGCTGCCGATACGCTACGGACGCTGGCTGGCGGGTGCGCTAGGCGGCGATTTCGGCATATCGCTACGAACCGGGAAACCGATCTCCGACGAATTCGCCGCCCGTGTTCCGCTCACGGCGGCGCTGCTCGCCGGTGGCGGAATTCTGGCATTCTTTCTCTCGCTGACGCTCGGTCTGGCCGGGGCGGTCAGCAACGGTGGCACGATGGACAGGTTTCTCCATGCCTTTTCGCTGATCGGCGCCTCGACGCCAAATTTTTTCGTTGCCGCGCTGCTGGTCATCGTGTTCTCGGTGATGCTGGGCTGGGTTCCGACCTTCGGCACCAGCGGCTTCACCTCCTGGCTGCTGCCGTGGGTGACGATCGCGCTGTTTCCGGCCTCCGTGCTCAGCCGCGTCGTCCGGGTCAATCTTCAGGAGGCAATGTCGCGCCCGTTTGCGACGACCGGCTTCGCCAAGGGCTACACCAGAACCCAGGTCCTGCTGCGCGAGGCGCTGCCCAATATCGCCATACCGTTCCTGACGACGTTCGGCGCACAGTTCACCTTGATGATCATCGGATCGATCGTCGTCGAAACCGTTTTCGCGCTGCGCGGCGTCGGCGCCTTCTTCATCGAGGCGATCCGCTTTCGCGACTTCATCGGCATGCAGTCGGTGTTGCTGCTGTTCGTCGTCTTCTTCGTCATGGTCAATTTCCTTGTCGACATGGTGTGTCTCGTAGCAGACCCGCGCCTGCGCCGGGCGCGGGGGGCATGAGGCGATGACCATGCCGTCGATCAATGAGATGAAAGACTGGCCCTGGCTGGTGCTCTTTCCCGTCATCGTCTTCGTGCTGATCGGTATATTCGCCCCGGCGATCATGCCTTACGATCCCGGCGCGCAGGACTATGCCGCAACGCTCGAGGGTCCAGGCTGGAGCCATTGGCTCGGCACCGATTACCTCGGCCGCGACGTTTTCAGCCGCATCATCGGCGGGGCGCGCATTTCGCTGGTGGCGATGGTGATCGTGCTGGTGGCGGCGCTCGCCATCGGGGTGACCATTGGCTCGTTCGCCGGTTATGTCGGCGGCCGCGTCGAGCTTGTGCTGATCAGCCTCATCGACATTGCATTGGCGCTGCCGAGCCTGGTCATCGCGCTGGCGCTGATCGGCATCCTGGGCACCGGCTACTGGTCGATGATCACTGCGCTCACGCTGGCATGGTGGGCAAACTATGCCCGCATGAGCCGTGCCGTCGTCACCGCCGAATTGCAGCAGCCCTATATCGAGGCGGCGCGGGTGATGGGCGCCGGCCACCTCTGGATATTTGTACGGCACATCCTGCCGCATGTGCTGGCGCTTGTCGTCGTCTATGCCAGCGCCGATGCCGGCGCCTTGGTGCTTGCCATCGCGACGCTGAGCTTTCTCGGCTTGGGCGTTGCGCCGCCGACGCCGGAATGGGGCCAGATGCTTGTCGACGGCATGAGCTACATCGAGGAGTTTCCGCGCCTCGTCGTGCTTCCCGGTCTCGCCCTGACGCTGGTCGTGGTCAGTTTCAACCTGCTCGGCGAAACCTATGCGCTGCAAAAAGTGCCGCGGCCGGTTCGCGGGCGAATGCTGCGCAAGCGCAAGCTGGCGCGGGCTCGCGAAGAGGCCGAGCGCGATGCCGTCGAAAGGACGGGTTCGACATGAACGACGACAAGCCAATTTACGCGATCGAGAATTTGATCATCGATCTCTATGCAACTTCCGTATCCGTCCGGGCGGTCGATGGCGTCTCATTCAGCGTTCGGCCCGGCGAAACGGTGGCGGTCGTCGGGGAAAGCGGCTCGGGAAAAACGGTCATGACGCTCGGCCCTCTCGGCCTGCTGCCCGAAGGCGTGACTGTAGCGATGCGCGGGACGGCTCAGGCCGACGGGAGCGACCTGATCGGCATGGGCTCCAGGCAACTGTCCGAGCTTCGCGGCCGCTACTTTGGGGTGATCTTTCAGGATCCGATGAGCGCGCTCAATCCGATGCTGAAGATCGGCCCGCAACTGGCCCGCCAAGCGCGCCGCTTCGCCGGCCTGTCGCACGAGCCTGCCCGCAGGCAAGCGGTGTCGCTGTTGGCGCGCTTAGGCATTCCCGACCCCGAGGACCGCTACCATCGCTATCCGCACGAAATGTCGGGTGGCATGCTGCAGCGCGCGATGATCGCGCTGGCGCTCGCGGCCCGACCGCGCGTGCTGATCGCCGACGAGCCCACCACAGCCCTGGACGCCACCGTCCAGGCACAGATCCTGGAGCTCATCCGCCAGATCCAGCGCGAGGAAGGCATTGCTGTGGTGCTGGTCACCCACGACATCGGCGTGGTCGCCTCCGTCGCCGACCGGGTCATCGTGCTCTATGCCGGGCAGGTAGCGGAAGAGGGGACCGCCATGGACGTCCTGACGCGGCCCGTTCACCCCTATACGCGCGGGCTGCTCGCATCGGTGCCGGACTTTCGGTCCGACGAAAGGGCGACGACCCGCGAGATACCGGGCCTGCCGCCAAGCCAGATCAGGCTGGAACCGGGTTGCCGTTTCGCCGACCGCTGCGAACTGGTCGAACCAGGTTGCCGAAAACACAGGCCGCCGCTTCAGACGATATCGTTCTCGGCAAATCCGCATCGCGTGGCCTGCCCGGTCGTGATCAGGCGAGAGGGGATTGCCCTTCATGTCTGATGCCGCTGCAATCGAGGTCAGGGGGTTGAAGGTTCATTTCCAGAACCGCGATGGGACAGGCGCGGTCCGGGCGGTCGACGGCATCGATTTGAGCATCCCGCGTGGAGCCTTCCACGGTATCGTCGGCGAGTCCGGCTGCGGAAAGACCACCTTGGCGCGCACCATCGTCGGCCTGCAGAAGGAGAGCGAAGGCACGGTCCTGATCGCCGGCAGAAATCGCGCCGAATGGTTGAAATCAGACAGGAAATCGTTCAGCCGTGAGGTCCAGTTCGTCTTCCAGGATCCGCTGGGATCGATGAGTCGACGGCAGACTGTTTACCAGACACTGGAAGAGCCGCTGCAAATCCACCGCCTCGGCTCTTCGGCGGAACGAAGCCGACGCATCACCGAGCTTCTCGATCTGGTTGCGCTGCCGCAAACGGTGCTCGACCGTCTTCCACGCTCCCTTTCGGGCGGCCAACGCCAGCGCGTTTCGATAGCCCGCGCGCTTGCCCTCAAACCTTCGATCCTGGTGTGCGACGAGCCGCTGAGTGCCCTCGATGTCTCGATCCGGGCGCAGATCGTCAATCTGTTCACATCTCTGCAAAAACAACTTGGCCTTACCATCGTCATTGTCGCACATGACCTGGCGATCGTGCGCGAGGTCTGTTCGGACGTAACGGTGATGTATCTCGGCCGCATCGCCGAAGCCGGTGTGACACAGCCGCTGTTTCGCGAGCCGGCCCACCCCTACAGCCAGGCGTTGCTATCCGCGGTTCCTTCGCCCGACCCGCGCATCGAAGCCGACCGTCGCCGCATCATCCTCGCCGGCGATCCGCCGAGCCCGAGCAACCCACCGCCAGGCTGCCGGTTCAACACACGCTGTCCCGTGGCGATCGATATCTGCCGGTTGGACGAGCCCCAACTGCGTCCCGTTCCTCATGGCGGCGTCGCCGCCTGTCATCTGGCTGAGAGTGATCACCGCCCGGTGATCTGACAACGAATGGCAGTTGGTCTTCCGAGAATAACGTCAAGCGCCGTCTGCCGGCGTCTGATCTCGCTGCGACGGGATTAGATTGGCTTTCCATCACCCTCGCGCCGCGGGGAGGCCGGAGCGGACGCGCGATTCGCGTCCGGGTGTGAAAAAGGTGAACTCCTGCGTGTCCAACAAGCCGTAGCGAGGCGCGGATGTCGTAACAGCAAGCGGCCTCAACGCTGGCGGCGGCCTCTGCTCCACCGATGCAGGCCACCGAGCAATCCGATCTTGAAGATTACGAAAAGGGCCACGAGTGCAATCACTGTGTAAGAGATCGGATTTGAGGTGTCGCTTAGACCTCGCCACGATAGCCACCAGGGCGCGCCTGCGTGCATGGCGATCAGCGCGACGATGCCTAGCACTAGGCCTATGGTGTGCAGGTGGCTCATGGCTGCAGGCCGTGCCGGGCCTGAGGGTTCTTCCGTGCCGAGAGCGACAAACCTATCGCGAATACGGGAGACGTCGGCGGCCGCCGTGGCTAGTACGAACTGCAGGTTCTTCGTGCCAACCGCGCCGTTAGCGACGATGTTGAGACCCGAGTCCCGGAATTCCGTTATGATGTCGTCGACTGTGCTGACGCCGTGACGGTGGAAACGATCGATGAAGAGGAGATCGCGTTGAAAGCCCGCTAAACAACGCCAAGCCGAAAACCTAATGAAAGCATATGGTTCGCGCAATCCGTATGGTTCCTGAGCAGGACCAGGCGGTGTCACGCTGATTGCGATGGACGCTCCAGCGGCGTCAACGAGAGTGCCCCGTTCCGTGTTCGTTCGAGCTTATCGTTGCTGAGCGTACTCTCAACGCTATGCCCTCAGATAGGCGGGAAGCAGGATGCTGACCAGACCGTCACCGAACGCCCGCAGTCCCCTCGATGTCAGCAGGTTCGCGGCCGTCGGCTCAGCACCCGCAGGAAGCAGCCTGAACCGTTGCTTCGGAAATAGCTTTGCGCAAACCGTGCGCGAGCGACTGTAACGTCAACGATGCCTCCTCACCCCACAGGTCAGGGCGCTGGCTGCACGGGTTAAATCGCTCCCGTCGCCATCCCGTAGAGCAGCCCGAGGATCGAACAGCCGGCGAGCACCGGGAGCATGCCGATCTTGAAACGGAACACCGCCAGCAGCGCACCCAATGTCAGGACGAGCGACGGGATGTTGACGGAGCTGAATGTGGGCACATCGACCGTCATGCCGAACCCTTTGACCTCGCGCAGTGCTCCAAACAGAACGTGAAGCGCGAACCACACCGCCAGGTTCAGGATCACGCCCACCACGGCCGCCGTGATGGTCGCCAGCGCGGCGGACAAGGCCTTGTTGCTGCGCAGCGTTTCCACAAACGGCGCACCAACAAAGATCCACAGGAAGCAAGGTGTGAAGGTGACCCAGGTGGTGAGCAGGCCGCCTAACGTTCCAGCGAGCAGCGGATTAAGCGATCCCGGCGCTCGATACGCGCCCATGAAGCCGACGAACTGGGTCACCATGATCAAGGGGCCAGGCGTCGTCTCCGCCATGCCAAGGCCGTCCAGCATCTCGCCGGGCTTCAGCCAGCCATAGGTATCGACAGCCTGCTGCGCCACATAAGCGAGGACGGCATAGGCGCCGCCAAAGGTCACGACCGCCATCTTCGAGAAAAAGACCGCGATATCGGCGAAGACATTGCCGGACCCGAACAGCACGAAAAGGCCGAGGACAGGTGCCAGCCATAGCACCAGAAACACACCGCCAATCTTCAACGACCAGCTGACCGGCGGGCGAGCATGAGCAGGAATGCCTTCGCCGAGCGCCGATTCCGCATCGGCGACCTGCTTGCCGCCGACCTTGCCATGGCCGTTGCCCGCCATGAAAGGTGCCAGCCCGGCCCGCCCGCCGACATACCCGATCACTGCAGCTGTCAGGACAATGAGCGGGAACGGGACATGGAAGAGGAAAAGCCCAATGAAAGCGGCGGCAGCGAGCGCTACCATGACGTTGTTCTTGAGCGCCCGCTTGCCGACGCGGATAACCGCCTCAAGCACGATGGCGAGGACGGCGGCCTTCAGGCCGAAGAAAAGCGCCTGCACCGCGCCGACATTGCCGAAAATCGCATAAATCCAGCTCAGCGCCATGATGGCGATGACGCCCGGCAATACGAACAGCGTGCCGGCCACGAGCCCGCCTCGGGTTTTATGCAGGAGCCACCCGATGTAGACGGCGAGCTGCTGGGCCTCCGGTCCTGGCAACAGCATGCAGTAGTTCAGCGCATGCAGGAACCGCGTCTCGCCGATCCAGCGCTTCTCCTCAACGAGGATGCGATGCATTACCGCGATCTGGCCGGCCGGGCCACCAAAACTCAACGCTGCCACACGCGCCCAGACCCGCACTGCTTCGCGGAAGGGGATGCCATGCGAAGGTTCATCACCGAGCGCATTCGGATGGACGGCATGGACGCTGGTCATGGGTTCCCCTCACCCGCGCTTCTGGCGGAAATACTGGTAGAGATTGTCGAAGACCGGGCCGCCCTGCGCGATCCGCTGCTCGTCGCCCTTATTCGTCATGGCGATGCCCGCGATTAGGCTGGCTATGCCCGTCGTCTCGTCGCGACTGAACTTGCCGTCCTTGAGGTCAATGTCGTGGACAATCTCGGCGATGGCCTGCAGCGCCGGGTCGACTATGCCACTACGATTGAGCAGTACCTCGAAGCTGCAGCGGTCCCCTTCATGGGTGATTTCGCCTTCGAACATGTCGAAGCGCAATTCGCCCTCCTTTGGCACGTGTCCCTTGCCCGCCACGAAGCGGATCGTTGCATCGGCATCGATGAAGCGATGGATCAGCCAACTGCAGGCGATGCGGTCAACATGCACGTCCCGCCGCGTGACCCAGGTCCGGCCCTTGACCTCACCCAGCTCGGCCGCCTTCTTCGGTTCCTTGGTCATGGCCTTGTCCTCTATAAGCTGAGCCTCGAGCTCGGCGATCAGTCCCTCGGCGGCGAGCCGCCCGCTGGCGCCGAAGAAGTCGATCGCCACGACTTCGGCAAGCCGCTTGCGCATTCGACCGAGTTGCGCGCGGGCATCCGCGCGCCGATCCTCGGTCTTGTCGGAGTCGATAGCCGCCGTTAGATCGCGCGCTGCCTTGGCGATCTCTGCATAGTCGGTGTCCCGCGCGGCATCGAACAGCGCCCGAACCTGTGCGTCCGTCAGGCCGTCGATCAGACGCGCCTCACACACCATCGCCTCACCGCCACCGTCGATAATTTCCTTCAGGAGCCATTCGAAATCCTCCTGCGTTTCTGCATCGGCGGGCAGCGCATAGACTGTGCTTTTGACCGCAACTGCGCCGATACCCTGCAGCCGCCGCCAGATCTTTACCCGGAAATAGGCTGGTTTGGTCGGCAGCTGATGGATCAAGAGCAGCCAGCGCTGCTCGGTCCCAAGTTCCCCTTCGCTCATCAGCTCACCGTATCACTGAGAAAGGCAAATGCAACACTTGTATCATATTAAATTCAGGCGTAGCGTTGACGTCTCGCAGACTGTCCCGCTGATGCCTGACAGGAGGTGCCGAAATGACAGCCTCGGGTGGGGCTAGCCAGTCAGGATCATCCGCGACTCGGGCCGTCGGACGCACCGCAGCTACGCTCATGACTGCCGGCATGATCATCGGAACGGGTATTTTCGGTGCCCTTGGTGCGACCGCCGAGCGGGCCGGTCCCGCCCTTCTGCTGGCAATGATCCCAGGTGGGCTGGTATGCTTGGCGACAGGCATCAGCGGCGCGCAACTCGGCGTCAATTTCCCCAGACATGGCGGTGCGTTCGCGTGTGGCGCTCGCGATGGGCGAGGCGCACGAATTGCCGAAGTGGTTCGGCAAGGTCTATCCGCGTTTGAAGGTGCCGCGTCACGCAGTACTTGCCGTCGGGGTGCTCGTCTTTGCAGTGGTGCTGGTGTTCGACCTGCGTCAGGTCTTGCCGCTCGCCAGCTTTTACCTGCTGGTTTGGTTTGCCATTACCCACTACGCGGCTCTGCACTTAAGTAAGGGGCAGCGCCTATTCTCGCGCTTCTTCGCTTGGTTCGGCCTGGCTGGCTGCTTCGTACTGCTCTTTTTCATACCACCCCTGCACCTTATAATTGGAATGGTGACGCTCGCGTTGGCGTTCGGCACTCGATTCATTGTGTGGCGCCAACGGAAATCTGGTTCGGTTAGTGCTCGATGAAACGAGGAGGTCTAAGATGCTCGATACCCAAGCTATTGAATCCCTTACCGGACTGAAGGGACAGACAACGGGTGACGTGCTCAAGTTATCGGTCCCGCGCAGTGAAGTGAGAGTGACCCTGGACGGCTTTGAGATCATTCCGTTTATGGGCCTCACCTCCTGGGTTAGTTTTAAACAGGGGGCGCATCATGCCACGCTGATGGGTGACATCGTCGTGCTCGAAGATGAAATCGAGGACGCGATGGCCGCAGCGATCCAGGCGAACCTGTACGTAACAGCCCTACACAATCATTTCGTCCGCGAGCAGCCGCGCGTGATGTTTATGCATGTCGAGGGTACGGCTGATGAAACTGCGTTGGCGACAGGAGCGCATAGGATTTTTGAAGCGATAAAGATCGTGCGCCAGAAGCATCCTGTCGAACCCGCCATCAAGAAAGTGAATAGTAGCTTGGACGCGCCGCCGCTTGAGGCGATTGTCGAGCACAAGGGCGAGAGCAAGGACGGCGTGCTCAAGTTTGTCCTGGCGCGCCCATCCGTGCCCGTCGTCTGCACACGCTGTGGTGAGCTCAATATTGATGCCGCAATGGGTTACAACACATGGGCAGCCTTTCAGGGCACGGACGAGCGCGCCGCGGTCTGCGGCGACTTTGCGATGCTGGAAAATGAAGTCCGTTCGGTCATCCGTGAACTGCAAGCTGGAGCGATTGGAGTAATCGCGGTGCACAATCACATGTTCTTTGAAGACCCGCGGATCATCTTCTTGCACTACTGGGGCATCGGCAATGCTCAGGCGTTGGCGCAGAGCTTGAGGCGGGCGCTCAACACGCAGCAATAGTTTGTCACTGTCGCCACAGGAGTCATGCGACCGCCGCGCGCTCGCGATATAATGGCAGCGGAAATGTATCGAAAGCCAAGAACTTCGGCGCAGCGCGCTCGGGTTGGCGGCGCGACGGCGGTGGGAAGGTCGGCCTGGATGGCGGTTCCGTCGAGGCTGCCATACTCGTCGATGGCAGCGGGGCCGACCAGAAGTTGCTGGTGCCGGCATTCGCGAATAGTCCGGCGCATCTCTTCGGGACTGCCGTTGGCATCGATCCGGTCGATGTCACGGCGGACCCCAAACACACGGCGGGTCGGCCAAGATCGAAAACATATCTCCGGATCAGCGGCCAAACGCCGAGCAGGATAACCGCCAGCGCTGCGCCGATGTCCAGAACATGTCCCGTCTTGGCCCGCAAGATTTCGGTGCGCGCCATCAGATCTTCACCCGGAAAGGCCGGCTTGCTCGGCAGCTGACGGGCTGATGGATAAGGAGCAGCCAGCGCTGTTCCATTCGGTTCGCCATCACTCATAAATGAACCATATCACGGGAACAATAATATGTAACACTTGTATCATTCCTCATCCAGGCGTAGCGTTGTTGGTCTCGCAGCAGTAGGCCGCGCTGAGCAACCAAAAGGGAGACAAGGCCATGAGATGGGTTACCCGCGAACGTCCGGTCATCGACCGTATTGCTTGTCCCTGGCTGATCGCCCGCTTCATCGACAAGGAGCCAGAATTCCTGTTCGTGCCGCCGGATCGGGTGATCCCGGTTGCCCAGGAGACGGGCGCTACACCCTTTGACGTGCCCGGTGTCGAGTTCACGCATGTGGGTGACGGCTGCAGCTTCGATACCTTCGTCTCGAAATACGGCCTCGAGCGCGATCCGGCGATCGTGACGATCGCCTCGATCGTGCGCGGCGCCGACACCGATCGGCACGATTTGACGCCACAGTCGGCGGGGCTGCTTGCGATCTCGATGGGGCTCAGGGACGTCACGCCCGACGACCAGGAAGTGCTGAAACACGGCTTCGTCATCTACGACGCGCTCTATGCCTGGGCTTCGCGCCGCAAGGCGGAGACGCATAGCTGGCCACCTGCCATGAAACCTACGGCGGCGGCCTGAAAGATGATTACCCTCGAAAAAAACAGCCCGGGAACTGCTACGGTTGGTCGGCGGCTGATGGCCGCCATCGCCTTTGGCTTCAGCCTGATTGCTGTGAATGCCGCGGACGCGGCGGACACGTTCCGGCACCTCAAGGGCAAGGAGATCAAGGCCAAGTTCGCCGGCATGGATTTCACGGACGACGTTCATTGGGCGGATGCGTTCGGCCGCGACGGACGGATCGTGCGCTACGACATGGGCAAGAAGAACGCCGGCAAGTGGCGCGTCGAGAAGGGGCAGCTCTGCATTTCCGTTGAAGGCGAAGAGACCTGCTATCAGGTATGGATCTCAGATACCGCAGTACAGCTTCGTGACCCGGATGGGACGTTCTTCCTGGAGGGCGTGCTGCAGAAGCCCTCTGCACGCGACTAGCGTCTCGGATTGAAAGTCATTGGGCATATTGGGGCAGACCACAAGGAGAAATCCATGCGTGCAAAACTCATCACCGGCGCAATGCTGATAGCGATGTCGGCGCTTCTCCAACCGGCGTCAGCGGAACCCGATTGGCAAAGTGTCGCGCAGACACTTGGCAAATCCGGAACGGAAATGCCTGGCGGCGTTTACAGGGTGGGCTTGCCACGAACCGACCTGAAAGTATCGCTCGATGGGATATCCCTGAAGCCAGGCTTTGCGCTCGGAGGCTGGATCGCGTTCGAGCCAATGGTGAACCAGGCCATGGTCATGGGCGACATCGTTCTGACCCAGGACGAGGTGAACCCGGTCATGAAGAAGCTTGAAGAAGGCGGGATCGAGATCACTGCGGTTCACAACCACTTGCTGCGCGCAGAGCCGATGACGCTCTACATGCACCTCTTCGGCCAGGGTGATCCCGTAGCACTCGCCACAGCGCTTCATGCCGGCTTGGCTCTGACGAAGACGCCGATGGCTGCATCCGCCGGTTCGCAGGCGGCGGCCGCTTCGAAGATCGAGTTCGACACGGCGGGTGTCGACCAAGCTATTGGCTACAAAGGCAAGGCCAACGGCGCGGTCTACCAGTTCACTATACCGCGCGCAGAACCGGTCGAAGAAAATGGCATGGAGGTGCCGGCCGCCCTGGGCTCCGCCATAGCGATCAACTTCCAGTCGACTGGCGGCGGCAAAACGGCGATCACAGGTGACTTTGTGCTGACTGCCAAGGAGGTCAATCCGGTTATCAGGGCGTTGCAAGGCAACGGCATCGAGATCACGGCATTGCATAGCCACATGCTCGATGAGCAGCCGCGGCTCTTCTTCATGCATTTCTGGGCGAACGACGATGTGCAGAAGCTGGCGAAAGGACTGCGCGCAGCCCTCGACAAGGTCGCCGTCAAAAAGAGCTAGATTGGGCGTCCGCGCGCGCGTCCAACGGCGGAGTTCGGCCGGGCAATGCCCAATCGCACGCCGGGAGGGAATCAGCCGATGTTGATGCGAAGCCGGAAGCCTGACAAGGCGCAAATCGCAACATCGCCAGCGAGCGGAGTCGCCCTTCGGGTCGACGCCTTGACAAAGCGCTACGGCCCGCAAACAGCGTTGGCGGACGTTGCCTTCACGGTCGAAGCCGGCGAAGTTCTCGGTCTCATCGGACCGAACGGAGCCGGCAAAACCACGTTGTTCGAAGCAGTTGCCGGCGTTCTTCCCGCCGACTCGGGGACGATTTTCTAGCACGGCGCCCCTCTGCCACCCGCATTGCGCCGGAGATCGATCTTCTACCTCCCCGACGGCCTCCGGCCGTGGCGCGACCAGTATGTCGAACGGGTGCTCGCGTTCTTCGCCGGTGTTTACCGGACATCGGACCTCGACGTCGCGGACACAGTTAGGGCGGTCGGACTTGCACCGGTGCTGAACAAGCGGGTGCTTGCATTGTCCAAAGGGGTATGCCCGTCGACTGATGTTGGCGCTTGCCCTGATTACGCCGCATCCCCTGCTGCTGATGGACGAGCCCTTCGACGGCTTCGACTTGCGACAGACCCGCGAGATCATGGACGTGCTGCGCAAAGTTGCGGCGCAGGGGCGGAGCCTCGTCCTCGCCATACACCAGCTGCTCGATGCCGAGCGCATATGCGACCGTTTCGTCTTGCTCGCAGAAGGCCACGTGCGCGGCGTCGGGACCTTGGGCGACTTGCGGGAGCGTGCGGGGATCCTCTCCGGTGGGTTGGAGGAGGTTTTCCTTGCGCTCACCTGAGGCAGCGGTACCGCTCGACGCTCCCTTCGGCCCCTTGCTGGCCAAGGAGCTGCGGGAAATGGCGAGCGGCCGGCCGCTCTGGACAATGCTGCTGATGCTCTGCCCTCTCATCGGCTTCAGCTTCTTTCAGGCCGTGTCGCTCTACGGCGAAACGAGCGCTACTGCGCTCACCTCGCCTGGGCTCGCGAGCGCACTATCCCCGCTGGACGGCGTACTGGTTCCGACGTTCGGCGGCTTCTACGTCGCCGTTACGCTGCTGTTTCCCTTTGTTGCCATACCCGTGCTCGGCAACGAAAAGGAGTCCGGCGCCTTGCGGCTCCTGATCCAGCTGCCCTATCGACCGCCGACTTTGATTGGCGCCAAGCTGGTCGCCGTCTTCGCAGCTTGGCTCACTGCCAGTATCCCTGCGCTCTCAGCGCTCGCGATTTGGGAGTTCATGGGCGGACATCTGTTCGTCGCCGAGACCCTGAACCTTGTTCTCGGACATCTGCTCTATGGCCTGTTGGTCGGCGCCATCGCGTTATTCGCAGCTGCGCTTACCGAGAGCGCGGCAACCGCGGCGATTGTCACACTCGGCTTCACACTCGGATCGTGGGTCATCGACTTCGCGGCGGCCAGCCAACCCGACCTCCTTGGCTGGTCGTCGCGGCTATCGCTCACGCAAACGCTGCATACCTTTGAGCTCGGATTGTTATCGCTCAGTCTCGTCGTCGGGGTGCTTGCGGCGATTCTTGGATTTGCCGCACTCGCTGCCATCTGGCTCCCCATGGGTGCTACCGTGCGCATCAAGCTTGTCGGTTCGCTCATCTGCCTCGTGGCGACCTGTCTTGTGATGGTCGCGGCTACCCAGATCAGATGGTCGGCCGATGCGACCGAGGACCGACGGAACTCTTTCTCGCTTGCCGACCAACAGGCCCTGACGCAACTCAGCGAGCAGCTGACCGTCACCGTTCACCTGGCGCCCGAAGACCCCCGGTACGCCGATTTACGAACAAGCGTCCTATCGAAGCTCGAGCGGGTCATTCCACGGATTGTCATCCGTTTTGCAGGCGACCAGCAGAGTGTTGTCGACAGCGCAAGCGATGAGTCGTATGGCGAAGTCGAGTACAGCTATGGCGGCCGGTCGGCCGTCAGTCGATCGACCGGCACCCAGGAGGTACTGCCGCTCCTTTATGGGCTCGCAAATGTACCCCTGCCCGTGCCGGCGACCGGGGCCGGCGATTATCCCGGCTATCCGCTCGTCGCGGCTCCGTGGATCGCGCTTCCCTGGTTCCTTGGCGGCCTGCCGCTACTCATTGGAGTCGCCTGGTGGCGGAGCCGCAGGGCACCGGCCATCGCATACGCCTCAAGCCAGAAGGAGATCAGCCGTGAACATCTTACATAGCCTCAAGACAGTCGCCGCGGCAGGTGCCGGCTTGGTGGCCTTGCTGCTGCCAGCCTCGGCGGGCTCGCCGGACATCGTCAATTTTTCGGACGAGGAAGTTGGCGCAGATTCGAAGGCGATGCCCGGCGTGGTGGGCGTTTGGCGGATCGAAACAGAAGGCGACAATAAGGTGTTGGCCGTCGACGGGCGCCAATGGAAGGAGGGACAGACCTCCGCCGGTCTCGCCGACAAGGCACGGGCGCTCTATGGGGAGCGGTATGCCGAGTTTCTCGACCGCGTCCAAGCCTATGCATACTTCCCCTACGCAGTCTTTGAACGCATGCCAGATTTCCGCGACGGAGAGATCACCGTCCGGTTCGAGGGCATTTCCGGCCGCATTGATCAAGGTGCCGGGATATTGTTCAACCTGAAGCCTAACGGCGACTATCTCACGATTCGCGCCAACCCTCTGGAGAACAACCTTGTCTTGTGGAAGTTCGAAAAGGGGAAACGCTCGTCGGTGACCTGGGTCAAGAACACCCCAACCTCAACCCATGAATGGCACGACCTGAAGGTGCGCATCGCCGGCACCAAGGTCGAAGGCTATGTCGACGGCAAGCTCTACCTGCAGGACACGCTGCCTGAGCCGGTGACCGGGCGTGTTGGCTTGTGGTCGAAGGCCGACAGTCACGTGTATTTTGATGACTTCACCGTAACTCCGGCTGGTTAAGCGGTCCGCTTTCAACCAGCTTTCAAAGCTATCGGCGGTACGGTGCGCCGGAGTCCGGTCTTCCGGGCGCCCGCGTTTGGCCCGGTAACGGTGATTATTTCCATCGCAGACGAGACTCAAGGGGCGGGCCGGGCTTTTGCTAACCGACGCGTTCGGAACGATCAAAGGCCCGCTTCGTTCTGATCGGATGGACTGGATTAGACTAGGCCTCCTGGCGTTGGCGGGGTTCCTCACCTGGACGCTGAACACCCTCTCGGCCGGAGGCGGCGGTCTATTGCTGATCCCCGCCGTGACTTTCATCACAGGGAGCGCCGCGGTTGCGCCGGTCATCACCTTGACCGAGCTCATCGGCAATCCCATCCGCGCCCTGGCTTTTCGGCGCGACATCGATTGGAGCCTGGTCCGTTGGTACCTGCCCGGCGCCATCGCCGGCGCCGCGGCGGGCTCCTGGCTCTTCGCCAACAGTCGAGCGGAATGGCTCCAGATACTCATAGGGATCTATCTGATCAGTGCAGTCTGGGAATTTCGCGGCGGGGCGCGCGAGAGGAGCTACCGAGTTCGCCGCTGGTGGTTCCTCCCGGCCGGCCTGATCGTCGCGCTGTTGTCGGCGCTGATGGGCACGGTGGGACCCGTCCTGAATTCGCTCTATCTGAACTACGGTTCGGAGAAGGAGACGTTGGTCGCCACGAAATCCGTGAACTCGTTTGTGATCGATGTCGTCAAGGTCGCGGTTTTCACTGGACTCGGTGCGCTCGGTGGTCAGGCGGCCATGTACGGCGCAGCCGCGGGTTTGGGCGCTGCGCTTGCCAATCTGCTGGCCAAGCGCTGGCTCGAACGCCTGAGTGGACGACAGTTCCGCGGCCTTGTGGTCGCGCTCATGGCTGTGAGTGGAGCGCTGATGATCTGGAACCAGCACAGCGTCATTGTGCAGGCCTGGCGCGCGGCCACAGGAATGTCTTGACAATGTCGCTGTTGGCTGGAGCGTTGCGCATTACACCATGATGAGGCAAAAAAATTCCCTGAAATGTCCGCAGGAGGCGTAAATTTGCGCGCCGCCCGCGAAAAACGCAAAGGCCATTGCATCAATATTCTACAAAATTACTAGATTAAGATGGAATTCCAACGGAGGCAGACAATGACCCGACTTCGAACCAACGCAATTCTTGCCGGCATCCTGGTCGGCGCTGTCCAGCTCGGCGTCCCAGGCTTTTCAGTACCGGCTTCCGCCGCCGAGATCGAACTCCTGAACGTGTCCTATGATCCGACTAGGGAACTCTGGCGCGACATCAACGAGCATTTCATACCAATCTACGAGAAGTCGACTGGAGACACGCTGAGCATCAAGCAGTCGCACGGCGGTTCGAGCACTCAGGCCCGCGCTGTCATCGACGGCCTTGAAGCCGACGTGGTGACGCTGGCGTCCTTCCTCGACACGGATGCCGTCGCCAAAAGCGGGCTGATTAAGGAGGGATGGGTCGATCGCCTGCCCAATCGCTCTCTGCCCTACACCTCGACCATCGTCTTTGTCGTTCGCAAGGGAAATCCGAAAGGCATCAAGGACTGGCCGGACCTGGTGAAGCCCGGCATCGAGATCGTCACCCCCAATCCGAAGACCTCCGGAAACGGTTATCTGAGCTTCTTTAGTGCGTGGGGTTCGGTGGTCGTGCGCGGCGGCTCGCGCGATGATGCCGTGAAGTTTGTCACCCAGCTCTACCAGCAGGTTCCCGTTCTGGATTCGGGTGCCCGCGGCGCGACGACAACGTTCGTCCAGAAGGGAATCGGCGACGTGCACCTTGCGTGGGAAAACGAGGCGCATCTCGAGGTGGAGGAGGCGAAAGGCGCGTTGGAAATCATCAACCCGCCTGTCAGCATTCTGGCCGAGCCTTACGTCGCCGTGGTCGATGACGTTGTTGACCGGGCACCCGGTCACCGGGAAGCAGCGGAAGCGTACTTGAAGTACACCTACACTGACGAGGGTCAGGAAATCCTTGCAAAACATTTTTATCGGCCGACCAACGAGGCCATCCACAAAAAGTATATTGGAACGACCTTTGGCGAGATTAAGCGGTTTCCGATAACCGACATCGCGAAGGACTGGCCGGATGCCCACAAGCAGTTCATCGGCGAGGGCGGCGTATTCGACAACATCTACAAGCCGAAGTCCTGAAGACGACGAACTTGAATGTCATTGTACGCCCCGCGCCGGAAAACAGGCGCGGGGCCGAACTTTGAGAGAGATGGGTTGGCAAGGTCATGGCAAGTGCAAACAGGAAAGTCTTGCCCGGGTACTCGCTGACGCTGGGTTACACGGTTTTCTACCTTAGCGTCCTGGTACTCATTCCGATTACGGCGGTCTTTTTCAAGGCCGGGTCGCTGTCGTTCGAGGAGTTCTGGGGAGCGGTGTGGACGGAGCGGGCGCGCGCGGCATATCTGTTGACGTTCGGCGCAGCCTTCGTCGCGGCGCTGATCAATCTGGTTCTCGGCCTTCTTATCGCATGGGTGCTGGTCCGCTACGATTTTCCGGGCAAGAAAATCGTGGATTCGCTCGTCGACCTGCCCCTGGCGCTGCCGACGGCGGTGGCCGGATTGGTCTACTCGGCGCTCTATGTCGAGAATGGCTGGCTCGGGCAGTACCTGGTTCCCTGGGGAATTGAGGGGGCCTATTCGCGCTTCGCGATCGTCCTGGTTCTGGTCTTCGTAGGGCTTCCCTTCGTTGTGAGAACGGTGCAGCCGATCCTCGAAGACATCGATCCGGAATCGGAGGAAGCCTCGGCCTCCCTGGGCGCCACGCGCCTGCAGAGTTTCCTGGATGTCATCCTCCCCAGCCTTTATCCCGCGCTTATCACGGGTTTTGCGCTGGCTTTCGCGCGCGGCGTGGGGGAATACGGCTCGGTCGTATTCGTGTCGGGAAACAAGCCGTATGAAACGGAAATCGCAGCGATCCTGATCGTGGCGCGCCTGGAGGAATTCGCCTATGGTGAAGCCACGGCGATTGCCGTCGTGCTGCTGGTCATTTCGTTCGCCATGCTGGTGATCATCAACATGCTGGAGCGTTGGAGCATGCGCCATGAGCGCTGAAGCCGTATTGCCAAGGCCGGGAGCAACGGCTACTCCGGCTAACATTCGCCGCGCGCAGCAGGACCCGGCCTGGGTCAGGTGGCTTCTAACGGGAGCCGCCCTTGCCATCGTCATCGTTCTGATCGTCATTCCGGTCACAAACATTTTCGTGCAAGCCCTCAGCGAGGGGGTGGTGACCTACTGGCGCAATCTGTTCGACGATCCGGACACGCGGCACTCGATCGTTCTGACGTTGATCGTGGCCCCGATTGCGCTGGTCGCCAACACGGTGTTTGGCGTCGCGGCGGCCTGGGCGATCGCCAAGTTCAATTTCCGCGGCCGCACGCTGCTGACCGCCCTCATCGACTTGCCCTTTGCGGTGTCGCCGGTCGTGGCGGGGCTGATGTTCGTGCTGATCTTCGGGCGTCAGGGATATCTTGGGCCGTTCCTGAGGGCGGACGGCTACTCGATAATGCCGTATCTGATTTCGGCCCTCGCCGTCGGCATCTTCATTCTGCTGTTTTACATCTTGAGGCCGCTGAGCCCCAAGGCGCGTCGCGGGCTGTGGAACCATCCCTATCTGGTGCTGCTGCTCGGCAGCGCCATCATCTTTGGCGTGCTGTTCTACCTTCAGGTCTATTTCGAGGTTTGGCCGCGCAATCAGAGCCTCAAGATCATCTTCGCCCTCCCCGGACTGGTTCTGGCCACGGCGTTCATCACCTTCCCGTTCGTCGCGCGCGAGCTGATCCCCGTGATGGAGGCCGTGGGCGTCGAGGAGGAACTGGCGGCGGTCAGTCTGGGAGCCAGCGGATGGCAGCTTTTCTGGCACATCACGGTGCCCAACATTAAGTGGGGACTGATCTACGGCGTCATCCTGTGCAATGCTCGCGCTATGGGAGAGTTCGGAGCCGTCTATGTGGTCTCTGGCCACATAGCGGGACAGACGGATACAATGCCGCTCCGTATCGAGAAGCTGTTTCAGGAGTATAATCTCCCCGGATCGTTCGCGGTTGCATCCTTGCTCACCCTCGTCGCGATCATCACACTGATCGCCAAGGTTCAGCTTGACCGGAGGGCTCCGAATGCAGCCAGTGTCCCGGCCCGGACAAATGGAGTTAAACCATGAGCATCTTGATCAAGGACGTTTCGAAGACGTTCGGGAACTACCGCGCGCTCGACAACGTCAGCCTTGAGGTGCCCGACGGGAACCTGGTCGCCTTGCTCGGCCCGTCCGGTTCGGGAAAGACTACCCTGCTGCGGATCATCGCCGGCCTCGAAGTCGCCGACTCTGGCACCGTGCTGCAACAGGACGAAGACATCACCAACTATTCCGCCCGTGATCGCAAGGTTGGTTTCGTCTTCCAGCACTACGCGCTGTTTCGCCATATGACGGTGGCGCAGAATGTCGGCTATGGCCTGAGGGTCCGCAAGACGCCCAAGCCGCAGATCCGCGAGCGCGTCGATGAGCTCATGAAGCTGATCCGCCTGGAAGGGTTGCAGGATCGCTACCCCAGCCAGTTGTCCGGCGGTCAACGCCAGCGTGTCGCCTTGGCGCGGGCACTTGCGGCCCAGCCCAAGGTTCTGTTGCTGGACGAGCCCTTCGGTGCGCTCGACGCCAAGGTACGTCAGGAACTTCGAAAGTGGCTGCGCAAGCTGCACGAAGAAATCCATGTGACGAGCCTCTTCGTCACACACGATCAGGAGGAAGCCTTCGAGCTTGCCGATCGTGTCGTGGTGATGAATCAGGCGCGCATCGAGCAGATCGGTACGCCGGACGAGATCTATGAGAACCCGGCCACCCCGTTCGTCTACAGTTTCCTTGGCAATGTGAACCTGTTCCATGGCCGAATTCGTCGTGGACGTTTGCGCCTGGGCGAGACCGAACTCTTTGTTCCTGAGCATGTCGCCGTGAAGGATGCGCCGGCGGTTGCATATGTCAGGCCTCACGAGGTCAAGGTGCGCGAGCAAGCCGGCGAAGGTGCCAATATCGCCGCGACTATTCAGCGCGTGAATTCCGCGGGACCGTTGGTGCAACTCGAACTGACTCGTAACGACGATGGCAGCCCATTAACTGCCCAGTTGAGCAAGGAGGAAAGCACCCAGCTTTCCCTGGAGCCGGGGGTGCAGGTGTATGTCGAACTGAAGAACGTGCGCGTCTTCCCAGAGGACAAGTCGAATCAGGGTGGCGGCCACGAGATTGCTCCCGACGTTTCGGACGCCGGAGACGCCCCACCGCTTTGTGCCGTGAAGGATTTGGCGGCTGCGTCCTGACCGAGTGACGCTCCGGCGAACGGGTGCGACACGGCCGCCTGCGGCCGAAATCAGGAAGCAGGCGATCGAGTTGCTCGATCTCGTCGATCTGGACTGGAGAAACGCTACCCGGCGCAGTTTTCCAGCGCGCAGCGCTGGCGCGCGCCATAGCGATCAAGCCCACGGGAGCGATTTCAGGTCCTCTGCAGCGTCAGCGAACGCGTGGTACCAGGTGCGGAGATGACGGTGTCGTTCCCGCCAGACGCTGTATAGATATTTCCCGCGCAGGACGAGTATATCGCTGGCATCGCTTAGGGTAGGGTTTCGCCCTCTCCCGCAAACGACCCCAGCCTTGAGCGCCACGAATGGTTACGGCGCAGCACCGACCAACGTATTGAAGGCGTGTCAACGCTGTCGAGGATAGCCTGCTGCCATCGAAGGATTCGCCGATCATTTTTGGCGGAGATCATTTCACGTACTGTCTTTCTCGCTGCCTCCGAGACTTGTTGACGATGGTATTCTACCCCAAACACCTCGCTCCGATCCCGCGTCTCTTACTCGTCACCTCCTTCGCAGCCGCGCAACCTGTCTTGGCCCAACCGTGCGAGGAGCAAACGTTCGAAGAGGCAAAATTCATCGTATGCACCGCGACACCGGGGCATGACGACCTTCGATTGTTTTGGAAAGATGCCCATGGCGACCCCTATCGTCGCTTCCCGGCCATAGCCAAGACAGTCGCCAACGAAGGACGAACGCTGGTATTCGCGATGAACGCCGGCATGTATCTAACCGACTTCTCGCCGATTGGACTCTATGTCGAGAACGGCCAGGAACTGCGGCCCGCCAGCACGAAGACAATGGATGGCCCGCCTGGAAAGGTGCCCAACTTCTACAAGAAGCCGAATGGCGTGTTCTTTCTGAATGACGCCGATGCCGGGATCCTGCCGACGACCGACTATCTGAAGCGTCGACCAAAGGCGCGGTTTGCCACCCAGTCCGGCCCGATGCTCGTGATCAAAAACAAGCTGAATCCCATCTTCATTGCCGGATCGAGCGATCGAACGCGTCGAAGCGGCGTCGGAGTCTGCGACGGTGGGCTAGTCAACTTCCCGATAAGCGAGGACGCCGTGAACTTTCATAACTTCGCGCGCCTGTTTCGCGACCACCTCAGTTGTCCCAATGCGCTGTTTCTGGATGGCGGCAATGGCGTGGGCATCTACGAGCCTCACTTGGGCCGTAGCGACATGTCATGGCATGGCGGATTTGGCCCCGTCTTCGGTCTTGTAGAATAATGGCGATGGGCGCGACGCCAGCCTCGCCTACGCTGAGCCAGCATCTCAACAGCAAGTCTTGAAAACAGAGGTCAACCACACCATAATACCAGTGTGAGCAACGCTCCGGGGTTGGCGCCAAGCGCCAGCCGACACTTTCTCAAAGGCTCGGTTCGTCCGGGCCTTTGTCGTTTATGCGCTCGAAGCAGCTGTACTTAATGCCAAGGCTCGCGCGCTCGTTCGGATCGAGCAAGGCGTCGATCAACCGCTTGTTCTCCATCAGGGATACGTAGGGTCGGTAGATCGGATCGTAGCCACCTTTGGCCATAGGATACAGAACCAGGTCCGCAATCTGAATCATCGGGGTGGCCTTGGTCCTGCCTCGCGGCTCGCCTCTGACAATGTCCCGGAACTCTGCCGCGCTCAGCGACTGATAGGACGCGGAATTGTTTTCGTCGAAAGGCATCCCGTCCTTCTTCAGCGAGCGAGCAAAGGCGATCAGTTCGTTGTCCTCGACCCTGCCAGCGCGTTCGAAAAATACGCGCAGCTTTCGGCCGCGGCTTCGCGCGAATTTGGCGGCACGCTCGATCAGGATGCAGTAGGCAGTCTTGCTCATCAACCAGAGCCGGTCCCTGTACCGGGAAACATAGCCCGGCCGGTCGATTACTGCCGCTATGCCGACGATCGGCAGGTCCACGAGGAACCGCTCCAGATCGGAGAGAAATGCGAATGCCGCTTCGGGACGTTTCAACCAGCCGAAATCGCCGCGCCCGCCCCGGATTGCCCAAGAATGCAGCGGGTAGTTGATATGGTGGCTATTGCAGAAGGCCTTGTATCTGGCGAAAAGCTCGTCGACGTCTTCCTCATTGATGAGGATTCCGCCGAACGCGAAACAATCCATCTCGTCACGACGCTTCACCAGCGGCTCCCTGTCTGGGTCGCGGCTCCCAGTGTCATCGATGTAAAGATGGATTTCGGGATCTGCCATTTGGGATGTTCGCTGGTGTCGAATCGGAATGCGCCAGACGCAGCGCCTCTGTATAGCCGACGATGCGCTGCGCGCCTAAACGATCCCCCAGGCCCGGAAACTTCCCCGGCCTGTCAGCTCGCGCAAGCTGAATGCGCCGATAAGATCGAGCGCGCCCTGCCGGGACACTTTCAACGCCGCCTGTACCATGCTGGTGGAAACCATCGGCCGGGAAAGCACAAGATCCATCAGGACGGGCAGCTTCGAGCTGGAGCGGCGGCCGCGCAGCACGCGCTCCATCCGCTCTCTGGCGAGCAGCAGGCGATCATGCTCCTTCAGCCCGGCGACGGCCGCCTCGCGGATCGCATCGATGAATGCGGCCACCCGCTCGGTGCGGGCGCGCGACCGCCGGCGCTCACGTGGAATCTTCTGGGCGCCGAGATGCAGGCAAGCGAGATGGTTGGCGGTGACGCCCTCTTCTCGAAGCATCGCGCCAACCAGGCCTAATCGGCCCGAAGCTGCGATTTTGGCCAAGTTGCGGAACAAGTGTAGAACATCATGACTTGCTCTGGGCTTGCAGCAACATGGCGACGTTTTCGGCGGTAAATTTGAAGCCCCGGCGGTCGGGAATGCGTTCGGCGGAGATAGGATATCGCGGCCGCTTGGGATCGATGCCGGTGATCCGGAACCGTTCGCTTCCGGTACTAAACTCGCGTCCGAGGTCCGAGGGAGCCAATCCGTAGCGTGCGGCCAGAAACTCGAACATGTCCTTCTCGAGATTGAATGCCGTGCCGTCGGAAGCGGGAACGCTGACACGGAACACGGGCTCGAAGGCAAACCCAGAGTCCAAGCCACGCCATCCGGCGCTCTCGATGACCAGCCCATGGTCCGCGGCGATTTTTTGACAAGCCTCGAGCATGCGGGATTGGACTTCTTCGCAGGCTGCGGGGATCAGGCGGGTTATGTGCTTGCCTTTGCTCATTCTGGTTCGCCTTTCCGCGCCTGGTAGACAGTTCCACGCGAGATGCCAAGATCGCGTGCGATCCGTGTCGGGCCGTGGCCCTCTTCCAGTCGGCGTATGATTTCAGCGCGGTCGATCTTCGGTGGCCGGCCTTTGTAGACGCCACGCTTTTTGGCGATGGTAATCCCCTCGGCCTGGCGCTCGCGCCGCAGATTGGTCTCGAACTCGGCAAAGACGCCGAGCATGTCAAAGAAGGCCTTGCCGGCGGCGGTCGAGGTGTCGACGGGCTGCTCGGTCGCGAACAAGTGCGCACCTTTGGCTTTGAGCCTGTCCACGATCACCTGAAGATCGCGCAGTGATCTGGCCAGCCGGTCGATGCGGGTGACGACGAGCGTCTCGCCGGCATGGATGAAGTCGAGAATCGTGTTGAGCTGCGGGCGGCCTGCCAGCGAGGCGCCGCTCTTCTGTTCCTCGCGAATGACGTCGCAGCCGGCGGTCTTGAGCGCGGCGATTTGCGCGGCAAGGTTCTGGTCGGTGGTGGAGGTGCGCGCGTATCCGATGCGGGTCATGCAAACTGTTCATTTTGGGTGTGCCAACGCGTAGCTTCGTTCAATATCCCATTCTGGGCCCAAAATAAACATGGCTTAGCGGCTGCGGCGTGTTCATTGCCGTTGTGCTGGCCGGGTATACCCAAATTAAAACACGCCCATCGGTTCCGGGCGGTCAGTTACGCCGTCTTCGTGGTTTCAGCTTTCTGGTAACCTCCGCCAGCCAAGGGATTGCGCCGGGAGTGGCCTGCCAGGCCTTGCCGTTTTCCTCGACGTAGTCAGCTGCCTCATCCTCGCCCCCCAAGGTGATATAGCCGTCCGGAGAGGCAACCAGAGGCTGCTTGCCGGACAGGACGCCGGGCACATGGCTGTTCGCGAGCCAGGCCTCCTCGGCAAGCTTCCCGGCATCCGGATCGTTTTCACGAAAGGCGAGAAGGGCCTGCGTGTAGAGCCATGCAGCAGCGCAATCGTCTTCGTACTGTCTGAGCAGCTTCTTCAAGGCCTGGATGTCATCGAGCGCCAGCAAATGCCCGGCCAGCACGTAGCGGATGCCCTGATTGTCATTCGGATTGAGCTCAAGCATCGCCTGGTAATGGTCGATGGCCGCCTGATGCCGACCAAGCCGCCAGAGTACGGCGGCAAGACCTGCCCGCGCCCGCATGTAGGGGCGGGTTTCCAGAAAACCCCAGAAGTGACCGGAATACTCCTCGAACCCCTCGGGCCCGAGGGCCATTTTCCCAGCCGCGACGCCCTTTCTCGTAGCAGTCCAGCACTTCCTCGACAGACCTCGCCTCCTCTTCGGCCAGAAGCACATAAGCGTCGGCGCACAACGGCGAGATTTTGAGCGCTTTCCTGGCCAGCGCGATACGCTTGCTGCGACTGGTCGCTTCCCAGGCCTCATACATGACGTCTTGCGCGGCGTCGGTCGGGTCGCTCCCACGTTGTCCGCCGAAAAGACCTGCCATGAACCCCTCCATGCCGCGCCGGTCCGGCATTGGAGGCAGAGCATTGTCATTTTCCGGCAGCTTGGATTTCGCCACTGCCTTCTTTCGGGGCTTCTTCGATACAGGCATTTCTACATTCCCTTCGATGGGTCACGCCGCTTGTTTCTGCTCGAAATCGATCCGGCGATCCAGATCGAGGTCGAAGCGGCCATAAGGATTGATGTGTCCGTAGATCAGCGGCGTCAGGCCGCGGTAGTCTTCCAGCGTCAGCCGCGCCGACCAGTTCGGCTCGGCGAGCACTGACTGCATCATGCGCGTGTTCACATAGACCAGCGACGCCTGTACGAGATGCAGAGCCATCGCCGATATCTCCTGATCGTCGAGCCGGTTGGAAGCGATCTCGCCACCCTTGCCGAAAAAGACGAAGCTGGTCGCGCTGTTCCAGTTCTCGACGACGTTCAGGCCTTCATGGATTTCGCGGCGAAACGGCTCGTGGCGCAAATACCGGCACAGCAAGATCGTCTTGATAGCCCGGCCAAGCTCGGCGAGTGCCTTGTAGGTCGGGTGCATCACCTCGGCGCGGGCGAAGCGGCGCAGGATCGCTTCCGGATCGGCGATCCCGCTGTGCATGGCGGCAGCATATTTGACCATTTCGTCATATTGTTGCTCGATCTCCTCCCAGTTGATGACGCTGGAAAGAACGGGAAGCAGGTTGGGCAGTTCGGCGCGCAGGCCTGCATGCGGCAGCGCCAGCTTCTGCCGGGCGATCGCTTTGAGCCGTGGCGCGAGCTCGAAACCGAGCAGCCTGCAGAAGGCAAAGCCGAGGGCGCTCTGGCCATGGCTGTCGACCTATTGCCGCTGGATTTCCATGTCCGTGCAATGCCGCAGCACGCCCTTGATCATCGAAGCGACCTCGGAAGACGAACAGCGCTTGAGCTGCGAGAAGATGCAGGTCGAGCCCTTGTCGACATGCCAGTAGATCATCACGCCGCGACCGCCATAGCGGACATGCCATTCGGTCATCAGGTTGCCGTCCCAGGCGCCAAACTTCTTGGAATCCGACGCGCAAGCCGTGCCGGCCTCGCCCCAGATGGCGGTGTTGCGGATCGCCAGCGTCGCACTGGCGACGCGCCCACAAGCCGCCTCCAGCGCGTCCCGGTGAACGAAGCGCCGGCCGACGTGAAGCAATTCCTCGTAACTGACGTCCGGGCATCCGGCCGCCACGCGCTTCAGGCCGGCATTCGTGCCCAATCCGTAAAGGCACAAGATCAGGCGCCGGTCGACCGCACCGCGGGAAAGCGTCACGCGGGAGGCCGATGTTTCAAAAGCATCCAGAAAACCGGTGTCGAGGGCCGTCTCCTTCAAAACATCCAGCAGTTCCGTCATCGGCCAGCGATGCCCGATCTCGGCCTTGACCGAGCGAAGGCCCTGCGGTTCCGGCAGTGGCTCGAACGGCGTGATCGAGATGCGGTTTTCACCGCGCCAGAGAATGCGCACCTTATCGTTGCGCGGGATTTCGGTGCTCAGCAGCCGCAGTTCCCGCTCGAGCTCGGCCCGGATCTGGTGCGTGAAGGCCCGCGCGTCCGGCGTCAGGTTCAGGGCACCATAGTAGGCCGCGCGCCTGGCCTCGAAATCCTTGGGCAGATCATCATCCGGATTGCGATAGCGGTCCGCGCCGACCACCCAGATTTCCTTCGCCCGGATGCGGTCACGCAATTGGCTGAGCACACAGAGTTCGTAGCTGATCCGGTTGATGCGCCCGTCCTTGCCGATGATCGCGCTGCGCCATTTCGGTGGAATGACGCCCTCAATCGGCACGGCACTGCGTGGTACGATGCGGCATCCGGTACCGAAGGCTCGCCTGATCCAATCCAAGGCTTCGAGCACGGGCCGATGCACGGCGTTGTTCGAACGAAACTCCAGGACCGAGAGCAGTCTTGGTAAAATCCTTCTGTAATGGCTGGCATAAGAGCCGCGCATCACTTGATAGATGCGGCGCTCGAGCGTGCCTTTCGCCCGATGCTCCCTGATAATCGCCGCCAACTTTTCCTGCCCCGCCACCGGAAAGATTACATCGCAGACCCGGCCGTCCGGCGTCTCGATCGCCGCACCCGCAATATCGACCAGCAACCGTTCCTTGCCATAGACCTTCTCAATATCCCTGGCGATTCCGGCGACCACCTTGCGCTTCGAGCGCACTCCGATCTTGTGGATGGTTTCCACCAGAAGATCGATCATCCCGTCGATGATCTGTGCTTCCCGCACCATCAGGAAGACGGCATAGAAGCCAAGTTGTCGCCTGGGGGTGTGGCGGCGCATCTCCGAAGCCTTTTCGGCGCCGACCCGCCGGACGATCTGATCGATCCAGGACTTGCCGGCACCCGTCAGCAAATCCCTTGGCAGTGTCAACTTTTGAATGAAGGCAAGCCGGTCAGCCAGGGCAAGCATGTTGTCCAACGTTGCCGCACCTGCGTCATGTTTAATTGTATGGAATCCTGTCAGACTATCCGGTTCGACCAGCGACGCCTCCATCAGCGCGACCGTTTCCGGCAGAAGCCGATCCGCAACGCCGGCAAGCAAGCATTCCAGGAAGCGTTGCCGCTCGGAGCGTACAAGCCGCTCCATCTCCTTACCGGACGGACCGAAAATCCTGTGGTCGCGACACCAGAGAAAGACAGCCTCCAACATCACCGCGACGGACTGCCCGCCCGGGCAGAGCTCCGTCGCCATCCAATCTGAAAGTGCGACCCGGTCAGCCCGCTTCATGCGGCGAAAGCTCAGATGGCGCAGAATCTCCGCGCAATGACGCCGTCCCGACCGCCCCGAAAAATCGTAACCGTCGAGACCGGCCTCGCGGACACCAAGCTGCTCGGCCAGATACGAAATCGCCTCGTCCGGAACCTCGGTCGCGTCGGTGGCAAAGTATCCGAAGGCTGCGAAGAACTTCAACTGCACCGCCAGTCCGAGCCTCGACCCGGCCGGCTTGGCGTTCACAAAGTCATTGTCGGCAAAAGAGAGGCTCCATTCCCCAGCCAAAGCTTCAGGCGAAACACGCAAACCCATACGTTCACTCCCTGTTTCAGGAGTGAATTCTCAGGTCGCTGAGCCTTCACCGTCAATCCGTTCCGGCAACGTTCCACAACTTGGCCAAAATCGCAGCTTCGGGCCGATTAGGCCTTCTACCTGTTTCGCCATCGCGTCCTGGAGGCGCCAGTTAAGACAGGGGCCGATATTGCGGGCTCTGACCGTTCCGGCATGAAGGAGCGTCTGCGCGCCATCAGCAACCCGCAATCCATAATGATCTGGCTGATCATGCTCGCAAGCGGCCTCAGCACCTATCCCTTCCAAACATACCTATCGCCCTTTGTCCGCGACGAACGTGGCCGCTGCTTAGCGTACTGTCCAGGCCATGGAAAATTCCGACAGGCACCAAAGTCGTCGCAGACTTTTGCAGCGGGCGCGGTGGCCCGGCGAACCAGTCATTGATCGCTACCTTGTCGGTGGTGCCAGTACCCCTGTTGGGCAACCCACAGCTCGTTGGCGTCGATGCCCGTTCCGAAGTCCAGCATCTTCGGGAGCCGCATTCGACAATCGTAGCCGATCCGCTGCGTATTCCGATGAAGCCGGCCACCGATTCCGATTTGAAGCCGGCCAGTCATTCCGATTTCATTCCGGCCACCCTTCCGATTTGAAGGCGGCCAGTTTCGGACTGATCCTGGGTCTCGTTGATGTTTGGGTTGGGTTTTGTTTCAGGTCAAGCTTCGGTGTTTTCGGGGACGATTGGCGGGCGCTGTTTTCGCATGCTTTCACCGGTGAGATCGATGCGATAGGCGTTGTGAACGAGGCGATCCAGGATGGCGTCGGCCAAAGTTGGGTTTGCAATAATTTCCCACCAGCGATCCACGGGCACCTGACTTGTGACGATGGTTGAGCGTCGTTCGTAGCGATCCTCAATGATCTCCAGGAGATCGCGGCGTTGGTCGTCATTGAGTTTTTCCGGTCCCCAGTCATCAAGGATCAGCAGGTCGGTCCTGGCAAGAGATTTGAGGATCCTGCCGTATCGCCCGTCGCCTCTTGCGAGCGCGAGGGCGGCGAACAGCCGGGGAAGCCGGTGGTAGGCGACTGAGAAGTCTTCGCGGCAGGCCTGGTGGCCAAGAGCGCAGGCAAGCCAGCTTTTGCCTACGCCGGCTGGCCCGGTGACAAGAAGACCGTGATGCTTTCTGATCCAGCCGCAGCCGGCAAGCGCCATGAACAAATTGCGGTCGAGGCCGCGTGCGGCGCGGAAGTCGGCATTCTCGATCTGCGCGTCATGGCGAAGCTTGGCAGCCCTGGCGCGAGCCTCGAAACGCTTCTGGCGGCGCATGGTCGCCTCGCGTTCGAGCAGCATGGCAAGCCATTCGCCGTGCTCGAGGTCGCGCACTTCGGACTGTGCGTCGAGTTCCTGGAAAGCGGTTGCCATGCCGTAAAGGCCGAGCTCTCGCAGCATGTCGATGGTGGGATTGATCAGCATGGGTGGATCTCCTCAATGAAAGTAATCAGGGCCACGCAGATTGGCGTGATCGACGATGGCGGTTGGTTCGGTGGAATGGCGTGCGGCTTTGTGGTTGGCGATGAGCGAAGCGATGCTCTTGCAGTTCAGGCCACCGATCTCGACAGCGCGGGCTGACACGGCTTCGGCCCGATTGCGATCGATGTCGCGAAACAGACGTAGGATGCCCAGACATGTTCGAAAGCCCTGCTCGGGATGCGGACGGCTGGCGAGAATTGCGATGACCAGACCTTCGGTCTGCGGCCCGATCGACGTGGCCCAGCGCCGAAAGCGCTCCGGCGTCCATTCGGCATAGCGCCAGTGGGAACTGGGCATGTGATCCGGATCGGTTCCATGGCGAGGACCTCCATAGCGGCGCTGATGCACCGCGACGCGCTTGCCGCGGTGGAAGATCTCGATGGTGCGCGCCGTTGCTCTCAGATCGACCTGCTGACGAATGAGGCTGTGGGGCACGGAATAAAAGAAGGTCTTGAACTCGACATGATAATCCGTCGAGACGCGGGCCAAACGCCATTCGGCAAACTCGTAATCCTCCAGTGGAAGACTGGCCAAAGCCGGGCGCTCGACGGTCTCGAAGAGCTGTCGGCGACTGACGCCCAGCCGGCGCATGACGTGGTCGTTGATGCGATCGAGCGCCTGGGCAATGGCGGCATTGGCCTCAGCCAGCGAGAAGAAAGTCTGGTTGCGCAGGCGCCCCAGAATGCAGGACTGGGCGAAACGCACTCCATTCTCCACTTTCGATTTATCCCGAGGCTTTCTTGGCCGTGCCGGAAGAACGCCGACGCCATAGTGGGAAGCCATCATGCCGTAGCTGCGGTTGATCTCGGGATCGTAGAAACTGGCGCGACTGACGCCCGACTTCAGATTGTCGGGAACGACGAGTCTGGGAACGCCGTGAAAAAAACGAAACATCCGGACATGCGAGCCAATCCAGTCGGGGAGCGTTTGCGTCCAGGTGGCCTCGGCAAAGGTGTAGCTGGACGCACCCAGCACCGCCACGAAGATCTCCGCCTCGCGGATCTCACCGGTCTTGCGATCGACAATCGGAATCTTCTTGCCGGAATAATCCACGAAGACCTTGTCGCCGGCCGCATGCTCCTGGCGCATCGTCGGTGACAGTCGCTGCTTAAATCCCCGTAGAAGTTCACAAAAGCGACTGTAGCCATAACCGTCGGGATGCGATCCTCGATACTCCTCCCACAGGATGAGCAAGGTGACGCCGGGCTTCTTGAGCTCGACCGCAAGATCGGCCCAGTTCGGTTCCGTGCGTCGTCGCGTGCCCTGTTTGACGCCGTTGCGACTGAAGAGCTTGTGCTCAAGCGCATCGTCGGTCAGCTCGCCCGGCAAGGGCCAGCTCAATCCAACCGCGGCTGCACGCTGCAAATTATCCTGCACCGTACTGCGCGCTATCCCCAATACGACCGCAATCTCGCGGGAGCTCGTCCCGCTTCCGGCAAGCCGCAGCATCTGTCTCAATTGTCTCATGGTCAGCCTTCTCTTTGCCGGCATCAAAATGTCCCCGTTCATGGCGAGGTGATTGATGCCAAAGTTGCTGACCCAGGAGGTAATCTTCAGTGCCGAAAACTGGCCGGCTTTTGATTGGAATGGTGGCCGGCTTCAAATCGGAACGGTGGCCGGTCTTTGATCGGAATGGCGGCCGGCTTCACGTCGGTATCCGCAGGCAGTTGGCTTCTGGCGCGGCATCCTTCAACGCCGCATTGTCGAGCATGGCGTCGGCCAGAAGCCGCTTCAGCCGCGTGTTCTCGTACTCCAGAGCCTTCAGTCGCCGAGCCTGGAGACATCCATCCCGCCGAAGCGGCCCTTCCAGTTGTAATCGAGGCGTCGCTGACCCCGTGCTTGCGGCACAGATCGGCAGATCGGCAACCGACACCCCGGCCTCATGTTCCTTCAAAATTCCGATGATCTCTTCAGAAAAGCGGCTACGTTTCATGTCCTGGTCCTCTCGATGGGCCAGAACGAACGTCAACCGGATTAGATCAGCGGGGCAAGGTCACCGCATGTCGGCCATGAATACGCCAACCCAATTACATTGTTGGAAACAAGTAACTCGAGCGAAAATGTGCAATCTTTCTTTGGCACGTATCCTAATCGCGCAGAGATATCAATTTCCACGTCCTGGAATTCAAGAAAATCATTGTACAGTGGAAAATAGGCTTTATATACAGCCTCCTTCAAAACGAAGAGGTCCCGCCGTTGAAGCAGGCGTAGATCGTACGTGCGTTGCTCGTTAGGGGTGGCAATCAATTCGATCAGGTTCTCCGGCAGAGGTTCATTAGGCTCAATGTCGATGCCGAGAGCCGCAATCCTTTTCGTCCCTGCAATGGCGGCGGCTGCTACGGTATCGTGGTGCGCCAAAGATCCGACGACGCCGGGTGGCCAGATCGGAACACCAGAGCGCGTCTTTAGGATCGGCAGTTGTGGGAATCCCAGTTGGCCAAGGAGTGTTCTGGCGACTACTCTTGCAGCACCGCTTTGGCGGCGAACTTTGGTAACAGCGCGTCCCAACGAGGTAACTTCGGAAGCGTACAAGGTGGAGTCGTCAGCCGGTTCTATTGGACGGATGCCGAGGAGGATGTTCTGTTGATCAATGGTGATAGTCTCCATTCTATCTGGTCCCTTTGAGCTTTTCGAATGAGAAGCTCAGCCAATGCAGCTTGGCCTTGGAGTTGATCGACTCGGTCGTCGATCAGCAGCGGCGGCAGACCACATATGCTTCCCATCTTTGGATCACCGAGCCAGAACTCTCCGACATTTGGGGATTGTCGCGATCCGAGACTGAACCTCGTCTGGGTGCCAGAACCTTCGGTGCAGTTCGCTAGGGATCTTTTTCAAGAACCCCGGTTAAAGGCGTAGAAATGGCTCGGGCCAGAGCCTTGCGGTTTTCCAGAACACTCATCATCGTCACGTGGTCGCCTACAATCGGTACGGCAGTAATGGCCTCCGGACTCAAGACCCGGTCCCAGCCGCGCATAGGCGAACGTGCCTCTGGGCATAATGAACTCTTAGCTTGTCGTGCCCGAGAACTGAAGAGAGCCTCGGTGGCATAAAACTGATGTATCTCAATTGGCAGGGTTGGGACTTGGTACGCCTGCAGCGCCTCGTGAAACCGGGCGGTCCTTTCATACATCAAAACATCGTTATGGAGATTACGATCCAGAGGTATTGCCCCAATTTGCTGCCCCTTTTCAAGCAGCTGAGCGATTGAACTTTGTCCAGCAAATTGCTCCAGCACTTCGAAGCTCTCATCATCTAAGGATTCAAAAGAATCGAGCACCACGTCTCGTACCATTTGGATGGGTGATATCTTTGTCACGTTTGCAGGTAGCGTAACATCGATGAGAGCGATGAACGACACAGCGTCATCGAGACTCAGCAAGCGCTGGGCGATTGCGTAAGCCAAGATTCCGCCTGATGAGTATCCAGCGAAGCGATACGGACCCTGCGGCTGGATCTCTCTAATCGCCACGATGGTCTCCGCGGCCATCGCCTCAAGAGATGGTGGACAAACCTCATTGAAAGGCGGCCATGGTAGAGCGTAAATGGGACAGTCTATGTCCATTTCGTTCGCCAAACCGAGGACATAGGAACAATCGCCCGAGCCTGTGGGAACAAAGAAGAGCGGTGGCTGCGATCCGGTTGCTTGTACGGAAATCACGCCCGGACTACAGGGCTGTGGCTCCAAATGACTCTTCGATGCAAGTTCCTTCAGAACAGGGGCTTGGAAGAGGTCGGCGGCGCTAAAGTTCAGCCCAAGATCTAATGCTCGACTGAGCAACTGCACCGCCAGGAGCGAGTGGCCACCCAGCTCGAAGAAGTGGTCGTGGCGCCCGATGCGCTCGACCCCGAGAAGCTCCGCCCATATCTCGGCCAGCGCCGTCTCGATCGCGCCGCGCGGCGCCTCATAGGCCGCCCGCGCATAGGCCTCGTCCTCCGGCGCCGGCAGTGCCTTGCGGTCGAGCTTGCCGTTCACCGTCAGCGGCAAGGCCTCGAGCCGCACGAATGCCGATGGCACCATGTAGTCCGGCAGCCGCCCGCTCACATGCGCGCGCAAGGCGCCGGCAAGCGCGCCGCCACCGTCCTCGTCCGAGCCGGCCTCGGGTCCACACACGACATAGGCGACAAGGTGCTTGTCGCCGGCCCGGTCCTGGCGCGCCACCACCACCGCCTCGCGCACCCAGGCATGCTCGCAAAGCCGCGCCGCGATCTCGCCCGGCTCGATGCGGAAGCCGCGGATCTTCACCTGCTCGTCGTTGCGGCCCAAAAACTCCAGATTGCCGTCCGGCAGATAACGCGCCAGGTCGCCGCTCCGGTACAGCCGGTCGCCCTCCACAAACGGGCTGGCGATGAACCGCTCGGCCGTCAGCTCCGGCCGGTTCAGGTAGCCACGCGCAACCCCCGCCCCGCCGATATAGAGCTCGCCCACCGCCCCGAACGGCACCGGCGCACCATGAGCGTCCAGCAGGTAGATCCGCGTGTTCGCAATCGGACGGCCGATCGGGAGCCGGCCAAACGTCTCATCAATCGCGGTAATCTCGCAGACTGTCGCGAAGGTCGTCGTCTCGGTCGGACCGTAGCAGTGCAAGAGATGCTGCGGTCGGCTCCCCCTCAAGACCCGTGCTACTGCCGCCACATCAACCGCATCACCGCCGACCAATAGCAACCGCAAGCTTGCCAGCGCCGGGCCTAAATCATCAGCGCTCTGGCTGAACAACCCGGCTGTCAGATGCAGGACGGTAATGCCATGCTGCTGAACCAGACTGCGCAGCACCTCTGGCTGCAGCACATCAATTTGTGGAATCACAACCAGGCTTGAACCGTGTAGCAGCGGTGCCCACACTTCCAGGGTACTGATATCAAACGCGGGATTGCCCACCCACGCCACACGATCACTCGAGCTGAACTGCGCATAGCCATTGTTGATGACGAGCCGGTTGACCGCACGGTGAGCAACAACAACCCCCTTGGGAAGGCCGGTCGAGCCGGACGTGTACATCACGTAAGCGGCAGCCTCGGCGCTCAATGCCAGACCAGGATCGGCACTAGACCCTGCTCCGGTCATGAGCGGCTCAATGGCCAGAACAGGGATCGTCACCTCAAGCAGATCATCATCGTCACTCTCGCTAAGCACCAGGCGCGCAGCACAATCGGCCATCAGCCATTCTTGTCGCGCAGATGGAAGAGCGCGATCGATCGGCACATAAGCGCCGCCCGCCTTCAGGATCGCCAGCAGCCCCACCACCATCGCCGGGCTGCGCTCGACGCAGATCGCCACCGGCTGATCCGGCTT